>JAFADH010000090.1 GCA_023424995.1 Bacillota bacterium | reverse complement strand
GAGACCGCCCTTATAGGTAAAATAATCATCATAAGGACAATCCCAGGCAAAGGATACCTCCTCACCGGAATGGGCGACGCTGGCGCGTACCGGCCATCCCTTATCCAGGGGATAATAGCAATACATCAGGTTGACTGCTCTATGGGGCCGTCCCAGCTTATGAAGGATATAATCCTGATTCACATAGCTGCCCCTCTCGCTGCCGACACTTAAGTCTACAGCGCATCTTGCCGGACCCATGCTGGTATGAAATGCTTTTAATTTGCCGCTCATTTGCAAACCTCCTTGTATAATATATAGCTGCCTCCAGTATAGCATATCCCGGAACAAGGGGACAATGTACATAATTAGCGTAATATCATGTGAAAAACTGCAGTTTTCCTGTTATGCACCGGCTGACAGGAATCAGGATATGATATTAATCAACTTATATTATATAAATATAATACAAATGCTTATAAGCAGGACGGATAGCCTGGGTAATGGAAGCTTATTATTCCTTTGCCGGATAATATTATCGGAGGTATATTTTGCAGGTGATACCTTAACAATTTCAGAAAACCGGGCTATAATTAGGCTTGAGACTGGAATCAACCAGTGATATGATGGATTTAAAATAATACAAATTATACGGCGGAAGGGGATACAATGAGTGAATTCCGTATTATGGTGACCGTACATGGCAGGGGAGAACCGGTCCGGCTTGAATATGACGGCAAGAGCAGCCTGATGGAAGCGATGCAAAAGCAGGGTGTCTATATCAGCGCATCCTGCGGAGGCAGGGGAACCTGCGGGAAATGCAAGCTTCAGGTGAGGGAAGGGATACTGGAGGCCACTGCCTGGGACCGCACCCGATTAAGTCCGAAGGAGCTTAAGGAGGGATACCGTTTGGCCTGCGGGGCATACCCGAAGGAGGCATGTACGGTATCCCTGGCAGAAGCGGAAGAGGATGAATTTGAGGTAATAGGAGGCTCTGCGGATCACCGGCATGGGATGCCGGCCGGTGAGTGCAGACAAACCGGGAAATCATCGGGCGGCATACAAGTGGAAGACGGCGGTATGGATAAGCTGACCGCAGAGAACAGTGGCTATGCCATAGCAATTGACATGGGAACCACGACTCTGGCCTTAAGGCTGGTTCGCATTAGTGACAATCAGGTCCTTCGTACCTATACGGCCGTGAACCGCCAGCGGGCTTACGGAGCCGATATCATAACAAGAATAAAGGCCTCGGCGGAGGGGAAGCAGGAATTGCTGAGGACCTGTATACAAAGAGATCTTCTGGAGGGGATCCGATGGCTGACCGGAGAAGCCGGTACGGAGCCGGGAACAGGATCAGGGACTGCTCCGGGGATTGAACAGGCATTCATTGATAATAAAACGCTTTCGGAAAATAAGACGGAAGCTGTTTCGGAACAGGTATCTCATATAACACCGGGAGTGTCGGGGAATAGAATTACCCGGATCGCCGTAGCCGGCAATACTGCCATGGGGCATCTGCTGTTGGGTTATTCCTGCGAAACACTTGGAGTATATCCTTATCGACCGGTGGATATCGGCAGGATCACATTACCCTTTGCCGATGTATTTGCCAGGGAGGAGTTCCGGGCAAAGGTGACCCTTCTCCCCGGCATCTCGGCCTTTGTGGGAGGAGATATTGTCTCCGGCTTATATTCCTGTGATTTTGACCGCAGGGACAAGCCCTGTCTGTTCCTTGACCTTGGAACCAATGCGGAGATGGCAATCGGTAATAAAGACAGAATCATGGTAACCTCTGCCGCAGCCGGACCGGCATTTGAAGGGGGCAACATCGAATACGGCGTCGGAAGTATTCCGGGTGCCATCAGAGGGATGACAATACAGAGAAATGTTCCGATCTGCAAAACGATTGGCGATAAATCCCCCGTCGGAATCTGCGGAACAGGTGTCATAGAGATCGCATCCGAATTATTAAAAGCCGGCCTCATGGATGAAACAGGCCTGCTGTGTGAGGAATATTTTGAACAGGGTTACACGGTGGCCGCCGATGTTAATGGTAAGGCAATCCGATTCACACAGAAGGATATCCGGGAACTCCAGCTGGCGAAGGCAGCGATCCGTGCGGGAATTGAGATATTGATCCGGCGCTATGGCACCTCCTATGAGGAGCTTGATACGGTATATCTGGCAGGCGGCTTCGGATACCGGATGGATATTAAAAAAGCAGTCCATATGGGATTACTGCCCGGGGAGCTGTATCATAAGACGAAGGCAATCGGCAACAGCTCTCTGGACGGCGCCACCCGCTGCCTTTCTGATGCAGAAGCGGACCGGCATATGGAGCATATCCTTGCCGTTGCAGAAGAGCTGCATCTGTCCGGCGATGAAGCTTTTAACGGATTATATATCGGATTTATGAATTTCGACAGTCAGAGCATATGAATTATTATACCCGTACGCGATTATGTCCTTATGGTATTTACCGGATACATCCCCGCATATAATAAACTAACCAAGTAGAGCAGGAGTATGTTGTATGCAGAATAATTCTGCTCCCAATGCGAAGCTGGAAAACCAGCTGAACCTGGCATTAGATATAACGCCCATACAAAGAGGCAGAACCACGAATCTGGATGTCGGCATTATCCCGGATACCAATCTATGGGAGCTCATCGTCAAATTCCACGGATCCCTGGATCGAATCAGGGAGGAGCTTGGAATATCAGTGGTGGAGCTTATGAATGGCTATGCTGTCTTAATCATGCCGGAGAATCTGATCGACCGCTTGTCCGATTATGAGGAGATCGAGTTCGTCGAGATGCCCAAGAGGCTTTACTATGAAGTAAATGAAGGAAGGACAGCCTCCTGCATTAATCCGCTTCAGACCTCCACCTATAACCTGTTCGGAGAGGGTGTTCTGGTGGCAGTTATTGACTCCGGGATCGATTATTCCCATCCGGATTTCATAAATGATGATGGGACCACCAGAATCGATGTACTGTGGGACCAGACCATTCCCGGCAATCCTCCGGAGGGTTATGATCTTGGCACGCTCTATACCAGTGAGCAGATCAACGAGGCATTGCAGGCTCCCATGCCGCAGCGGATGGAGATTGTACCCAGTACGGACCTGTCCGGTCACGGGACCCATGTAACAGGGATTGCGGCCGGCAATGGCAGAGCGAGCAACGGCTTATACCGTGGCGTCGCTTCCTTAAGCAGGCTGGTTATCGTTAAACTTGGCTCTTCCGTTGGCGAATCCTTTCCCCGTACCACACAGCTCATGCAGGGGCTTGATTATGTTATGCGCTATGCCATTGAAATGGGTATGCCCATCGCTATAAATATCAGCTTCGGCAATAATTACGGCGCCCATAACGGAACCACATTATTGGAAAGCTTTGTGAACGACATAGCGGAGACCTGGAAGGCCAATATAGTCATCGGCACCGGGAATGAAGGTGCGTCGGGAAACCACGCCAGCGGGATTTTACGCATGGGTGCCAGCCATGTGGTGGAGCTGGCTGTGAGTGAATTCGAATTTTCTTTAAATATTCAGATATGGAAGAACTATTTTGACCATTTTGATATTGTTATTACAGCGCCCAACGGAACACGGGTGGGCCCTATACCAAGAATACTGGGAACCCAGCAATTTACCATAGCGCAGACACAGATCCTGGTATATTACGGGGATCCGACTCCTTACAATGCGCAGCAGGAGATTTATATTGAGCTGATACCCACCGGAACATATATTAATTCGGGGATATGGAGGTTCGAGCTGGTGCCCCAGCGGATCGTCGTGGGTAATTTTGATATGTGGCTGCCTGCCGGCGGAGCCAAGAATCCCGCCACAAGGTTCCTCCTGCCCTCGGAATATACGACGCTGACCATTCCCTCCACAGCCTACAGGGCGATCACTGTGGGTGCCTATAACGCTTATACGGACAGCTATGCACCATTCTCAGGGAGGGGTTACACCAGAAACATGGAGATAAAGCCGGATCTGGTGGCACCCGGCGTGAATATTAATTCCTGCGCGCCCGGCGGCGGTTATGCGATCCGTTCGGGAACCTCCATGGCGACTCCCTTCGTGACCGGAAGCGCGGCCCTTCTGATGCAGTGGGGAATCGTAGAGGGCAATGATCCTTTTCTTTATGGAGAGAAGATGAAAGCCTATCTGATTAACGGCGCCCGGCATCTGAGGATTGAGACGGTATATCCCAACCGCACCCTGGGGTACGGTGCGCTGTGCCTGGAGAATACCTTCCGGTACATGTTCCTGTAATTGCGGATTGTTTTAAAAGCCCGCAGTGAGAATAGATACCTGCAAATACCAAAGCGTTTTTTACTTAAATATGATTGCATATTGTCGATTTTTCGAATATTATAATGATAGACATTATGAACAGGATATCAGAAGATAACAACTACGAAATATCGAAAGAAGGAAGCGGGTAAACATGTTGGAATGGGATGTTGTCTATTCGGTAGGCAATCAGGAGATTGATGAGCAGCATAAGGTGTGGATCAGAATTTTAAATGAGATAGAGGAAATAATTCACAGGAAAGAATTCAATTATCTGAATATGCTGCAGATTGTAGAAAAGCTAGAAAAATTTGTTAAGTTCCACTTTGAATATGAAGAAAACCTGATGATCGAGCATTCTTATCCCCAAATCATGGAACATACCAATGCACACAATGTATTCCGCGACAAATTACAGAACACCTATGTGTTGGAAATAGAAAAGCCGAAAGAATTTTATAATGAGATGTCCGATTATCTGATGAAGTGGCTGGCAGATCATATTATGAAAGCAGATAAGCAGTTAGGCGTATATCTTAAGGAGCAGGAGGCTTAACCGGTACGGACTTCGGAAGGTGCGGAAGGTGCTTTTCTTTGATAAAAATATAGTCAGCACAGGGAAGACGGAAAGTGCTAAAATAATAACAGCTATGAATAAAGAGGAGAAAGACAGAAGATGAAATTAAGCTTTTTAAGAAACAGCAGGATATCGGTTAAGCTTTGGCTCATGATTCTACCCATTATTATCAGCGTATTTTTTATTTTATTTGAATTTTATTATCAGACGAACAGGGTTAACGAACAGGCGAAGGCTACCTATTATGATACCTTGTATGTTAATTCACAGCGTATCTTACATGCCCGCAAGAATATCTACCAGGCACTCCTGGCAGAGAGGAACCTGGTATTGGCAGGAGCTTCCATGGAGCAGAAGGCCAAGAATGATCTGATGAATGAATATAACAGCAACTGTTCCCAGGTCCTTAACCGTATGAATGAGACGAAGGCAGCCCTTCAGGAGAATGATGAGCTGTATAATAAATTCACAGGTCCCGGTTCAGCCACCTTATCCCAATTGATCACTGAATTCTATGCAGCCTTTGATGAATGGCACGAGGCATATAATCCTGCTTCCGGAAAAGGCGATTATGAAGCCAAGATGGTATTATTCGAGGAAACCGGTGCAAGTCTGGATGCGGTCATAGCGCTTCTGGATGAATACAGTATCAAAGCCCATGAGGATATGAACCGGGATCTGAAGAACCGGGTATGGATCATTGTAGCGATCATCATAGTCGCCATGGGAATTATGGCTTTCTTAAGTATCTTCATCGTTCAGTTTATCCGGATTAATATCCGGAAGCTGACAGCTAATATGAATGCACTGGCAGAGAATGACCTGTCCTTTGAAGCCCACTCCACTAACAGTAAGGATGAGCTTGGCATGTTAGCCGGCTCTATCGGGACTCTGATCCGCTCCCTTCGAAGCATTGTGTCGCACTTAATAAAGACCTCCGAGCATCTGTCCGATGCCTCTAATTCTATGAGGGTGAATTCGGAAGAGGTAACCACATCCATGAATGAGATAGCGAAGACGGTCGGTGAGATAGCGGAAGGAGCTTCCAACCAGGCAGAGGACGCGCAAAAGCTGGTGAAAGAGATCATGACTCTGGGAGAGGCTGTGAGCCGGAGTACCGAAAGTGCAAAGGAGCTGTCCGAGGCAAGCGTCAGGATTATGGATGCCAGCCAGGAAGGCTTAAGAACCATGAATGACCTGGAGGAGATCACTTTAAATAATCAGGAGGCTTTCCGGTCCATATTCACTGCAATTGATGTGACAAGCCAGAATGCGGAAAAGATCGCGGATGCAAGTGCAATGATTTCCGATATTGCCAAGAAGACGAAGCTCTTAGCGCTGAATGCCTCCATCGAGGCGGCCAGTGCCGGGGAAGCCGGCAAAGGTTTTGCGGTAGTCGCGGAAGAGATCCGTAAATTATCCGAGCAATCGAAGAATTCCACCCTGGTTATTGATGAAAGGCTTCAGGAGCTTACCGAAAGCATTGATGCGGCAAATCTTCAGAGCAGGACGGTACAGGACGCGGTGAACACACAGACAGCCAGTGTGAATGAAACAAAGGAGAAGTATCTCACCATCGTAAATTCCCTGGAGAACATTAATAAAATCATCGTCACTCTGGATGCGGTATCCAGGGATATGGAACTGAGCCGGTCTGTCGTGTCTGAGTTTGGCACCAATGTGTCGGCAGTTTCCGAGGAATATGCGGCGAGTACCCAGGAAACCTCGGCAACGACTGAGGAGGTTCTTGCAGCTATGACGAATATTAATCAGACCGGTGTCGAGGTAGACGGGCTTGTAACGGAGCTGAAGGGCTTAATTGACAGGTTCAAGCTGGCGGACGGGATAATACCGGCTGCTGTGGGAAAGCAAGAGACAATTGAAGATACAGTAGCAAAAGAGGGGATAAAAGAAGATATTATATAAAGTAAGTATTCATACACCCATCCAATATTTTTTGATGAAGAATGGGAAAAAGAAATAAAATGCAGACTGGGACAGCAAGGAAACAAAAGATCACCAGACAAGACAGGAATATACTAAGACCCATCTTTCGGTACGTCAGCAAAAGGAAGCAGCAGGCTATTCCGTACGGTTGGTCTATATGCTTATCGGAATGGCGGATGTGGTAAAGGAATGCAGTGATCCGGAATCGAATAAGATATTATCGGCATTATATATAGAAATCAGCCCCGCCAAGATGAAGTATCCCCCAAAATGTTTTAATATTGCCTAACATTTGGGGTTCAGTTCAAAACAGGCGGGGCTGCTTTGGTTATCCTTTTACTGCCCCGATCATAACCCCCTTATCAAAATATTTTTGAATGAAAGGGTATACTACCAGAATCGGTAAGGTTGACACAATAATTACCGCATATTTTACCTGATCCGCATATTGCTGGGCATAACCGCTGCCTACGGATCCGGCGCCGGAGGCGAACACCTGATTTGATATCAATATATTTCTCAGTACATTCTGCAGAGGTTGTAAGGCAGCTTCCCTGATATAGAGTAATCCTGTAAAAAAATCATTCCAGTGACCTACAATATAATATAAAGTAACAACGGATACTACCGCTTTTGATAACGGAATAACTACTTTGCTAAAAAACTTAAAATGGCTGCAGCCGTCCAATTGCGCCGCTTCATATAGTTCATCCGGAATTGAGTTTTCAAAAAAGCTTCTCGTTATAATCAAATTAAAAACATTCACACTGAAGGGAATGATAAATACCCACGGCTTATTAATAAAATTAATCTGTTTCATTAATAAGTAGGTCGGCATTAAGCCGCCGTTAAAAAACATGGTAAAGGTAAATAAAAACATCAGTAATTTTCTCGGCATAAATACTTTTCTTGATAAGACATAGGCTGCGGGCAGGGTGAACAGCATATTAACGATTGTGCCTGAAAACGTATAAATTATCGTATTACGGTATCCGGTCCATATTCTGCTGTCCGAAAATACCTGGTTAAATCCAAAGAAGTTAATCGCCTTCGGCCATAAAACCACCTGACCCTGGGATACCAGCGTTGAACTGCTGACGGAAGCTATAACGACGAAGTATAAGGGATAGGCAATGATAAAGAATGTTATTACTGAAAACAATAGGATAAATATATTAAATGCAACGTCGGCCGGCTTTTTATTACGGGTTATTTTGCTGAAATTGCTGTTTTTACCGTTATACATATAATGCCTCCTTCTTACCACAAGCTGATATTTGCGACTTTTTTTGAAATCCGATTAACAATTACCAGGAATAAAAAGTTAATCATAGTATTAAACAGACCAATTGCAGCGGCATAGCTGAATTGATTCGATTGGATACCTATCTTATATGTATAGGTTGCAATAACTTCAGATACAGGAAGATTTAAATTATTCTGCATCAGAAAGATTTTTTCAAATCCTGTGTTCAGAAGATTTCCCATCTGCAATATAAAAAGAATGATTATGGTAGGGATCAACTGTGGAATATCAATATAACGGACGATATTCCAGCGATTAGCTCCATCGATCTTAGCGGCGTCATAAAGCTGAGTGTCTACAGAGGAGAGTGCCGAGAGATAGATAATACTGTTCCAGCCGCAATGCTGCCATATCTCTGATACAACATAAACACCCACAAAGGTACTGGTAGAACCAATCAGATTTCTTTCCGATAATCCTGTCATACTAAGTACTTTTCCGATAATACCTGTATTTGAATTAAATAAAACCAGCAGAAGGGATACCATAACTACCATTGAAATAAAATGGGGCAGATATACCGTTGTCTGTAAGATCCCTCTTAATCTTTTATTTCTGATCTGGTTTATGATCAATGCTAATAAAATAGGCGCGGGAAATCCGAATACTATATTCGAAAGGCATAATGTAATAGTATTCCTCATTAATGTTGGGAATTGGTAACTCGTGATGAATTTTTCAAAATATTTAAGGCCTGCAAACTCTCCGCCGGTAATCCCCTTTGCAAAGTTGAATTCCCGAAAAGCCAGCTGTATTCCATACATCGGGATGTAATTAAATATGAAAATGACTGCGATGGCAGGCAATATCATGATCCAGAGCTGCCAATCCTTAGAAAACAGTTTTAAGGAATATCCGTATTTTATCTTCTCAGTTTTACTTTTATTATTCATTGCCGAAAGATCCTCCTATCTTATTCCTGTTAGCAGGTAGCTTAACAAAAAGGGCCGGTGTAAAAGTGAACTTTTTCACATCAGCCCTGTTCTGTTTTATTCAATATTATCGTAATTATCTTCATCTAACCCTGTATTTAACTTTACCGTCCGTATTATAAGTTGTCAGAAAAGTTATCAGAAGCTGCTTTCCAAACTTCTGATAAAAGGCGCTGTTTTTGCGCGTGCACCTCGATTACAGGAACATCTTTCGGTTACTGTAATATAAGTTATCAGAAGTTGTATTGTACTTCTGATAAAAGGCGCTGCTTTTGCGCCGTGCATCTCGATTACAGGAACATCTTTCGGTTGCTGTAATATAAGTTATCAGAAGTGTATTGTATTTCTGATAAAAGGCGCTGCTTTTGCGCCGTGCATCTCGATTACAGGAACATCTTTCGGTTCCTGTAATAAGTTATCAGAAGTTGTATTGTACTTCTGATAAAAGGCGCTGCTTTTTAGCACCGTGCATCTCGATTATCGGAGCATTAGTTCAGTTCTGATAATATGAATCAACATATTTTTGATAGATTTCAATAGACTGAGGCATTCCCGCATTCTCACAGTCTTTTAAGTATTGGTCCCATTCATTCTCAATACCGCCTTCTGCTATCCATGATGCAAATTTTGCATGGCACAATGTTTCAATATTGGTGTTGTTATTGGCTAAATCAGTACTGTCTTCATCCGAATATTTTATAAAGGAGAAAGGTAAAACACTCTTATTAAGGTCGACATTGGCAAACGCTTCATCAAAGGGTACCGTATCCTTAAGATTTGATATCATGTCGGTTCCTAAGGTTACAACCAGATCATCCGCCACATACATGGGTCCGTTGTCGGCTAAAGTACTGGTCCATTTCCAAGTACCGGGATCAACGGAGGAATCTGCCGGAGGTAAAATATGATATGAGCCATCATCATTCTTTTGGATGTTGGTTCCCAGTGACCCGAACAGTACCTGTAAGCTCACCTCAGGGTCGTAGAACTGATCGATAAATTTCATAGCCGCTTCTTTGTTTTCACAAGCCGCGGACATAGAGATCATATTTTTGGAATAGTTCAAGCTGTTATAGTCATAGGACCAGGATACATTTGCGGTTTGATCGGCAGATGCTTTGATGGGCGATACCGCAGCATACTGGTCGGCAAGTAAAAGTCCTACCCTGTCTGCGCGTTCCCACCCAAAGGTAAAACCAACCGCCGCATCTGTTTCTGATCCGCGTGCAATAGATTGGAAGGTTGAATAATCCTGTGTAAATACTTCCGTATTAATAAGCCCTGCCGTATAGCACTTGTTTAGGAATATGACTAGGTCTTTATATCTCTCATCCGTGAAAAAGTTCTTAACGGCGCCGTCTTCAACAAAGAAGCCGTGGAAGCTGCCGTCTGATAATGTAATGCCATAGCCGCCAAGCATATTAGTTGAATGGAAATATCCAAAGCCGGGAGCCCAATCCATTGGGATCTCATCATTTGGATCGCCGTTTCCGTTGGCATCTTCTGTCTTAAATGCCAAAAGCACATTATAGAGCTCATCCAAAGTTGCAGGGACCTCCAATTCCAGATTATCAAGCCATTGCTTATTTATAAATTGCCTTGTAGCGGTAGCAGGCCAGAATCTCTGATATTTCGGCAGCCCAAAGATAGCCCCGCTTTCCTGTTTTGAGATTTCTTCCAATTCCGGATGTTCTGCGAACATTTTTTGAATGTTAGGAGCATTGTCCGGAATCAATTCATTCATGTCCTGGAATAATCCGTTAAAAGTAATGAAATCCGCATCAATTAATCCGCCAGCACCAATAATTAAATCCGGAATGTCACCGCTTGCTAACAAGGTTCCTTTAATCTGCGCCCAGTCGGCACTGATTTCTTCATAAGCTATCTCAACGCCTGCCGCTTCTTCCGCCTTCTTTAACCATTCCATTTTCGCGGCTTCCTGAGTTAAGGGATGCTTTAATAATATCGCCTTCAGTTTAACCTTCTCCCCGGAGCCTGAACTATCGGCTGCGGAACCATCCGCAGTAGAATTACCTGCTCCGCCGGTGCTGGCCGGATCCGTACCATCAGATTTTTGTTCACTGCATCCTGCTAAAACAGACAGAACCATTGCAGAGACTAATAATAAAGCGAATACCTTCTTTTTCATTTCTCCTCCTCCATATCAATTATGATTTATTTTAAATACAATTAAATTTTCGGAATTTAATTGTATTTAAAATCTCACCTATGCGGCCACTCTTAGGAAAGACGGGATTTTATCATACCTTAGCCTGATACATACAAATATCCATTCCCCATATAACGAGAAGCCTGTCTGTCAGAAACGTATTTTATGTGATTCCTTTTTTGTTTCATATAACATTTTGTATGTACTTAATTATAGCAATACACTTTACCCAATAAAATAGGATAAGGTTCAAATTGGTGTCATTACGTTAGATTATTTTATTTTACAGTGGTTTAAAAATTAATGCTTATCAATAGCTTTATAATCTGAAATATCAGGATTTCAATTGTTTTTATCTATATTTTGCACAATTTAATTTACTTTTCATATAGATTATTATATGATTTCATATATAAATGAATCTCTTTATAAATTATTCAAGATATTTACAAATGATAGATTTGGTGTCAAAACGTTAGTTTAATATCATATATGACATGAATATCGAAGCACTGTTTCATATATCAAATATCAGGGGGATTCATAATGGCTTCAGGGCGTTATTCCCTGGATTTGGAAAACAACGAAAAAGAAAGGGGTGTTAAAAATGTTATCCTATGTATTTTCCGTAGAAAGACCTCTTAACTTTGTATTAACAGGAAAATTCAAAGCGCCGTCTCCTGATTGGAAGCACGAGGTATTTCCTCTTATAGATTATGAATTATTTGTAATAACCGAGGGGTGTCTGTATATTGCGGATAATAATGGACGGTATATGTTGAATAAGTCCGAACAATTGCTGTTATCACCGACTCCGGACAACATCAGATACGGATATCATTCCTCTGATTGCAGCTTTTATTGGCTTCATTTCTCATGTTCCCACGATATTATTCAGCTGGATAATATAAAGGTTAATGAGCAGGAGACAGATAAATTAATTATTCCTGTCCAGGGAAAATTACCCGCGCCAGAAAAGGTTGTCATTCTTATGAAGCAATTACAGGATTCCAAACGTTCAAATTACAATCAAACGTTACTGAACTATACAGCTACGACTTTACTCTGCGAGATACACAATCAGTTCTTTCCATGTGATATTAATTATTCGGATACAAAACGGCAGATTTATAATGATATTATCGATTATGTAAAGTTAACCATCAGACAAAAAGTCAAGGTATCTGACATCGCTGCTTACTTCGGCTATAACGAAAAATATCTGTCTCATTTATTCAGCAATATCGCCGGATTGCCTCTTAAACAATATATATTGCAGGAAAAAATGGAATTAGCAAAATTCATACTGACCGATACGAATGATACGATCAGCAATATCGCCCTTTCTCTGAACTTCTCCGACAACCATATGTTCATGAAGACATTTAAGAAAGTTGTAGGGCTTACTCCTTCCGAATACAGGAATGCATTTAACAAACGCTTATTATTTGACAAATAGGATACCTGATACATAACAGTTTCTTAAATATGATTTCATATTACTGAAAAATTAGAAAAGTTTGTTGGGTTTCATCTTGAATATGAAGAAGTAGATGTAATAAAGAAGTAGATGTAATAAAGAAGTAAATGTATAAAGAAGTAAATGCTGCGGGAGCGGAATAACGCTCCCGTTTTTATTTTCGTCTATTCCGGGGAAGGCGGACAATATCAATAAGAAAGAAGGCTGTAGGGGCAATCTGGTTTAGCCATAAAATTACCAGTAAAATACTATATATCTTTATGATGGATTTGAGTTATAATAACCCTGTAATATATTTAACACTTCTGTAACATTCATCATATGCAGAATTTACATAAGAACGAACGGATAAATCAGGTTCACCCGGATTAATCCGCCGCCCTTGATATAAATCCGCATATTTGCTGAAAACATCCATAACACATACGAAAAGAATGAGGGTATCATGAAGAATATACATAAGTTTGGAGCAGTGCTGGTATTGGGAGCTGTCATGTCTGCCGGGAAGATGACCACAGCCGGGGCCGCGGAAGAACCCATAGCCGGGATTTCACTTACACTGAAGGAATTTTACCAGGTCGCAGAGAAAGCAGATGAAAAAGCAGTACATAGTCTTCTGGAGACATTTTCCGTACAGGATCTGGCATTCGCGCAGGTATCCAATTACGTAAATATCAGAGACAAAGCAAGTGAAGAGGGGAAGATCCTGGGTAAGCTTTACGATAATGCAGCCGCAACGATCCTGTCCAAGGAAGACGGCTGGTACAAGATAAAATCAGGGTCCGTATCAGGTTACATAAAAGCAGACTACCTGGCCACAGGGGACAAAGCAAGGGAACTGGCCAAGACAGCCGGTACACGGATCGCAGTAGTTAACACTACTACTTTGAAGGTCCGGGCGAAGGCGTCAACGGAGGCAGAGGTATTAACTCTGGTTGCGGAGGGAGAGGATCTGCCCGTAGTTAAGGAGCAAGAAGGCTGGGTCAAGGTTAAATACAATGAGAACCGGAATGGTTTTATATCCGCTGATTATGTAAAATTACAGACAATCTACGAGGAAGCTGTTTCCATCGAAGAAGAACAGCAGCGTCTTGCGGAGGAAGCGGCGGCGGATCGCCAGTCCAACAGTTCAAGCAGCAATAGTTCACAAAGCAGCAGCTCAAGCAGTAATAGCTCAAGCAAGAGCAGCTCCTCAGGAAGCAGCTCGAGTAAATCTTCATCCTCAGGCAGCTCCTCCCAGAACACTTCCGGCAGTTCTTTGGGCAATCAGATTGTTTCCTATGCAAAGCAATTTGTGGGCAATCCCTATGTGTGGGGAGGAACCAGTCTCACCAGAGGTGCGGACTGCTCCGGTTTCACACAGTCCGTATTTAAACACTTCGGGATCCGTATACCGAGAACCTCAAGATCACAGGCAGCCGGAGGCACCAGGGTATCCATCAGTAATCTAAGAGTAGGGGATCTTGTGTTCTATACCAAAAGCGGTACGATTAATCATGTTGCCATCTACATCGGAGGCGGTAAGGTAATCAGCGCAAGCAGTCCTTCTACCGGAATAAGAATTACCAGTTTGTATTACAGAACACCGTATAAGGCAGTCAGGTATAATTAATGGCGCGGTTATAAAAATCGGAAAGAATGATTTGAAGATTTAAGATTAAAGTAACGGCAAAGCTCAGGGAGCAGGTACGGCAGCCGGGGATACCCTCCGGTACCGCACCTGCTCCCTGAATTTATATCTAAACGCTCTCAACCTCTTAGGCTCGCCTGACTCCCGGTTTTCGTATACTGGCCCTCTTTTGTCATCTAAATCACGTATTAACTTACACTATAATCCCGCACATGGCACTGGACAAATTCCTCCTGTGAGATTATCATAATGCTAAAAGGAGGAGCTGACATGGATTGGTTATCAAACTTTAATCCGGTTGTACAGGCATTATTTGCCACTTTATTTACATGGTTTGTCACTGCTTTAGGTGCGGCAACCGTATTTATATTTAAGACGATCAATAAGAAGGTATTGAACGGAATGCTGGGCTTTGCTGCCGGGGTCATGATTGCGGCAAGCTTCTGGTCCCTGCTTTCACCTGCGATCTCCATGGCGGAGGAGGCGGGCATGATCGCCTGGGTTCCGGCTGTTGTCGGTTTCCTGGCCGGGGGCGCATTCCTGTGGCTGGTGGATGTGATTATGCCCCACCTGCATATTGGCCCCGACCAGGAACCGGAGGGTGTGAGGACAAGCCTGAAGAGAAGCGTTCTGCTGGTGCTTGCCATCACACTTCATAATATTCCGGAAGGACTTGCCGTGGGTGTTGCGTTCGGTGCCATAGCTGCCGACAGTTCGCTTGCAACACTCTCCGGTGCGGTTGCCCTGGCATTGGGCATCGGGTTGCAGAACTTCCCCGAAGGAGCTGCAGTTTCCATACCGCTTCGGAGAGAGGGCCTGACCAGATTTAAAAGCTTTGTCTATGGGCAGGCTTCGGGAATCGTCGAACCTATTGCGGCAGTCCTGGGGGCATATGCGGTTATCGCAATGAAGCCGATACTTCCCTATGCCCTGTCCTTTGCGGCAGGTGCTATGATCTATGTGGTTGTAGAGGAGTTGATTCCGGAGGCACAGCAGGAAAAGGTGCATTCCAATATCGGGACGATCGGAGCGATGGTCGGTTTCGCTGTTATGATGCTATTGGATGTGGCGCTTGGGTGATTTGCTGATACGTTTCAATACTTATCTTTTTGTATTATTCTCCATATATTTTTCATAAGCATGATGTAATATGTAGTTAATATAACACGGGCTGATTTGCCGGATGCATGATAAATAATGGGCTGATATGAATTTATATGGAGGGCTGAGATGTATTTAATGAGAAGAATCAGAGAAGCTTTGAAGGATTATCTTAAGAACTTGGCAGAGGAAAATAAGAAATCCTTTGGTTCCGGAAGGATGGACTGCTGTGACATCAACCGGAAGCAAAATCAGAGGCAGCACTTAATTAACCGGGACGGGAGATAAGACCCGGCATGTTATACTGGAAATAATTATGGACAGATATATTTTATCTGGCCATAAAAGGCGCTGTTTTTGCGCCGTGCATATCGATTATCGGAACATTATTTCAGTTCCGATATTATGGAATGCCTGAATTAATAAGGCTGTGGTAAGTATCAAACCGGATACTTATCACAGCCTTTCGTGTTCTTATGATTAATGCCTGTCCTACTA
>JAFADH010000073.1 GCA_023424995.1 Bacillota bacterium | reverse complement strand
CACCCTGAATGCTGTTGTAATCGGCTTATACCTCGATAAAGAGGTAACCGTAAAAATAAATGAGGAAATCAGGCATTATAAGGGAGATTCCATAATTATTGCCACCGGTGCGTCGGAAAATATGGTTGCCTTTGACGGCTGGACCTTGCCCGGTGTTATCGGTGCCGGTGCAGCCCAGACCATGATGAATCTCCATAACGTTAAACCGGGGAAAAAGGTATTAATGCTTGGCTCCGGTAATGTAGGTCTTGTGGTAAGTTTTCAGCTGATGCAAGCCGGCTGTGAAGTAGCAGCCGTTGTGGATGCAGCCCCTGCCATCGGAGGCTATGGAGTGCATGCATCCAAACTTGCCCGATGCGGAGTTCCGTTTTACTTGTCCCATACGATTATAAAAGCGGAAGGAGAGAACTGTGTGAGCGGAGTGACCATTGGCGAAGTAGACCGTTCCTGGAGAATTATTCCCGGAAGCGAAAGGCATTTTGAGGTGGATACCATATGTCTGGCTGTCGGGTTGTCGCCAATGTCCCAGCTTCTTAAAATGGCCGGTTGCATCATGAAGGACACTGCCTTTGGATATGTTCCGGAGTGTGACGGGAAAGGTGAGACAAGCGTGCCGGGTATCTTTGCGGCAGGAGATGTATCGGGTATTGAAGAAGCAAGCTCTGCCATGATTGAAGGGCGTATGGCAGGAATATCGGCAGCGGAGTACTTAGGCTATATCAGCACAGGGGAACGGGATGAGCAGTTAAAGGAGCTTGAAAAGGCATTGCTTTGTTTAAGGGACGGGATGTTTGCCCCTGAGAATAAAGGAAAGACTATCCAAAAAACAGAGGAAGGAATTGAGATATCTGCCACCTTGCTGAAAAAGGGGTATGTGGATGAAACGGAAATTGAACGATTCCCGGGAGTTAAGCCGTATCAGGGCATTCATCCGGTCATCGAGTGTACGCAGAATATCCCCTGTAATCCCTGTCAGGAGGCCTGTCCGAGGAAATGTATTAAAATCGGTGAGAAGATTACCCTGCTTCCTGCCATTGATGAGACAAAAGAATGTTCAGGCTGCGGAATGTGTGTGGCAGCCTGTTCCGGACAGGCGATTTTCCTTGTAAATAAGGAATTTGAACCTGGATTTGCATCTGTCACCCTTCCTTATGAGTTCTTACCCCTTCCACGGCCGGGCGAGAAGGGAAAAGCCCTGGACCGCAGCGGTAAAGAAGTGTGCATGGCAGAAATCGTTGATGTAAAAATGAAAAAAGCATTTGATCATACGCATTTATTAACAATGAAAGTACCATCGGATATGGTTATGAAAGCGAGATTTTTTCGTTCTTTGGAGGTGACGGGAGAGTGATAAAAATACAGGAACGGATGAAAGATATAGGGCTGTTTCTCCCCCAACCGGAGGATGATATGATAATTTGCCGCTGTGAGGAAGTAACAAAGGGAGAAATCAGAAGGGCAGTTCATGACGGCATGTTCACTTTAACAGAGATCAGAAGATATCTTCGCACCGGAATGGGGCTATGCCAGGGCCAGACCTGTGCAAGACTGGTGAAAGGAATCGTAGCGAAAGAATTGGGAGTTTCACCCATAGAATTAGAGCCCGCGGCCTCAAGAGCTCCCATGCGGCCCATTGAAATGAAAGTATTGGGGAATGACGGAAGGGAGGCTGAATAAGAGTGGGGAAAAACGCAGAAGTCATCATTATCGGCGGGGGTATAATAGGAAATTCCACTGCTTATTATCTGGCAAAAAAGGGCTGCTCCGTCATAGTTCTTGAGAAAAGCAGTCATATGGGAGACGGAGGCTCCAGCAGAAACGGAGGAGGGGTCAGACAGTCCGGACGTGATAAGAGAGAACTGCCCTTAGCAATGTATGGGGTAAAAAATCTTTGGCCGACCCTTTCGGAGGAGTTGGAGACGGATGTGGAATATTATCAGGAAGGTAATCTGCGTCTTGGTAAAACCGATGGGCATATCAAAATTTTGGAAGGCCTTACGGAGAAAGCAGCCTCCCTGGGGCTGGAGGTAACAATGATAAGCGGACCGCAAGCCAAAGAAATCTGTCCGTATTTATCTGATGAAGTTATCGGTGCCAGCTGGTGTCCGACGGACGGACATGCCAATCCTATGTTAACGACTCTTGCTTATTACAAAAAAGCGAGACAATCAGGAGTCAGGTTTATTACCGGGGAAGAAGTAATTGGGATCCGAAAAATAAAAGGGAAAGCAAGACAGGTAATTACCGTCAGTAATATCTATGAAGGCGAGACAATTATTCTGGCGGCCGGATATGGCAGCAGAAAAATAGCTGCAACCATAGGCATAGATATACCAATGTCACAAGCCCTGTTAGAAGTACTTGTTACAGAGGACCAGCCTCCCATGTTCTATCAGATGCTCGGTACGGCAGAGGCGGATTTTTATGGACATCAAAGTACTCACGGCTCCTTTGTATTCGGGGGCTCCTCCGGATTTGAAGATGTGAATAAGGATAACGGAACACCGGTAACCAATAGCCGGACAGCTTCCTGTATCTGCCGGGGGATTATGAAATATTTTCCTTGTCTTAAAGACACCAAGATAGTTCGGACCTGGGCAGGTTGGATTGATGTCTGTGTGGATCATGTTCCGGTAATCAGTCCGGTGGAAGAAGTTCCCGGAATGATATTGGCGTGTGGTTTTTCAGGGCACGGCTTCGGTATAGCGCCGACCGTAGGCACTTTACTATCTCAAATGGCAGCGGATGAAAAGCCCGTCCTTGATGTATCTGATTTTCGATATCATCGGTTTAAAGCAAGAATATAAAAAGGACAAAGGAGTCTTGTGCAGGCAAGGCTCCTTTGCTTTATAAATGAATAAAGCATTGAAAAACCATGGAGCAGAAAGTAAAAAGGAGGATTTTTCATGAATGAAAAAAAATTAGGTCTTGGCAGTGCCATCTCAGTTTGCGTAGGTTTGATTGTTGCCACCAGTTGTCTGTTATTATTGGGACAGGGTATGGGTTTGGCGGGTAAGGGGTTTATCATAGCCATGCTTATCGTAGTGGTTCTTAATATCCTTCTGGCATTTTCCTTTGGAGAACTCCATAGCCTGATGCCCGGAGTGGAAGGAGGCCTGGGACAGTATACATTGGCCGGTTTGGGTCCGGTACCTTCCATCGTATCGAATTTATCGGCATATGTAATAACGAACTTACTTGCCGGTTCTGTAGAAATAGCTATGTGTGGTATCGTGCTCAGCCAAACCTTTTTTAAAGGGATATCCCCTGTTGCCATTAGTATTACAATTTTAGTATTCTTAGCAATTGTTAATTATATGGGGATCGATATATTTTCAAAAATTCAAAATCTGGTTGTGGTGTTATTATTGGGATCCTTAATACTTTTAGGCATAATCAGCGCATTAAAATTAGGAACCGGTACCGTCATTGATGCCGCGAGGCAGACCCAACCGGCAATAACCGGTTTTAACGGGATCGTATCCTTATCTGCTTTGGCATTCTGGCTGTTTATCGGAATCGAATTCGTAATCCCCATATCGAAGGATTTAAAAAACCCGAAAAGAAATGTTCCCCTGGCAATGATCTTAAGCATATTGATCCTTTTTGCCGTACAATCCGTCCTGGGTACAGGCATGACTAATTATGTCACCCTGGAAGAATTAATGACAGCTGAGATGCCGCATATGGTATTTGCAGAAAATCTATTGGGGACCGCGGGCAGTTATTGGATGGGATTTGTAACCATACTTGCGGGTACCAGCACGATTAATACGGTATTGGGCAGTGTTACCCGTATTCTGAGCGGAATGGCAGAGAAAGAAATGATGCCCTCCTTCTTCCATAAGAAAAACAGCAAGGGTACTCCCATTGCCGGCCTTGTTCTGATGGTTGCCGTTATATCTGTTATTTTAATATCCGGTTTTACGAACAGCACGGGTCTGACCAATTTATTGCTGGCTGCCTCCTGCTTCTGGCTTACCTCCTATATCCTTGTTAATATTACGGTTCTGGTCTTAAGAAAAAAATATCCGGATGCAAAAGGCAGAAATAAAAAAATAACATTATTCGGAATACCTCAAATTCTTTGTATCATCGGAAATATCTACATGATTTGGAATATAGCGGAGGGAGAGGACAGAATCTTCATTTATAAAATATTTGCAGCCTTACTTGTGTTAATGGTCACCTTCGCATTGATTTGGGTAAAAATCATCAAAAAAGCCCCGGCATTCCGGTGTGCGACCCTGGATGAAATTAACCACGGATAATCCGAGGATCCAAGGATAATGACATAGCAGGGGGACATTGCAAAATAAAGATTTGATAGTAATATACATAAAAATAGCATTAATATCATAAAAAATGAGCTTTGATAGGGTTTTATAATACTATTTAAAGCTCATTTTTGTACCTTGCTTTACAGCAAGGCTGTTTTGCGGCAGATATGTTTTCAGGACAGCCTCTGCCGCCCATTCTTTATAGCTTCCGGGTGAGACGGTATGATTTACTTGACATTTCACTAAAATTAGAATAATGTATAAATAAACAATTAATAAGCATAAATATAAATAAATGCAGAATGGAGGATTTATGAATTTAAAAGGCCGTAGTTTCTTGACATTAAAGGATTATACGAAGGAAGAGATCGAATATCTATTGGAGCTTTCTGCGGATTTAAAGGCGAAGAAGAAGCAGGGGATAACAGGCAGCAGTCTGAAGGGCAAGAATATTGCATTGATTTTTGAGAAGCCTTCTACGAGAACCCGCTGTGCATTTACGGTGGGCTGTGTGGATGAGGGCGGGCATCCGGAGTACTTAGGCAAGAATGATATACAATTAGGGCATAAGGAAAGTGTGGAGGATACGGCCAGGGTTCTTGGCAGGATGTTCGACGGAATTGAATTCCGGGGTTTTCAGCAGGAGACTGTTGAGAAATTGGCGAAGTACAGTGGAGTTCCGGTATGGAACGGACTCACGGACCTGGACCATCCGACGCAAATTCTTGCCGACTTCTTGACTTTGAAGGAGCAGTTTGGTAAGCTAAAGGGGTTAAAGCTCGTCTATGCCGGAGACGGGCGCAACAATATGGCCAACAGTCTGATGATCGGTTCTGCCAAGGTGGGTATTGATTTTATCATACTTTCACCGAAGAACTTATGGCCGGAGCAGGAGCTGGTTACCCTGTGTGAGGAATATGCCGGGCTTTCCGGCAGCAGTATTACGGTTACCGACCAGCTTGCTGCCGTAGAGGGGGCGGATGCCATCTACACCGACGTATGGTGTTCCATGGGCGAGGAAGCGCTGGCAGCAGAGCGTATCGCGATCTTAAGGCCTTATCAGGTGAATGTCGGCCTGCTGCAGAAAACCGGAAAGACCGGTACCATATTATTGCACTGTCTGCCTGCCGTTAAGGGGAATGAGATAACGGAAGAGGTATTCGAACGCTTCGCTGATATCATCTTTGATGAAGCGGAGAACCGTATGCATACTATAAAAGCGGTTATGGTAGCTACTCTGGGGAATGAATAAATGAACGGCAGCTCATAATAAAGGATAAAATTTATATGGAGAGAAATAAAAAACTATTGGAGAAGATTTCATTAAAAGCGAATATGATTAACGGGATCATCGGAGCTGTTCTGATCGTTTCTTTGCTTTTCATATTTCTTAATCCATATAACCGGTATGCTATCTTAACAGCCAGTATTGCAGGCGGTATGATGAATATGGTGAATGGGCTCCGTATGATGACGGGGGCTAATAGATCAACGGGTGCATCCATGGTTATGACGGGATTCATCTTAATTATTCTCGGATTTGTTATCATTCAATTTCTATAAAGTAATTATACCGGGTTAAAAGCAAGGAGGCTTAAGATGTATCAGGACAATATAGTGCTGTGCGCAAGCAGTGCCTATGAGAAGAAGTTCTGGCTGAACGAAGATTTTCAGATGCTGCCGGAGCAGATAAAGCAGGAATTAAAAATAATGTGTGTATTATACACGGAGGATATCGGGGGGATACTGTCTCTGGAATTTGAAGAAGATGGGAGCCTTATTTTTAAGGTGGACTCAAAAGAGACGGATTACTATTACGATGAAATCGGAAGTGAATTAAAGATCAAACAGTTTCAGAGGGAGAAGGCGGAGCTTCTGGAAGCTCTGGAACTGTATTACCGGGTATTTTTCCTGGGAGAGGATGCTTCTGAGCTATTGGGTGCGGAGGAGGAACAGGAGTAAGGAAGGAATACATATCCGTAATCCTTCATAAGAATAGAGGAAAGCCTGCAGCTTCCCTGCAGGTGACGAAAGGTGTGGACATAATGCTACTGGTTGTAGATGTAGGCAATACGAATATTACGCTTGGCGTATTTGATGAGAATGATCTGAAGGCAACCTTCCGCCTTACCACTAAGACAGCGAGAACTTCAGATGAATATGGTCTGGTATTATGGGAATTGATTAAGGCGAAGAATATCGATGTGAAGGAGATCACTTCAGTAGCCATCGCTTCTGTAGTACCCAATATCATGTATTCCCTGAATTCCGGAATAATAAAGTATCTGGGAATTATTCCTCTTATTGTCGGGATCGGGACGAAAACCGGAATTAAAGTGGCTACGGCGAATCCCAAGGAGATCGGCGCGGACCGTGTAGTAGATGCGGTAGCGGCGTATGAGATCTACGGCGGGCCTGTACTGGTTATTGATTTTGGTACGGCGATTACGTATGATTTAATTACCGAGGACGGATCGTTTATTGCGGCAGTTACCAGTCCGGGACTTAGAATGGCAGCGAATGCCCTCTGGAATGATACTGCTAAGCTTCCTGAGGTGGAGATTATCCTGCCGGATACCATCCTGGCCAGAGATACTGTTACCAGCATGCAGGCGGGCCTTGTATACGGCTGTATCGGTCAGACGGAGTATATTGTAAAACGCATGCTGAAGGAAGCAGGCATAGATAAGTGCAGGATTATAGCTACCGGCGGGCTCGGCAAGATTATATCCGATAATACCGATGTAATTGAGGTATATGATCCGAATCTTACCTTAAAAGGCCTTAAGATCATTAATGATAAGAATAAAAAGTAATCCGGTGTATATACTGACTATCAGCGGTACGATGCATCGGATACAGTGGAGTTTATAGAATGGGTTTGACAATAGGTAACGTAAGTTTGGAGGGCAATTTGCTCTTAGGGCCGATGGCAGGAGTAACCGACCTGCCATTTCGTTTGTTATGTAAGGAAAAGGGCGCTGATCTGGTATATACGGAGATGGTCAGCGCCAAAGGAGTCCAATATAATAATAAGAATACGGAGAGTCTGCTTTTAATTCATGAAGAGGAGCGGCCTGCGGCCTTGCAGCTGTTCGGTGCGGACCCTGTGATTTTGAGCGAGACTGCCAGGCGTCTGGAGCACCGCAATTTTGATATTCTGGACATCAATATGGGATGTCCCGTGCCCAAGGTGGTGAATAACGGGGAAGGCTCCGCTCTTATGAAGGATCCGAAGCTGATCGGTGAAATTGTAAGAATGGTGTCCGGCGCCATCCGCAAGCCGGTTACGGTTAAGATCCGCAAGGGTTTTCAGGAGGGCGGCAGCAATGCCGTGGAGGCAGCTAAGATCGCAGAAGCGAACGGCGCGGCGGCTGTAGCGGTCCATGCCAGGACCAGAGAGCAGTACTACAGCGGAACAGCGGACTGGGAGATCATCCGGGCGGTGAAAGAAGCTGTGTCCGTACCGGTGATCGGAAGCGGGGATGTATTCACTCCGGAGGATGCAAAAAGGATGCTGAAGCAGACCGGGTGTGACGCCATTATGCTGGCCAGGGGAACCAGGGGCAATCCCTGGTTATTCCGGCAGATCAAGGAGTATCTGGAGAAGGGCATCCTGCTGCCCAAACCGGATTTTACGGAAGTGAAAGACATGATCCTCCGTCATGCCGCCCTGTCCGCTGAGTATAAGGGAGAATACACCGGAATTCGTGAGATGCGGAAGCATGTGGCCTGGTATACCGCCGGATTTCCCGGCTCTGCAAAGCTTCGAAGCAGGGTAAATGAGATAGAGACAATGGAGGACCTGTGCGTCATGCTGGAGGATTATCAAAAGCATACGGAGGAACAGGAAAGAAAATCCGGATTCTGCAGATAATGCTCATTATTATTGAAACAATGCTCATATGGTGATATTTGCTTAACATATATAAAAAAATAAATATAATATATAACATGTGAACAAACTTTTAGGTTTTTAGAAATAGTTATTGATTTTTTTGGATTTCGAGTATAGTATACTTACATGAAAGACAAATGTTCGCCGTACGAGAACAATTGGGAGGATTAGAGATGGGAAAGTTAAAAGTAGGTATCCTGGGGGCAACAGGAATGGTTGGACAGCGCTTCATTTCCTTACTGGAGAATCATCCGTGGTTTGAGGTGGTAACTGTGGCAGCCAGTCCGAGAAGCGCAGGAAAGTCATACGGGGAGGCAGTCGGTGAGCGTTGGAAGATGGCGGTGCCCATACCGGAGAGTGTAAAAAAGCTTACTGTTATGAATGTGAATGAAGTAGAGAAAGTAAGCAGCAGTGTTGATTTCGTATTCAGTGCGGTCGATATGACCA
Source organism: Bacillota bacterium (assembly GCA_023424995.1). Classification (GTDB taxonomy): domain Bacteria; phylum Bacillota; class Clostridia; order Lachnospirales; family Lachnospiraceae; genus Mobilitalea. Next base: position 9,448 of record JAFADH010000073.1, on the reverse strand, counting down.
AGGATGAGATCAAAGCCATAGAAGAAGCATATGCCAGGACAGAGACGCCGGTGGTATCCAATAACAGCGCCCACCGATGGACCCCTGATGTACCCATGGTGGTACCGGAGCTGAACCCTGAGCATTTTGAAGTGATTATAGACCAGAGGAAGCGCCTGGGAACAAAAGCGGGCTTTATCGCTGTTAAGCCTAATTGCTCCATCCAAAGCTATGCGCCGGCACTTCATGCCTTAAGGCAATTTGGCCTTAAGACGGTGGTGGCTGCGACCTATCAGGCGATCTCGGGCGCCGGTAAGAATTTTACTGACTGGCCGGAGATGCTAGATAATGTAATTCCTTATATCGGCGGAGAAGAGGAGAAGAGCGAACAGGAACCCCTTCGCCTCTGGGGCAAGGTCGTGGGCGGAAGGATTGTGAAGGCGGAAAGTCCGGTAATTACAACCCAGTGCATCCGTGTTCCCGTTACCGACGGTCATACGGCAGCAGTGTTCGTCAGCTTTGAGAAGAAGCCCTCCAGGGAAGAGATCCTTAAGGCCTGGGCAGAATTTAAGGGACTTCCGCAGGAGCTGGATTTACCCAGTGCACCGAAGCAGTTTATAAAATATTTTGAAGAGGATAACCGTCCTCAGGCAAAGCTGGACCGTGATTATGAGAACGGTATGGGCGTGTGCTTCGGCAGATTGCGTGAGGATACAGTATTTGATTATAAATTCGTGGGTCTGTCACACAATACCCTGCGCGGCGCAGCAGGGGGAGCAGTCCTGACCGCCGAGTTATTAAAGGTGCAGGGCTATATCACGGCAAAATAGAGCCTCCTTTGGTTATGGTTTATAAAGAAAAGAGGGTGTTGCAAGAACACCCTCTTTTCTTTATGGCTTGATTTATGATATATATCATTCTAATTATTCTTAAAAAGGTACCGGATAAAATCCACGGTATTCTCACGATGGGGAGAGTTCACCAGGATTCCCAGTGCATAAGGCTCCCCGTTATAGGTCAGGTCCTTGAAGAGATTCGAATCCGTCAGATAGATACCGTACGCATACTTATCAGGATTCTCACCGGTATCGGAGATGAAGAAATGATCCGTCAGCGCGCTGTAGATATCCGTCGGAAGCGCCTCCGATAATTTTGCTATGGCATCCTGGTTTATATAGCCCTGGAGCACCGATTCCGGAGCTATGATGACATCCACCTCGGAAGCTCCGATAAAGGTAGCCAATGCCATCTGAACATTCGAGGCGTATTCACCGGCATCACTGAAATAAAACTGGTCATTCAGGAACACACTCTGGGTCTCGGGATCCAGCTCCAGATAATCTGCAAAGGCATCACTGTATTCCTGCAGATTTTCCTGGCTGACCGCAGTATTGATGATTGCGGCATAAAACTGTGTTTCCACATTCGGGGTCACAATTTCATATATGATATAGACAATCAGCGCAACTGAAGCAATACCGATGGCGGCATGTATCTTATAATACTCCCACAGATAAGCAAGCTTATCCTGATAGGACATATCTTTTAATTTGTCTCTCTCGGACAACTTCTGCCGGGGTTGATATATGGCGGCATGTTCATCCAGCTTTGTCTGCTTCGGCATACAATAAAACCTCACTTTATCATATTAAATCTCTCTTATGAAATCGAGAGGATTACTTGTATTAGTGTATCACAAACCCATATAGAAAAAAAGAAATATATTATAAAATAACTCTTAAAATTAGCTTTCCCGCAGGACCATATTTATTAATTTAATATACGGCAGACGGAAGGAACAGGCCCATGAGACCTTCCAGATCCACGCCAAGCTGTTCGGAAAGATAGCTGATATAGTCTGCAATATTAATGGTCGCCGCATAGGCATCGGCCTGAGTAAGATCGAACACGACGGCATCCGCAGGCGGAGCCGTTACGGTATAATCCTGGATATATTCTGATGTGGCAGTCAAGGTTAATAAGGACTTTGCGTCCAGCTTAAGCTCCAGCTTGGTGATCTGAACATCGTCAACTACATTGTTATTCAATAATATTTCCAGGTTTACAGGATCAAGGGTCGACAGTTTCATGCTGCCGTATTGATAACTGCGGTTACCTTCCTTTCTGGAATGAAGATCCTCATAAGTAAAATCAAGAACAAAATTCTCTGAATCAGCCGGATTAAGAACCGTTAAGGTTGCTTTTCCGCTGTTGGCTTCTTTCTCCAGAGTATTGTTACCGGTTACATCAAGTACTTTTGCACCGGTATTGTCGGTAACAGATACGTTATATTCAAAATATCCCTTATCATTCAATATGATATATTCAAAAGCATCTGCGGAAGCATCGGAAGTGAGGGTGCGTCCCCGGATAAATCCGGAGGAATCAACATATACTTTCATCTTAAGGCCCTGCAGGGTATCCTTTGAGCTTTGCAGCTCTGCCTCGGCTTCATCAATTAAGCTAACATACTGTTCCTCAGAGATGCCATAACCTGATAACAGATCCAGAATAAAATCATCATTTTTTGCCTCGGCTAACAGTGCCGCAGCGATGTTATGCTGAGTCTCTGGGGTTATTAGGACCTCCAATGTGGTGAATTTACCCGACAGGGTATCAAGGGTCAGCTCGGTATCTTTTGCTTTGGTCACTTCCTGAAGATTGTTATATATAATATCACTGTAGCGTACAAGCATATCCAGGGTGCGTTCCTCAGTGATCTTATCCTCAGGAGCGGTTTCTTTACTGTCGGCCGTCTCTTGGGATATCTGCAGCAACGCCGGACTTAATTGCGGAAGGCGGAGGAAGCTCTCCGCGGTAGCCAGATTCATGTACATTTCTGCCGTTATCAGTTCGGTATAATTAAGAGTCAGGGTCACATTCTCATTCAGCAGGTCACCGTTACGGGCAATGAGGGAATCCACACCGATACTTTCCAGGGTTATGCCCAGCATGGCTTCAAAGTCGGTTAAACCTGCCCCCAGCTTGGACTTGAGCAGAGCGTCAACATTGTCATGATCGACGGTAATGTCCGCAGACACCTTAACCGGCTCCTTATACAGGTTATCAGGAGAATATGTATCCGTATTGGCTGAGGCTCCTTTCATAAACAAGGAATTTGTGTTCTTCTCCACATATGCATAATAATCGGCAGAGGATTTCGTCATCCTGGCATAGGCATTCTTCAGATAAAGCTGATTGGCGAATGCGGTTACCGAAGTAACGGCAAGGATCAGGATTACCCCAAGCGTGACCAGAAAAAAGATCCTCTTCGACCTCTTTCGAAAGGGATCATACGAACGGTCCGCATAATCGGATTGGTAGTTCTCTTCATTAAAATTGTCACTCATTAATTATAACCTCCTTATTGGCATTGATCATGAAATAGCTGATATTGTTCATTGACATATATAATATAATCCATTTACGAAATATGACGAATAAAGTATAGTGATTACCTGATGGATTGTCAATCGGGCAATTTTCCTAAATGATGAAAATTTTGGTAAATATTTTAGAATTATCCCGAAAATAATATAGTTACCCTCTAATTTGTTATGTTGAATTAGAATATTCGGTAATATATAATTAAAAACTGGGAGTATAAATACTGATCAGGAGGATGAAGCAATGCAATATGGATATTTTGATGATACCAGGAAGGAATATGTCATAACCACACCGGCTACCCCTTATCCCTGGATTAACTACCTGGGTTCCCAGGAGTATTTTTCTTTAATTTCTAATACGGCCGGGGGATATAGCTTCTATAAGGATGCCAAGCTGAGAAGGATCACCAGGTACCGCTATAATAATGTTCCTCTGGATCTTGGCGGGGGACGCTATTACTATATTAATGATGAAGGCGATGTGTGGTCACCGGGCTGGGCTCCTGTCAAGAAGGAGCTTAACAGCTATGAGTGCAGGCACGGTATGGGCTATACCATTATCAAAGGCTCCAGGGGAGGTGTGGAGACGGAGATCACCTATTTTGTACCCTTGAACACCAACGGCGAGATTCATAAAGCGGTCGTCAGGAATACCTCCGGCAGGCCTAAGAAGCTAAAGCTGTTCTCCTTCGTGGAGTGGTGTCTGTGGAATGCCCAGGATGATATGTCCAACTTCCAGAGAAACTACAGTACCGGCGAGGTTGAGGTGAAGGGCTCCGTAATATATCATAAGACGGAATATAAAGAGAGACGGGATCATTACGCATTCTTCTCTGTGAATGCCGAGATCGCAGGCTTTGACTCCGATCGTGAAAGCTTCCTGGGAACCTATAACGGCTTTGAGAATCCGGACGCGGTATATGCGGGAAAATCAAATAATTCCCTGGCAGACGGCTGGCATCCCATCGCCTCCCACTCGCTGGAAGTAAGCCTGGCGCCCGGTGAAGCCAGGGAATATATCTTCTTATTAGGATATGTGGAGAACGCTCTTCAGGAGAAATGGGAGAGTAAGAATGTTATTAATAAAAAGAAAGCGGAGGCAATGATTGCAGCTTACGGGACTACCGAAGCTGCGGATAATGCCCTGGCTGAGCTTACTGCATACTGGGATAAGCTTCTGTCGAAATATACGGTACAATCTGCTGATGATAAGCTCAACCGTATGGTCAATATCTGGAACCAGTATCAGTGTATGGTCACCTTCAACCTGTCAAGAAGCGCCTCCTACTTTGAGTCCGGTATCGGCAGGGGCATGGGCTTTCGGGATTCCAACCAGGATCTGCTGGGCTTTGTCCATCAGATTCCCGACCGTGCAAGAGAAAGGATCATCGATCTTGCCTCCACCCAGCTGGAGGACGGGGGTGCATATCACCAGTATCAGCCCCTTACCAAGAAAGGCAATGATGAGATCGGCGGTAATTTCAACGATGATCCCTTATGGCTTGTGCTGGCGGTGGTCTCTTATATTAAGGAAACCGGTGATTACTCCATCCTGGAGGTCATGACTCCTTATGACAATGAGGAAGCGAAGAGCCGGCCTCTTGCGGACCATATCAAGCGGTCCATGGATCATGTCCTGAATAATCTGGGACCTCACGGGCTCCCGCTCATCGGCCGTGCCGACTGGAACGACTGTCTGAACCTGAACTGCTTCTCCATGGAGCCAGGGGAATCCTTCCAGACCACTACCTCGAAGGATGGCAGAGTGGCGGAATCCGTCATGATTGCAGGTATGTTCTGCTACATCGGGGAAGAATATGTGAAGCTGATGGAGAAGACAGGCAATACGGCTGAAGCTGACCGCATGGGCAGAGAGATTGCCAGGATGCGTGAGGTAATCATGAAGGACGGCTGGGACGGAGCCTGGTTCGTTCGTGCCTACGATGATTTCGGCAGAAAGGTCGGCAGCCATGAGAACGAGGAAGGCAAGATCTTCATCGAATCCCAGGGTCTGTGCATCATGGGCGGCTGCGGCCTGGAGGACGGCAAGGCAGTCCGGGCGCTGGATGAGGTGGAAAAACGCCTGGGCACCAAGTATGGCCTGGTTCTCCAGAATCCCGCATTTACCAGATATTATGTAGAGTATGGCGAGATCTCCACTTATCCGGCCGGATATAAGGAGAATGCGGGAATTTTCTGTCATAACAATGCCTGGATCATGATAGCCGAAGCACAGGTGGGAAGAGGAGATAAGGCCTTTGATTATTATACAAGAATAGCCCCCGCATACACGGAGGAGTATTCCGAGATCCATCGTATGGAGCCTTATGTATACTCCCAGATGGTGGCAGGTAAGGATGCGGGACGTCACGGAGAGGCGAAGAACTCCTGGCTGACCGGTACGGCTTCCTGGAATTTCATAGCCGTCTCCCAGTCCATTCTGGGTATCAAGCCGGAATATGACGGGCTTAAGATAGAGCCTTCCATACCGAAGGCATGGGACGGGTATGCCGTAACCCGTGAATTTCGGGGCGATATCTATGAGATTACCGTCAGGAATCCGGACCATGTGTCCGGTGGTGTCACAAAGCTGAACGTGGACGGCATGGAAGTACAGGGGAACATCATACCTCTTGCCGGCGACAGGAAGACCCATAAGGTTGAAGCGGTGCTTGGATAAGATAATAACAGACGAATGGCCTGCGGGATGCAGGCCATTGTCTATCTATCCTTTTGAGATTCATTTACGATCTTATCAACAATATCCAGAATATCCTCCGCATAGGAAAGGTACGGTTCTCCCAGAAGATTCAAGGTACTTGCGGCAGGTGAGGATAATGTATCCGCAGTAACCCTGCCCATTAAGATATAATCGGCCGACAAGTTAAAATTATCGCATATTTTGTAAAGCGTCTCTGCAGACATTCCCTTTTTGCCGTTCTCTATCTCTGCAAGAAACTGAGGGGAAATTCCGGCTTTTTCAGCGAATTCCTCCCGAATCATATTCATTTTTTCACGCTGCCTTCGTAACCGTTTTCCGATCGAAAGCATCAAATCCTTGTCCATTCTATGAATCACCTCTTTTATATTGTATCTATTGCTTTTACATCATACATAAGCTATAATTATAAATATACGCTGTCAGCGTATATTAGGACTAAATTCTACTTATGAGAGGGGATAATTAATATGAGTGCTGTAAGAAAATGCTGTATCCTTGGCTGCCTGCCCGGCCATGATGATTCCGGGCACAATAATCAATACATGGATTATACTGAACGGAAGGTTCAGATCAGAAGTGCGATAATCGGATTGGTTGAGAGAACTCATGTGAATTATTTCCTGGTTAGTATGGAACCCGGTATCGGACAATCGGCCGCTGAGGTTATTATTGAACTCAAGAAGCGGTATCCTTATGTAAAGCTGGAATGTGTTATCCCATATGAAGCGATTGCCGATGAATGGCCGTCTGCACAGAGGGAGAAGTATTTCACAATTATGGAAGGCTGTGACCGGGAGACCATGCTTCATACACAGCATACGGGGGACAGCCTGGTTAATGCCAGACAGCATCTGATAGACCGGTCGCAATTTATAATAGCTGTCGGAGAGGACCAGTCAGCTGAGATACAGGCCTTGGTCGCCAATGCGGTGTATCGGCATAAGATCATCTATATTATAGATATACATAGCGGTGACTATTCCGTAGGCGTCCGGGTATCCGGATACGAGACGAATTAAGTGGAACCCCTTCTATTTGCTTATTGCATTCACTTCCTATAAGTTGTAAAATATCTGCATATAGCGCTTCGTTATATGCAGATATTATGTTTCGTATAAAATTCATGTAAAGGATATTATCACAATGAAAAAAATCATAAAAGGCTTAGGTTTATTATTACCCTTATTGCTGGCGCTTGGTATAGAACTTGTAGCATCCGTATTCTGTGTCATTGTATTCTATCAAGCTTATCTGTACCATGAACTGGCCGGTTTGAGCTCCTTGGGAGATATAACGGGGGCTATGGATACGGTAATGGCAAATATGCCAATGCCTTCTGCCGGATTAATGCAGTTCATGTTTTATATGATTCAGCTTCTATGGACGGTATGCTTTTATTTTTGGTACAGTGAACTTAGAAGAAAGGAAGGCCCCACAGAACCGGGTATTGTTACCGGTATACGGCATTGGAGTATGAAAGGAGCTGCAGTTATATTTATTCTAAGCGTAGGCTACAGCATAACTACCGGCGGGCTGCTGGAGCTTATACTCCCGAACTTCGAGGATGTGATGGAGAAGTATAATGAACTGATGGAGATCGTGGTGACAGGGAATCCGTTCATGATATTTGTCAGCACGGTAATCCTTGCACCGCTTTCCGAAGAATTCATATTCCGTGGGATTATCATGAAGAAGGCCATGAAATTCTCCTCCTTTATGGTCGCTAATATCCTTCAGGCATTATTGTTCGGCATATTCCATCTGAATATTGTACAGGGCATCTATGCTTTTGGAATCGGGCTGGGTCTCGGTTATGTGGCGTATAAATTCAAGTCCGTATGGGCTGCCGTCCTCATGCATCTGTTTTTCAACGGCCTGAGCTTTGTTATACCGGTACCCGCACAGCAATGGATATTACCGGTATATGTGGTCGTTGGAATAATACTGATTGCCGTTGCCCTGCGTCAGCTTAAATTCCTGGGATCCGGCAAGGGGAAAACCGCATGAGAAGATCACTGTTATATTTTACAGCGGTATTGCCTTATTTTGCAGCTGTATTAATTCAGGATATCGCTGTTAACACAATTGCATTCTTCTATAATCTGTGTGCCGCATTATGGTTTAACAGGGAGTCATTGGCAGATGGGCTGCAAGGGGAAGAAAGCCTGATGTCCCCGGAGCTTATCTATCTGATCTCCATCCTGGGGGTAGCTGTGTGCGGTATCGTCTTTTTCTTCTGGTACCGCAGGATAATCCGTGATGATAACAGAGGAAGCATTAAGGCTGTTTTCAGCACACGGTATATCGTTTTATTAATTATGCTGGGTATCGGCTGCCAGCTTTTATTTTCAGGACTATTAAGTCTTCTGGAACCGCTTTTTCCGAAGGTATTCGCAGAATATTCCCAGGTAATACAAAATATCACCTCCGGCAATGGCATCATCGTATTAATTCTTATGACGATCGTCGCTCCCTTCACGGAGGAATTGATCTTTCGCGGGGTTATTTTCCAAAGGGCAAACAGCTATATGGCATATCTGGGAGCGAATATTCTTCAGGCAGTTCTTTTCGGACTCTATCATAATAATCTGATCCAGGGACTATATGCAGCCCCTCTTGGCTTTTTATTGGGTATGATATGCTATAAATTTAAATCAATCATTGCTCCCATGTTCCTGCATATGATAATCAATATAAGTTCATTGCTGCTGTTGCTGGCACCGGACAATCTGTTCAGTTATGTGTTAATGTTAATAGCCGGAGGAGTAATCGGAGGCCTGGCGTTATATCTCATAAAACCAAACGATAGAATTGTACAGGATGAGGCGAGTTGACAGGGATATTTTGTATATTATGGAAAAAAATTCAAGAAATATCAAATTTTGGCTTGAATTATAATGCGATTCGATGTATAATTTGTCGTATATAGGAGAAAAATGAAATAAAAGTAAGAAATTGGATAACATAATCTACCAATTAAAAACTTGATTTTTCGGCGGGAGGGTAGAAAATGCATACAATTCATGTGGATTATACGAAAAAAATTATTACATTCGAGGTTGCAGGAATACTTGATCTTGATTCTGTTAAGGCGTTCACTCATGATCTGGAAGAAGCATTATATCAATTTGGTCCGAAGGAGGTATCCATATTGGCATGCATGGAGCTTCTTGATCCTGTTGCGCAGAATTGTCTGCCTTATATGGCAGACAGCATAGCAAAGGCTATAGCTCATGCCAGGAAGATCGCATCAGTACATAAACGTGTAATAACCCGGATGCAGATGGAGCGAATTGAAAAGTCGGTCTATACGGGCAGTGAGGACCAGATCAGGATCGTAAGATTTAGTTCAAGGCAG
>JAFADH010000071.1 GCA_023424995.1 Bacillota bacterium | reverse complement strand
GATAGATCAGAAGGATGCATATAACGGCCACCGCAAAGCACACATAAAAATTTGCTCTTGTGCTTGTTGCAAAGGGCAGGCGGACGCTGCCGGTTATTCCCGTATCGCTGCCCACGATCTGCAGCTTTTGCACCATGGTCCACAAAAGCGTATTGATACCCATATTCATAAAGGCAAAGGCCATATCATCATTCGCCTTCAGGCAGAGGGTTCCGATGAATGCGGACAGAGCCATGTTCAAAAGCACCGCCGATACAAGAGCAATAAAGATAGGCATATGCATGCGGACAATCATGAACAGGTAGGCATATGCCGTAAAACCGAAGTAGGTTGCCTGTCCAAGGGGGCGTAACCCCCCGAATCCGAGTATAATATTAACCGCACAGGCAAAAAGCATGTAGATGACCATCCGGCACATAAAATCGATCACGGAATCAGCTGCGGATAATGAAACATATAATATCACCGCCACCGTAAGGATACCCATGAGGATATCACGCTTTGTCTGGGAAAAATCCTTTGATTTATTCAGCATACGATCAGGCAGCTCCTTTCCTGGTAAAGATTCCGTTCGGTTTGATGAACATACAGATCACCATCAATGCAGCCGGCAGAAGATTGAAATACTGGGGCAGATAAATTGCTCCGAAGGCATTGACCAAGCCCACGAGCAATGCGGCCGGAAGGCAGCCGTCCATATTCCTCATGCCGCCGATCATTAAAATCGGCATAATATTACCGAAGATGGAAAGGCCCTCCTTGGGGCTCATGCCTGTAATGGGCGCATTGATGACGCCGCCGAGGCCTGCAATTCCCGTACCGACCATGAACATGATGGAAAACAGCTTGTTTACATTGATACCCAGACAGGAAACCATCTCACGATCCTTAATGATTGCCCGCATCATCATTCCCAGCTTTGTTTTATTGATCATGAACCAGAAGGCAGATGCAATGATCGCTCCTACTAAAATCATGAATAGATAATATATGGGGAACCGAATTCCAAATAGCGCCATGGAACCGTTAAGGAACTTCGGCAGTGTTAAAAGCCGGATGGAATACCCCCAGAAAAAGACCATTCCGTCACACACGATATAAGCGACCCCGAAGGTAAGAAGCATGATATAAAGCATGTTTTTACCAAACAGCGGCCGGACCGCCTGTTCCACCAGCCAGCCCAGCAGCCCTACCACGATGGGAACCGCAATGAGGGCGGGGACGAAACCGAACTTGGCGGCTATGGTATAGGTAAAGTATGTACCAAGCACGAAGAAGGCTCCCTGCCCGAAGTTAACCATATTCATGCCGCTGATGATCAGCGACATGCCGGCGACCATCATATAGGAAACCATCCCGCTGGAAAGACCGGTTACCAGGGTCTGAAAAAAATAAGATATTGTCATAGTAATCCTCCATGCTGCCAATGCCCGCGTATTTGGGCGTCAGCACAAATTCGGTGTGTGAATTATTCCTTTCAATAATTCACACCAGCATCCATGCTTTTTTGGCATAAGTCTTGAAGAATAGCTGCTTTTGCTATTCTTCCAATGTCCGGTATTCTTTTGCCGGACTATTCACACTAACGCTCATGCTTTTTGGCATAAGTCTTGAAGAATAGCTGCTTTTGCTATTCTTCCAACATCCGGCATGCTTTTGCCGGATCATTCACACTAACATCCATGCTTTCTGGCGTAAGTCTTGAAGAATAGCTGCTTTTGCTATTCTTCCAATGTCCGGCATGCTTTTGCCGGACTATTCACACGATCCAAGCTATAATGAAATAAGAGAGCAGATATATCATTTTGCAAATGGCAGGCGTAATAACACCTCCGCCTGCCATTATAGTTTTATCAATTAATCATATTTCGCTATTTCACCGTTGATAGATCGGTAAATGTGAATCCGTTCTCTGCGGCGTATGCCTGCATTTCCTCTTTTGTAGGAAGCACTTCCTCCGCCTTATATACCGCATAGACATCTCCTACCGGAATGGACCATTTACCGGTGGTATCCTCGATTGCGGTTACATAGTAATAGGAATGGTTCATAACATGGTCAAAATCACGGAAGCCTAAATCTTCGCCATAAATCGTGTCAAAGCTTACTGTTTCAAGTGCTGAGGTCACACCCTCGGGCGTCCAGTCCTCCGTACTCTTTAATGCCTCCACAATGGCGGTAATTCCGATATACCAGCTGTATCCCATGTCGGAAGGGTAGATTTCCTGATTATACATCGCTTTGCCGATCTCGGAGTAGGACTGTACCATCTCGTCATTGCCTTCGATATCACTCAGCCAGAAGGGCCATAAATCCACACCATGCACCTTTCCGTACGGATAATTGCCTGCTTCGGCCAGCGCCGTCGTATTCGTGGAGTCACAGGTATACCAGCCAAGATAATCGCACATTTCCCACAGGCCGAACTGCTGTCCCTGATTGATGAGGGATACGAAGTTCGGTCCTGCAACCGCGCCGATCATAACATCCGGGTTCTTGCCGACGATAGAGCTGATGATCGTTGAGAATTCCGTGGCACTGGATGCAACCTGGCTGGAGCCCATATTCGTAAAGCCCTCTCCAAGATACTGATAGAAGAAATCACGGCTGTCTCCGGAAGCGCCGCCGTCGTTTCCGATGAAGTACGCGGAGGTATAACCCTGGTCTTTTGCATAGATCGCATTCATATTGGCAATTGCCCACGCGTTAAAGCCGCAGGAGAACATATAACGGGAAGCATTCTCAAGAGTTACACGCGTATTCATGGTACAGGGCGTAACCATGGGGAACTTGTTGGTATCCGCCCACTGGGCTCCGGTAGGAGCTTCCCCGTCGGACTTGGGTCCCAGGATGGCTACCACACCTTCTGCCACGAGTTCCGTTGCCTTCTGTGCAACGTTCGCGGAATCGGAGGCGGTATCACGATACACTAGTTCAACCTTTTTACCGTCGATTCCACCGGCCTCATTGACTTCCTTTACCGCAAGCTCCGCACCGGCCTCGGCCCATACTACGGTTGCTGCGGCGGCAGAGGAGCGGTCCGTAAGAACGCCGATCTTTACCGTCTCACCGGAAACCGTCCCATCCGCTGTGTTATCTGCAGAGTCATCCGTGTCCGGAGTATCTGTTGCCTTATCCGTTACATTGTTATCATTTGCAGCCTTGTCATTGCTTCCTTCCTTGTCCGTACAGCCTGACAGCACGGAGCTGATCATAACCAATACCAGTAGTACACTTAAAAATCGCTTTTTCATGTTATTCCTCCTCTTTTTGCAGAATATCTGCCCTCATTTTTCCAGATCTTCTTTTATTGCATGGTACATAAAATATTTCATCTCGGCATCCCTGCATTCCAGCCTTCTTTTCGCGAATTCCATATTACGGACAATCCGGGAATAGCACGGACAGGGAGTCCGGAATGCAAGGATGCCGGATTACTTCGATTACTTAAGCTTCTTATCCGGATCGTGGACATCGTCCGGCCTGACAAAGTAGTCCGCATTACGCTGTGCAACCGAATCCTTCGGGTTCCGGACATATTTGTTTTCGATATCCACCCAATAGCGGTCGGTAAGACCGAACATACTCATTGTGGTAAAGCATTTATAGCCCGTGTCGTCAAAGTGGTAATCCACGTAATTGTTATTCTGCTCCAGCATGACATGGCGTCCCACATCCAGCATTGCAAGCATGGAGGCATGCATGGAATAGTGGATGCCGACCAGCTTATAATTCCCCAGCTCCTTCAGCTCGTCCATGGTGATTTCATTGGGGTCATGGGCTTTTCCGCAGATATCCGGATACCACATGGGGCAGTCATAAGCATCCCGCAGCTTCTTACACAGCTCAAATTTATTGCTCTTTACTTTGTGCATCCACAGGATGCATATCATATCCGCACCGGCCTCCATGTAAGCCTTCATCCGCGCCACGCATTCATCAAAGCTTTCCTCCGGATTCGTATCGCAGCGGGCAATGAGAAATCCGTGGTTTCCGCCGGCATCCAGGCCGTCACGGGCAGCTTTGAACCGGAGCACCGCATCCTCAACGGAGAGCTGTCCGTCCCTGCCCAATTCGCTTGTATCGGTAACAAGCACACCGGCGGCACCCGCCTTCATGATACGTTTGCAGCCATAATAGGTATTCAGGCCGCGCCCGAAGCCAAAGCCGTCATCCGCATCTATGATCAGCGGCATATCCGTCATATTGGTAATGCGGTCGGTGACCTGGCAGAAATCATCAATAGAAAGCAGCTGCAGATCCGGTATACCGGTCAATGCGCAGGCCAGATCCCCGCTGCTGACCATAATAACCTCAAAGCCGTTCATCTCAGCCGCTTTGGCAGATGCGCAGTCATGCAGCTCCGGAACGATCCGGACCTTATCGTCTTCAAGTAATTTCCTTAAACGTTCTGCTGAATTGTTCATTATAATTACCCTTCCTCTCTTACTGCCCGCAAGCCCTGTATGTAAAATCAGAGATTTCCACATTCTGCCGGGCACTGATATGCTGTGTTTAAATCTTTGTACCGTGTTTCGATCTTTGACAGCTTCCTATGTCTCTGATTTTTTTATAACCGGTCCTTAATATCCGGGCGTACCCAGCCTTCAGGATAGCCTTCCACCGAATTCCCAACGATGGTGTATTCCTTATCGGAATTAGTAAAGCTGCTTTCGAGAGCCATGTAGCTTTGGGGATCAAACAAAGGTGTGGCGGAAAAGCTGTATACACCGGATGCAGGAGCATGGGTAAAGGTATATCCGACACTCTGGTTCTTAAAATTCTCCCTGCCATGCTCCAGCATGCCTTCCACGGCAGCCTTCATGGTATAATGGCTGGAGCACATCACGAAGCCCAGTGGCGTCAGCTGTTCCATGGTGCAGTAAGGCTCTCCTGTTGCCGCATCTGCGCGGACATCCGCAAAGATCTTGGGTCCGGTCACAATTTTGCTCATCTGCAGTGCCTGCTCATAGGTAGTGACCTTCACCATCATTGCCAGATCGGCTCCAAGCTCCATGGCCTCCTGCAGGCGCTCGCAGCCCTCCTGCATCTCGCCCGGGACGGAAGGGTCCGCATTGGTACGGGCAATCAGCATGCAGTCCGTACCCTTCAGCGCTTTAATGGCAGCCCGGACTTTAGCCAGGAATTTATCCCTGGGAAGTATCTTTGTGGTCTCCTCCATGTCTCCGGCATCCTCCAGCTGAATTGCCGCCGCTCCTGCGGCTGCCAGCCTTTTTGCGGAACGGTAAACCGCAAGGGGACCGCCGAATCCGTCCTCAATATCGCAGATCAATGGGATGGAGGAAGTCTGCGCCACACGGGACACCATCCATTCCAAATCAGTCAGGTTGGTAAAGCCATAATCAATGCAGCCGTTCATGGCGATGGATACCTCGCCGCCGCTTAACAGGCTCACCGGGAAGCCGCACATCTCCACCGTATGGTTGGAGCAGCAGTCGTATACGCAGGGTACCAGAAAGCATTCCCCATTCTTTTCTTTTAAAATCTGACGTAAGGTTTTAGAACTAGACATAAATTATTACCTCGCTTTTTGTAATTTATTTTGTGAAGCTTAAATGCAGCTCGTGAAAAAATGCATTAAAAAAAGCCCATATATCTGCGCATAACATGCATAGATACATAGGCATCAGGACCCTGTTAATTAAAAACCGATCATAAGTTTTTAACTGTTTATTCAACTGTTGTCAGTTTAACCTATATTAGTTCTTTTGTCAATAGTTTTATATAAATTGCATAAATATTTTTCTTTATATCTTCCTTTTTTTAACATATTCGTCGAATTTCCCTTTTTTCCGGTATCAGACCGCGGATCAATATCTTAAGCCTCCCAACACCATATCGTTTAAATTCAACTCAGGGAACTGTATGGTGATACAGGCTCCGTTATCATTATAGTGCTTCATGGTACCCTTGAATTCATTCTCGATGATCGAGGTTAAAATAAGTGTCCCGATACTCCCGTCCCTGTCAAAATCAAAATCCTCGGCAAAGCCCCTCCCGTCATCCTGGTAACGTACGCTTACCTGACCTTCCGCCACCTTGATCCTCAGCCGGATGTTAACCGGATCCTCCTCGCTCCCGCCATGCTTCACGCCATTGCTGATCAGTTCATTCAGTACAAGGATCAGCGAGGTCGCCCGCTTGCTCGATATCACAAAATCATCTGCCTTGATGGTTATATTGGCCCGTTCCCTGTATAGATCCGATAACTGCTCCATGACGGAAGCGATGGATACTATACTGTTAATGGAAGAATTATGAGCCAATATGTTGTGAATGGAGGCTATGCTCTTCATACGGTAAATCGTCTCGTCAATAATATTTTTCAATATAGTTTCATTTTCCGTATTCATCACACGGTCCGAGATGGTGCATTTCTCCATCTCCAGAAGGCTGATTACCAGCTGAAGGTTATTCTTGATTCTGTGATGGCTCTCCTGTATCAGGATGGATTCTCCCGCCAGCCTGGAATTCTCAATCATTACCGCCATCTCCCGGCAGGCGGCGGACAGATAATACTTATCCTTCGCGGTATAGACATAGTAAGTGGTATAGGATACCTGCAGCAGAACCTTGATATTATTGTATAACTGGATGGAATACCCCATCACTGTCTTCAGGTCATTCTCGCCGTCCTTAAAATAACTCTGGAACATGCGGTCATTATAATTAATATAGAAAAAATCCTCCTGCATCAGATTGCGGACCGCATCGGGCGCAAGGACATATGCCTCTCCCCTGCTGCGGTCCGATGCAATGATCCGGTAGCTTCCGTCACTGGTTGCATCCAGCAGATAGATCATGGAGCTGTCCGTGTGAAAATAACTGTTGACTTTTTTAAGGTAGTCCATCAGATAAATATTGCGGTCATGGCCCTCATCAATGATATCCTTACTTTCCTGAAGCATATCAAAGAACGTGATCTGATCCTGTTCGTCATTGTTCAGGGTCCGTTCGATCTGTCCGTCCTGTCCCAGCATACTGTAATATAAATCCCTGGGATTGTTATGTATCTGCTCCCTGGAATATGTGGCTGCATTTCTCCCGTTGCTCACAACAGTAATGGTATCACAGATCTTTAAGGCTTCTTCCCATTTGCCGGTAAGATATATTATTACCGTTCCTCCGCTTATGAAGCTATTCAGGATGCGGACCAGCTCGGAATGTGTCTTATAGGAAAAATGAGAGGCGATATCATGCAAAATCATCACCCTGGTGTCCATTACCGCACATCTTAACAGCTCCACAATTTTTTTGTCCTTGCGGGAAAGCTGCCCGATGTTCTTATTCAGTCCGATCTGAATTCCGATTTTATCCAGCATCCGCTTATACCTTGCGGCACACTTGGATTTATTATAAAAGATGCCTTTTTTTTCTGCAATATATAAATTCTCAAGTACGGAGACATCCTCATATAAATGGGTCGCTCTGGTCACAAGACTGACAGATACCGGTCCGTTCTTCGTCAGGACGGATTTTCCGTTCAGCAGGATATCTCCCTTTCCTGCGGGCATCTTCCCGGAGAATATATCTACCAATTCATCCGTCCAGGAGGAGCTGGAGCACAGAATTCCGTGTATCTCGGCCTTATCCTTCGTTTGCATTGAAAAATGATTGAGTCTCCCATCCGGTAATACGGAGGACAGATTCTTTACTTCAAACATATTTTACCTCCATAACGGAACTTTGCATCATTATCTGTGATAACGGAACTTTGTATCATCATTATTTGTGATACCGCAGAGGCGGCACCATGTCGGAGAGTTTGAAAACCACTTTATTTTACTCTTCCTCAGATCTTAAAGAGATCGTCTGCGCGGATAATTTCTTTGGCTACCTCCACCAGCTTCATATTCGTATTCCTGCTCTTCTTCTGCAGATGCTTCATGGCATCCTGTTCGCTCATGGAGCATTTCTGCATCAGGATCCCCTTCGCACGTTCGATGAACTTCCGGTTCTCAAGCGCCGACTTCAGGTTGTTCGTCTCCGCATTCAGCTGTTCAAATTCACGGTACCGCTCCATGGCGATATCAACAGAGGCTTTGATCTGCCGGCCGTCCACGGGTTTGATCAGATATCCAAAGGCTCCCGCATTATTCACACGCTCCACAAGCTCCTTTGAATACTGTCCGGTAATAAAGATGCACGGTATTACCATTGTTTCGTTCAGCTTCTCCAGCACATTGATACCGTCCAGCTCAGGCATATTGATGTCCATTAAGATCAGGTCCGGCCTGAGCCTGCATATTTTCTCGTATGCGCTTAAGCCTGTACAGGCCTCACCCACCACATCATAACCGTTCTTTTTCAATATCATTTTAAAGCTTGCCAAAATAAGAGCTTCATCCTCCGCAACAAAAATACGTAATTTCTTTTCTTCTGTCATGCGACTGCCTCCTGTTTTCAGTATTTTTTGGTTAACCGCCGTTATATATAGGCCTTCAAAGCCCGGCCATATTTTATTTTAAGGCTTCCTTTCTCCTCATGATTTTAACCATGGTAACCGAGGTCAGAAGAAGAACTCCCTGGACGGCATTCTTCATCATGGAAGATGCTCCCAGCATTGTCAGCCCGTTCACCATAATCGGGAGCAATATGGAAGCAAGAATGGTACCCGGTATATTATATACCCCCTTTTTGATGAAGGTCGCTCCAAGCATCAGCACCGTTATGCACTCAAACATGACGCTGTCCCCAAGATACGCGGAGCCGCCGCTGACAATAGAGCTTCTTACGATTCCGGAAAAACAGGCAAATACCGCACTGAGAACAAAAGCCAGCAGCTTGATGCGGTTGCACTTAAGACCAAGATACTTGCATGCGGTGGGGTTGGCGCCTACCGCATAAAGCTGGCGTCCCCATTTCGTTTTTTCGGTAAAGATATATCCGGCCACTCCTGCTATGATCAGTACAATTACGAGATTGGGTATGATTCCGAAGCTGTATCCCTGTCCGATCCTATTAAAATTATCAGGCCAATAGGGTGATTTTCCAACCCAGGATCCGTTGGTCAATGCTTTTGCTATCCCCTTCACTATATAGGAGGTAGCCATAGTGGCAATAAAGGCCGGTATCCCGATCTTTACATGGATATAAGCATTGAAGGCCCCATACAGTGCCATTACTGCCAGTGCGGTCATAACAGCCAGAATGTAGCTGTGGAAGTACGGTTTGGATAGCAGAACCGACATGATCAGCGAGCCGCAGGATACCTGAACTCCCACAGAATAATCCATCTCACCCGTGGACATGATGCAGGTATAGCCGATCCCGGCAAGCGCAAGCGTACAGGAGGAACCCAGTATCCCAAGTATATTGCTCAGCCTGGCGAATTCCGGTGTTATGCCTGCAAACACAATGCAGATGGCTATGGTAAAAAGAAGAAGCCAGTATTTGCCTATAATGTTTCCTATGTTTGATTTCTTTTTTATATCCATTATCTCCATACTTGTGTTCAATCAGGTACACCTCCTAAGTCAAGCTTACCTTCGGCAGGCCCTCTTCTCTGACAAGAGCAATGAAGCCCACCGAGATAATCAGTATAATCCCCTGAACGATATCCGACACGAAGCTGCCCGCCCCGAGACCGGCAACGCCAAGCTTTACCGTTGTTGTCAGGAATGCCGCAATCATAGTTCCCGGCACATTATATTTGCCGGGGGTAAGAAAGGTCGAACCAAGCATGGCGGAGCTGATTGCCGGTATCAGAAGATCATTCCCCATGGTCGGATTCACGCTGTTTAACACGGAGGTCTGGACCAGGCCCGCCGTTGCGGCCAGAAGGGAGCCCATCATTAACGACAGGAATTTCATCCTGGTAATATTGATTCTGATAAGCTCCGAGGTGACTATATTGGCACCGCAGGCATACTGATGCCTCCCGAGCCTGGTCCGTTCCAGCACAAACCAGCAGATGCCTCCCAGTAACAGAAAAATGCCGACGGGAAGGGGAAGGATACCGAACAGCTTTGTCCTTCCGATAAAGGTATAGCACCCGGGCCAGTTGGTGGAAAACATCTCGGAGCTGCCTGTCAGGCCCTGGTCAATGGCCAGCAGTATGGTAGAAAGGGCCAGTGTAGTGATAAAGGAGCGGAGCTTCAGCACGCTGATGAAGAAGTTTAAAATGCAGCAGACAATCATACTTGCCCCATAGCCGGCAATGACGGCAAGCAGATAGCTGCCCGTATAACGGTCCAGCAATACGGCAATCACAGCGGCTGTCAGAGTGGACTGCGTCCCCAGGCAGAAGTTCAGTGAGCCCGCATTCAGGTTGATCATCGCCGCGATCGCTATCAGCCCCACAATACTGGTTGTTTTTAATATGTTCAGAATATTGTAGATATTCAAAAAACTCGGGTTAAGAATACCGAACACGCCGAGGGCAGACAGCAGGGCAAATAATAAAAAGTATTTTGTAATGAACTTAACCTTACGGTTTTCGATCAGAAGTGCTTTAAATCCGTATCCCTTTTTCTCATCATTTATGATAAGCAGCTTATCCTTATTTCCTGCCATGCTTCTCCTCCCTGCAAGGGCCCGTTGTACAAAGCTGTCCGTGCATGCTACTGCGTTGTTCCGTCCGTGACATAAAGGATACCGGGTCCGTCCGTCCAGTTATACCAGGCATCCTTATCCTCAGGGGCATAATAATCGAAGATACTGTGAATGGATTCCCCGATATCCGGAACATTGTTCTTACTCACAAGAACACCGGGAAAATACAGGGTCTCCCCTGCAAAGGAAAGTGAGGCGCCCTCCTCACCGGGATACAGTCCTTTTATCTGTATCTCTTCTATGATCTGAAAGACGTTATGCGTCATTAATTCGTAGGGCTGTGCATAGGAGAATTTAAACGGAGTGTCGTTCCGTATATACTGCCAGCAGTTGCTTCCTCCGCCGAAGCCGGAAGTAAAGATTTCATCCTCCCTGCCCGCGGCAGTGATTGCCTCCGCCGCATTGATGGCATTATTGTCATTGGTGCTGAAAATCCATTCCATATCGTCGTATTTCTCCAGCCAGGCCTTTACAATATCGAAGGAATATAAGGTCGCCGCAGCGGAATTACTGGAGCCGTCATCATAAGCAAGCTCCCTCATGTTATTGAACAGGGGCGCCAGCGACCGGAACACCTCGGAACGCTCCATATGCAGACGGGCAGCCTTGGCTGTCAGGATACAATAGTTCAGATCCCAATTATATAACTCACATACCTGATAGGTTAATTCAGAAGCAGCGACACCGCTGGGCATGGAACAATTGCTTATGATTCCGCTGATCACCACATTATCATTGGAATAGACGCCGATCCCCTTATTGCGGGCTTCAACCACCGCATCACCGTAGCCCTCGAACCCTGCCACGATACCGCAGATAATCGATGCGGTCCCCGGGTCGTTCATCGCGGTATTAAACAGATCCAGATATTCCGACGCATTTTCGTATTCCAGATCTACCAACGTCCATCCCCGGTGGGCGGTCTCAACCTTCGCGGTCCAAATGGAACGAAACTGTGATTCATAGGCAGTTGTACTATGTATGTAGTAAACCTTCATCTCCTTATCTGTGACAATCTTCGGGTCAGGATAGGAATCCAGCCTGCCGCCTTGCGCCACATTTCCTCCTTCGGACTTTGTCCCATCATCCGCTGTCTTCTTCCCGGTATCCTCAGGTTCTCTTGACATGTCCGGATTGCAGGCTGCCATTATAATACCGCATACGGCAATAACTAAGATAACGACAGCTTTTTTCATTATTTTCATACCCATATGCCCATCCCCCTTGATGATTGTAAACACAGCCTGCCTTTGCTTCCCGATAAAAGGAGAAAAACCCCTTGTATTACAAAATATCCCAGTAGCATAAAAAAACTATCCTCATATTTGTTAACACAAATATCAGCATAGCCATCATGACCTCTCAGTGAAAACCACCCATAAGTTTTCCTTGTTATATTATATTGTCAATATCGTATCATTAATTCGACAAATTGTCAAATAAATTGTGATATTATGCTAATGCCTCAGGCTGCGATATCAGATAGAAAAGCCTGAGCAGAAGCTGCGCAGACTTTTCTTCATGAATTATTTCTTGTTATTTATCAAGGATTGATGTGTTGCAACGGCATCCCGGCATTTCTTATCGCTTATATAATAGCTGCCGGTATTATATCATATTGGCAAGCTCATATAGTATCGGCGCTTCGTGCCATGATGCACACTCACTTTGTTCGGGGCGGTATAAAATCTATTAATATTAAACCGTATTCGCAAATTCATACGGTATCGGCACTTCGTGCCATGATGCTCACTCACCTTGTTCGGAGTAGTATATAATCTATTGATATTATACTGTATTCGTAATTTCATACGGTATCGGCACTTCGTGCCATGATGCTCACTCGCTTTGCTCGGGCGGCATAATATCTGTCGACATTATACCAGGAATTTATGTACGGCATCCACTAGATGACCGGAATTCTCATTCAGTCTGCCCGCTGATTCATTTAAGGATTCTACCGATTGTACCTGCTCATTCGAGGTCCGGTTCACCATTTCGGAGGATGCGGCGATCTCTTCCAATACTGCGGATATGTTTTCAATTGCTTTCAGCGTGCTTACTCTTGATTCCTCAATATTCTCCACGTTCTCTGTTATAAAGTCCAGATTGACCATGAGCTTCTCAACATTCTGATTAATCGATCGGTAAGAGCAGGTTGTATTATTCACGGCACTTTCCTGCAGATGCATGACATTTTCCACCTTCTTTGCAGTAAGCACCACATTCTTTGTATCCTCTTGGATTCTCCCGATGATTTTCTTGATATCATTTACCGATCCCTTGGACTGCTCTGCCAGATTTCTTATTTCATTGGCTACAACGGAAAACCCTTTTCCGTATTCTCCCGCTCTTGCCGCCTCAATGGAGGCGTTCAGAGAAAGTAAATTGGTCTGGTTCGCAATATCATTGATCACATTGATTATTTTACTGATGGATAAGGATTTCTCCGCCAGAGCTTCAATCTCTCCGATAATATCCGTGGTTATGGTGATGGAAGCTTTCGTCTGGGCATTCAGATCCTGAGTTACAACCGTTCCTTCCGTTATACTCCTCTTGGTATCTTCCGCTATTTTGCCGATTTCCTTTGTATTATCGCTGACAACCACGATCCGGCCGGACAGAACATCCATCTGCAGCAGGCATTCTTCCGCATCCTTCGCCTGCTGCATAATTCCCTGCTCGATTTCATCCATGGCTGCCGAGATGTTCTCACTTGATCTTAAAAATTCTTCCGACGCTCCTGCCACTTTGACGGAGGAGTCCGATACCTCCGTACTCATCTGTTTTACCTGCCGTATCAGATCCTTCATATTGGAAAAGGTATTCTGGATCTCAGTGATCAAAATATGGAATTCGTCCTTCCGCTTCAAGTCAAACCGTACTGTCAGGTCCCCTTTGGCCGCTTTCTTCAGTCCCGAGATGATGCCCTTGATCGCCTTATCGATCCCTGTTGAGATAATTGCTCCGGTCAATACCGCGATGATGCATGCGATAATAACGATAATGACCGTAACCCTCCGGATGCTGTCCGCCTGACTTAATATTGTGGCTTTCGGTATCATGGCACAGAGCATCGCACCCGTTTCCCCTATCCTGGTATAGATGAAGAGATGGCTTTTCCCCTGATAATCCACATATTCCGCTCCGCTTGCTTCGTTCCCGGCAAATGCCTTTTGGTAAAAATCCTTATCTGCAAAGACAGTCTCCTTATCCGTCTCTTCACCACCTGAGATAATTTCTTTCCCGTCTTCCGTAATCATGCCGGCAACTCCGGTCCGGTCAAATTCCAAATCCTCAAGAATCTGTCTGACCGTACTGTCTGCTATGTCGATCACCAGAATCCCTTCCGACCCTGTCAGACTTCTTACCAGACGAAGGGCATATTGCTCCGGACCGATTCCCAATTTTTCATCCAGATAGCTGTTTCCGCTCAGCCAGACCATTTTACCGGGGTTTTCTTTTATGTATCGTCCTGCCTCGGTCTTGAAGAATTCCGCACTTATAATTTCTGCGGATACCTCCGTGGTTGTAACAGGCGCGACCACATCAGAAAAAGCAAAAATGTCCGAGATAAATTCATCCGTATCCTTCTTATCAATAAATGAGCTTTTTATTAATTTATTATTTGTATTGTTTGTAATAAGATTTTCTTTATAAAACCCTGAAAAATACATTTTTACGGAAGAGTCATTTATATATTGAGTGGAAGCCGCTTCTATGGATGATACTCCGAAACGAAAGTATCTGCCCGCCATATAAAGAGTTTGGCTGGTTGAATGTTCATAGCTGGTCCTGATACCTTCCTCCGCCTTTTGAAATGACACGATTCCCAGAATGATGATAAATGCTATAGGAACCAGGAAGGATATGATCAACTTAACCCGTATCGTTGCCAACTGCCTAAAGCTGCGGATATTGCCGGCCAGTTCTTTCTTTGGATTTACCGCTGCATTTTTTTCAGTACTGCTGCGAGGTGTCCCTTTGCCTCCATTTTTCATATACTTTCTCTCCTTATCTGCTCACTGGCATTTGCTATGGTTTTAATAGACCGGATGAGTCGGCAAGGCCGATTTACCTGCCGCGAATCAAAAAAAGCTATGTTTATATTTGTGTACACAAATATAAACATAGCCGTCATGACTATTGTGTTGAAAACCACCCATAAGTTTTCATAATTTTGTTATATTGCATGTATCGTATCATCAATTCGACAGGTTGTCAAACATTTTCTGCCTTCATCAAAGTCATAGGGCCTCCAAGTATCTGTGATTGTTTGAAAGATATTATAAAAGACCTGACGAGGATTTATAGTTGAACGGAGACTCACCCCTTCTTCTCTTAGCCATATATTTAAACCTTCAAACTGGGGGTAATTTTATTTACATCAGCTTGAAGGTAGGTTTACACAACTTTAGAATACTCCCCGGGTGATTTTGAACTTGTTATTTTCCGTTAAAAAATGCAATAATATCGTCAGCCAGCCCGGTTAGGGAATGGCCCATATCCGGCAAATTCACCGCATGACAATGAGGCACCAGCCTTGACAGGCGTTCCACCGTTTCCTCTGACTTCAGCATGATATCCTTTGCTCCGACAAATAAAATACATGGCATGGTCAGCTTTCGCAATTCTTCATCAAAAAAAAGCGGGATCGGCTCCTGGCGGAAATTAAAAAATACTGCAATTAACTTCTGGTAATTCAGCATGATTTCAGGAATCGGATTGCCCCCGTTGATTTCTCTGAATAACTCATTCAAGCCCTCCTCCCCTTTAGGAATCAGAGACAAAGCCATTTTCTTAACGGCGTGGTTTTGAGAACCGATACCTGCCGGACAAAGCATCGCAAGCTTCGTAACCTTGTCAGGGTAACGGATGGAGAATTTGGCGGCAAGCCATGCCCCCAGCGATGCACCGGCAACCGCTGCCTTCTCTATGGATAAACCGGCAAATATATCAAGCAGCCAATTTACATAGTCATCCGTATCAAACGGCAATTGATTCTCATCGCTTTGTCCGGGTTCACCCGGCAGATCCGGGGCATAGACACGAAAAAACCTGCCGTATTCCTGCATATCTTTAATCCACATTGCAGAGTTCATGCTGGTGCCGTGCAGCAAAAATACCGGCGGCTTTGATATATCGCCTGCCGCCAGTACAAATGTGTTACCGTAACGGCTTGGAATATTCAGCTTTTCATAAGGTATCGTCAAATGTTCCAGCAGCATATTATAATAGTTTTGCACTGCTGATCTTCCCTCCGGGGAATTAAATGCTTTCATAAATGATTTCTCCTTTCAATAATGATTGTTCAGAAGCCGGTTTTCCACTTCATCTAAACGCCTATAGACGCATAGTGTATTACCGCCGCTCCCGGAAACAAATTCCTTGAGCTTACCTTTGCATGCTTCTTAACAAGTCATAACCTGTAAGCAACTTATAATTAGATAATCAAATATGACAGAAATAATTAATTAAAGAATATTTTCACTTTCTATCATATGTTAATAATAACATATGATAGAAAGTGTGTCAATGTAAATGTCAATATAAGTGTCAAATATAAGTATCAATATAATTATCCGTACTTACAATATGAGTTAACAAATAACATAGGTTAATAGTATACTAATATTTTTATAATTAAACGAACAAAAACCGGACTGGGAATTGCATTTTCCCAGTCCGGTTTTTGTTTCGTTTTTTGCTTCAAAACCACTTCTTATATTGGCTGCTCTGCCTTATTTGCTCCGAAACCGCTATTCATCATCATTGTCTATGTTTTTTAAAACCGATAAATGAAGCATTATTACTTTATGCAATAGGACAAGCTTTTAATTACAGCCATAGCATTTATTTTGTATTAATTACTTGGAGCAGGAGTCAGCTGACCGCTTTTACACAGCTCCGACTCTAACA
>JAFADH010000066.1 GCA_023424995.1 Bacillota bacterium | reverse complement strand
ACTCCAGCAGCCTGGGAGCGACCTCATTATCCAGCTCGTAGCGGGGATATTTCCCGCCCCAGGCGTTAAACTGCCAGTTCAGGGCAGACAGCTTCCTGTCCCCGTTAATAAGAAATATGGGTCCGTTGTCCCGGCACCAGGCATCATCATGGGGTATGGTCAGATATTCTACTCCGCTGCCGCACAGAGCCTTCGCATCTTGAAGAGTATCCTCGTTCACTATCATGGTCACCGGCTCAAATTCCGCTATGGCTCCTGCTGTCTCGGCATAGCCTTCACATACCACCGTATAATTCTCCGGGGATACCATGGAGGACTTTACCGGCCATTCTATGAAGGTTCTTTCATGCTGCTCCCATTCCGCAGGCATATAATAATCCTTATTGTTCATAGTTAATTCATTCTCCAATCTGCATCAAACCGTAGAGTGAGTGGCAGGGCATTCTACCGGCTTACAGCGAATCCAGAATTCCCTTAACTATCTCATTTACCCTGCCCGGATCTGCCTTGCCTTTCATCTCCTTCATGGTCTGTCCGACGATAAAGCCCATGGCCTTTGTCTTGCCGTTCTTGTAATCCGTTACGGATTGAGGGCTGCCGGCGATAATCTTCTCTATGGTGGCACGTAAGAGTCCGTCATCGGATACCATGCCCAGGCCGTTCTTCTCTACATATTCTTCCGGATCCACATTCTCCTTAAAGATCTTTTCAAATACTTCCTTGGCTACGGTCCGGTTAATCTTATTGCCGTCCACCAGTTTAATTAAGGAGGAAAGGTGCACCGGGGTAAATGTGATCTCCTCCGGTTCCATCTCCTGCTCCTTCAACAGGCGCATGGTCTCGACCATAAGCCAGTTGGATACCTCCTTGGGCTTCCCGCAGATCGCCACGGTCTCCTCGAAGAGGTCGGCCAGATGCTTGGAGCCTGTTATAATGGAAGCGTCATACGCGGGAATGTCAAATTCCTTCTCATAGCGGAGCATCTTCTCATCCCGGAGCTCCGGCTGGCGTTCCCTTATCTCCTGAAGCCATGCGTCACTGATCTCGATGGGCGGCAGGTCCGGCTCCGGGAAATAACGGTAATCCTGTGCGTCCTCCTTGGAACGCATGGCAAAGCTGGTATCCTTATTATCATCCCAGCGCCTTGTCTCCTGGATCACCCTCCTGCCGGCTTCGATCAGCTCGATCTGGCGCTTTTTCTCCCCCTCTATGGCTCTGGCGATTGCCTTGAAGGAGTTCATATTCTTCATCTCCGTTCTGGTACCGAATTCCGCGGCCCCCAGCTCACGGACGGAGAGATTGATGTCGGCACGAAGGGAGCCCTCCTGCATCTTGCAGTCCGATACCCCAAGGTACTGGAGGATCAGCCTGAGCTTCTCCAGATAGGCGACCACCTCATCCGCGGAACGCATATCGGGCTCACTGACGATCTCGATCAAGGGAACACCGCAGCGGTTATAATCCACCAGGGTGCAGTCCTCCCAGGGGTCATGGATCAGCTTGCCCGCATCCTCCTCCATATGGATCTCATGGATGCGGACGGTCTTCCTTCCCGCCGCTGTCTCGATCTCAATTCCGCCGTTCCGGCAGATGGGCAGATAAAGCTGGGATATCTGGTAAGCCTTCGGAAGATCCGGGTAGAAATAATTCTTGCGGTCAAATTTGCATCTCTGTGTTATGGTGCAGTTTAAGGCGGCGCCTGCTGCCATGGCATATTCCACTACCTGCTTATTCAGCACCGGAAGGGTTCCCGGCATGCCGGTGCATACCGGACAGCAGTGGGTATTGGGCTCACCGCCGAACTGGGTGGTGCAGCCGCAGAATATCTTCGACTTGGTGGCAAGCTCAACATGAACTTCCAATCCAATGACTGTTTCATATGTCTTCATGATAATATCCTTTCCTTTCTTTACAGCCTGCAATCAATGATTCAGTATACTGTCTGTTGATATTTATAATAAGAGCAAAGGAAATTTTGATATGACAAGGCAGAATTTAACGAAGCAGCAGTGACTACAGCTGGTAAATCCAACGGAGTAATATTCAAAATCCTCAAACCGTTATTAAATATAACCGGACAGCATACTCGATTTATAAGCTGCATCCATCAGCTTTCCTTTCCTCCAAGTGCCGCGGGCCTTTCATATGCGACGCTCTGCTCATAGCTGTAAGCGGCACGGATGATGTCTTTCTCTCCAAAGTGCCTGCCGATGAGCTGCAAGCCGATGGGCAGGCCTTTGGAATCCCTTCCGCAGGGCAGGCAGATTCCGGGAAGTCCTGCCAGGTTGACCGATACGGTATAGATATCCGAGAGATACATCTTCAGGGGATCGGATAAGCTTTCTCCAAGACCCGGCGCCGTCTGGGGCGCTGCAGGCCCAAGGATGATATCATATTGTTCAAATGCCTTTTGGAAACCCTGATTAATGATTGCCCTGACCTTAAGGGCTTTATTATAAAATGCGTCATAATAACCGGAACTGAGCACAAAAGCTCCGATCATCATCCTTCGCTTCACCTCATTGCCAAAGCCGTCGCTTCTGGTCAGCTTATACACCTCCTGCAGGCCTTCCGCTTCCGGATGGCGGTAACCGTATTTCATACCGTCAAAACGGGACAGATTGGAGCTGGCTTCCGCGCAGGCGATTACATAATAAGAGGGTACCGCATAATCTACGCTGCGGAGTTCAAATTCCTCTATAACGGCTCCCTTGCTCCGGAACACCTCGGCCGCTTCCAGGATAGCCTTCTTCACATCCTCATCCAATCCTGCTCCCAGATAGTCCCTGGGAATACCGATACGCATTCCCTTCACATCATCCACAAGAGCAGCCGTATACCTGTATTTCGCCTCCGCTACGGAGGTAGCATCCTTTACGTCATGTCCGGAGATAACCTCCAGTGCCGCTGTACAGTCCGATACATTCCTGCCGAAGGTCCCGATCTGATCCAGGGAGGAGGCATAGGCAATCAAACCGTAACGGGACACCGTTCCATAGGTGGGCTTAATCCCGGTGACGCCGCAATAGCCGGCCGGCTGGCGGATGGAGCCTCCGGTATCGGAGCCCAATGCATAGAAGGCTTCCTCCAGGGCTACCGCAGCGGCTGAACCGCCGCTGGAGCCTCCGGGTACCCTTCCCGCATCCCAGGGATTTAAGGTTTCACCGAAGAATGACGTCTCGGTGGTGCTTCCCATGGCAAATTCGTCCATATTCGTCTTACCTATGATCACAGCTCCCGCTTCCTTCAGCTTGGAGACCGCCGTCGCATCATAGGTGGGTTCAAAGTTGTATAAAATCTTGGAGCCGCAGGTGGTCTTCACTCCCCTGGTACACATATTGTCCTTAAC
>JAFADH010000044.1 GCA_023424995.1 Bacillota bacterium | reverse complement strand
TATGTGGAAGCATACTCCTTAAAGCGGACCTTGCTTGTAATTGCATGATTATTATACACATATACCATATGATTGTAAATGACGGTATACAGTTGCTTCAGAGTGCCGGCAGGGATATTAAGCCTATGTGAGTATCTATATTTTATTTTATCATACAAAAAATTGCATGGAAAGTAATCAGCGTATTTTGATCAGTTATCATTATTATATGGAAATATGGAACATGGAAGCCATTCAATGCCGAATATATCCGGTACAGTGATTACGCTATTACGGCGAGAACCGGGCTTTTATTATACGCCAATTATTTATACATCTATACAACAATTTATTTATGAAGGTGTATCTGATATAGGTAAAAACTATATCATATACATGTTTTTTTGTATTTTTCAATATGATAAAAATCACTTATACTACCTTTAAAAGAAACTTCTTAATAACTGGCGGTACGGAGGTTAACAGTGAAAAGTGCAGTGATCGGTTTCCCGCGGGTGGGAAAGTTAAGAGAATTAAAGTTTGCATCCGAGCAATATTTTCGCGGAGAGATAACAAGAGAAAAGCTGGATGAAACGGCAAAAAAATTAAGAACGGAGCATTGGCAGCTGCAAAAGAGTGCAGGGATCGATTATATATCCTCCAATGATTTTTCTTTCTATGACAGTATGCTTGATACGTCTGTTTTGCTGGGAGTAATTCCGGTAGAATACAGGAAGCTGGGACTTAATGAACAGGATACCTATTTTGCCATGGCAAGAGGGTATCAGGGGGAAAAGGGGGATGTAAAGGCATTTCCCATGAAAAAGTGGTTTAATACAAATTATCATTACCTGGTACCGGAGCTGGATGACGATATACAGATTAAGTTATCCGGAAGCAAACCGTTTGAGGAATATGAAGAAGCGAAAGCATTGGGGATCGAAACAAAACCGGTTATTACCGGAGCCTTTACCTTTTTGAAGCTGGCAAAATATAATGGCGGCAGAAATGCTATCGAATTTGCAGGGGAGGCAGTCAAGGCATACCGGGATATCCTTGATAAATTAAATGAACACGGCACAAAGTGGGTTCAGTTTGATGAGCCGGCTCTGGTAACGGATCTGTCAAAAGAGGATATTGGCCTGTTTATATCTCTGTATACGGAGATCCTGCAAAGCAAAAATAATGTAAAGGTCCTGCTTCAGACCTATTTCGGCGATGTCAGGGATTGCTACAAGGATATCATGGATTTAGGATTTGACGGAGTCGGTCTGGACTTTCTGGAAGGAAAGCAGACCCTGGAGCTGGTGAAAGCAAATGGATTTCCGAAGGATAAGCTGCTGTTTGCGGGTGTCATCAACGGAAAAAATATCTGGAAATGTGATTACAGGAGGGCTCTTGGCCTGCTGGCAGAGATTAAAACATATGCGGCTCATACAGTGGTTTCTACTTCCTGTTCCCTGCTTCATGTTCCGTATACTCTTGAAAACGAGAGCAAACTGGAGCATGAGGTAAAGAAGTATTTTGCATTTGCAAAAGAAAAGCTTGCAGAACTCCGTGAGCTTTCTATCCTGGCAGAAAGCGGTGATTATGAAGTTATTACAGAATATAAAAATAACAGAGAGATTTTCGAAGCCGGGAGAGCATACGAGAATAAAGGAGTGCAGGCGGCAGTAGCGGCGCTTTCGGAAGATGATTTCAGGAGAAAGACAGACAGAAAGGAGAGGGAGAAGCTTCAGAAGGAGACGTTCGGACTTCCCCTGCTTCCCGCCACCACAATCGGCTCTTTCCCTCAAACCCGGGAAGTGAAGAAGAATCGGAGCAGTTACCGGAAGGGTGAAATAGAAAAGGAAGCATATGACAGGCAGGTATTTGCATTCATAGAGCAATGTATCAGGCAGCAGGAAGAATTGGGGCTGGATGTGTTGGTACATGGGGAATATGAACGGAATGACATGGTAGAATTCTTTGGTGAAAATCTTGCCGGTTATGTATTTACAGAGAAGGCCTGGGTGCAGTCCTACGGCACAAGATGCGTGAAGCCGCCCATAATCTTCGGAGATGTTAAGCGCACCGGTCCGATTACTGTCAAGTATTCCGAATATGCACAGAGCCTTACAGACAAGCCGGTAAAGGGAATGCTTACCGGACCGGTCACCATATTAAACTGGTCATTTCCAAGGGAAGATATCAGCCTTAAGGAGATGGCATACCAGATAGGAATAGCCATACGTGATGAGGCATGTGATCTGGAAAAGGCGGGAATGAGAATGATCCAGATCGATGAAGCTGCTCTTAAGGAAAAGCTTCCGCTCAGAAGAGAAGAGTGGTACGGCGAATATTTAGACTGGGCGATCCCTGCGTTCCGGCTCTGCCACAGCAGGGTAAAACCGGAGACCCAGATCCACACGCATATGTGCTACAGTGAATTTGAAGACATCATAAAGGATATTGATAACATGGATGCGGACGTTATTTCCTTTGAAGCCTCCCGCTCCAGACTCACCATCATTGATGCCCTGAAAGCCAATAATTTTGAAACAGAGGTGGGACCGGGAGTATATGATATCCATTCCCCAAGGGTCCCGGCCATAGAAGAGATCACCCTGGCACTGGGGAAGATGCTGGAGCGGATAGATCAAAACAAGTTATGGGTAAACCCGGATTGCGGGTTAAAAACAAGAGGAATTCCTGAGACCGCGGCCAGTCTTAAAAACCTGGTGGAAGCAGCGCGAATCGTAAGAGAAAGCCTATAAGAAACCATATTATGACAAGGCAGACCCAAGCCGTAAAATGCCGATAGGTTAGGTTGAAAACC
>JAFADH010000010.1 GCA_023424995.1 Bacillota bacterium | reverse complement strand
CCTGACTCCTGCCCGCAGCCGTCAGCCACTCCTTCGATATGCCTGGATTTTGAAAGGAAAGTCCTCCGCTGTACCTGTTTTTGTACAAATATAAGCGGAGGACTTATCTTATGGCCAATTCTTTATTTCCAATCTCAGTCTATGTAAGTCCGCTATCGCAAATTACCTTGAGGAACAAGTGACGAATTATTGTGTAAGACCTGCTTCAGCCATAGTCGCAGCAGCTTCGTTATAATATGATTCCAAGGTTGAACGTACATCCAGATAATCATAGAAGATTTCCTTGAACGGAGTCCAGCTCTGCATTAAACCTGCCGAGTCAAGAGCCCAGGAGCGGTCCGCATAATATCTTGAATGTGCCCAGTCAAATAATTCCACGTCCTGCTCCGTATAGAAGCTTCTCATCTCGCCAAACTCAGCGCCCACTTTATCATAGTTTCCTGCTTTTTCGGCTAAATACGCTTCGTGCATCCATTCCCTGCCGTCATCGGCAACCGCACATTCAAAATCATAAGCAATCTTAGTAAGGACTTCTCCCGGAATACCCGTTGCTTCCACCGCTTTTTTAACTACGGCATCAAAACCCCAATAAGCTCCGGATACATAGTAATTATCACTTAATGTCGTATAATCACCGGTACTTGTTACATTCGATCCCCAGGGCCAGAACGTTACGCCGTATTCATAGCTTAAACCTCCAAGCTGCCAGGGTTCCGCTCTTTTTAATACAATCCTCTCATCGTCAACTGCGTATGCATAATCATATCCGGTTGATCCGTCTTCTTTTGTAATTTGCTTTGCCGGATAAGCAAGGCCCTCCAGTTCCAATTCCTGATAGAAATTCATCGCTTCGATAAACGCTTCGTCCGTATAGTAGATCTTGCCGTTTTCATCAACAATATGTACGCCGTTGGCTCCCGCAGCCATGACAGCCCAATGATACGGATACATACCGATGGGATATACGCCGTCAGGCAATTTGGATTTCATTTCAGTCAGATACGCTTTAAAGCTCGCATAATCCCACTTGCCCTCCATAAACATATCCGTCGGTGTTTTTTCCATACCGATTTCCTTTAATAGACTCCTGTCATATACAAGGGACCAGGCGTCACCGATATTTTCATATGCCACACCGTATGCTCTGCCCTTCCAGGATGCAACATCGGTATAGATAGACCCCACCTGCAATTCATCCAGGTAATCCGTAATATCAAACAGCACGTCATTAATAAAGCACGAAACCATACTTTCCGGATTAAGATTAATAATATGGGCGGCAGGGTCACCGGCTGCGATGGACGCGATTAAGATGTCATCATCATTATAACCGTCATAGCCTTCCATCTCCGCCTTCACCAACTTAATGTTGTATTTTTCTTCTACGTAGGCTTTTGCTTCCTGATATATCAGTTCTTCATTCTCTACGTTATTTAACTGGCTGCCAAAAACCTTTACGGTCACGCCTCCAAAATCATAGGTTTCTTCTTCCGGTTCTTCGGCTGCTTCTTCCGTCGGCTCCGCTGTTTTTGTCGGTTCCGTTGTGGGAGTCGGATCTGTCTTTGCCGAAGTATCCTCAGAGTCCGTACCCTCCTTACCGCAGGCAGCAAGGGAAAGCAGCATAGCCAGAACTAGTGCCAGAGCAAGTAGCTTCTTACTTTTTTTCATAACTTTTCCTCCTTGTATTCTGGATTATTACCATAGCGCAATGTGCAATTTATGGTTACCAGTTACTATTTATCATAAACAAACGTTCTATTGTCAGACCCGTCTTGTTTATTTTGATATGAGCTTAAGAATTTCGTCCTTTATAATTATGTTCCTCTCATTTTTTGAAAAATTATGTTAATATTAATTTACTTTTTGTTAAGTTTATTGTTCTTTTTATTTTTAATTTGTTTTAATATGTTAATAACATATTACATCTTTTATAAATTCATGTCAACATATTTTTTAACTATATTTTATAATTTCCAAAGCATTTTCTCATTGTTTTTATGCATTTTTTTAACATATAACTAAATAATATTAATTTTTCCTTATTTTGTAATAATTTATTATACTTTGTCGTTATTTATTTTCGCTAATTAATTTAACATAATGTTAAATTAATATTTTATATTTCAAATCACTTTCCGAACCATATAATTTAAGTTCATTACTTTATGTTTAGATTCATTACTATATGTTTTAAATTCATTATTATATGTTTTAGATTCATTGCCATATGTTTTAAATTCATTACTATATAATTTAGATCTATTACTATATAATTCAGATCTATTACTATATAATTCAGATCTATTACTATATAATTCAGATCCATTACTATATAATTCAGATCCATTACTATAGTGATTCAGATCCATTACTATAATAATTTAGATCCATTTATATAGTGATTTAGATCCATTTATTTT
Organism: Bacillota bacterium; assembly: GCA_023424995.1. Taxonomy (GTDB): domain Bacteria; phylum Bacillota; class Clostridia; order Lachnospirales; family Lachnospiraceae; genus Mobilitalea. The sequence continues at coordinate 8,344 of JAFADH010000010.1, read as the reverse complement.
CTATTGGAATGGAAATTTTATTTTTATTTTTATTAAAACACATTCTATAATGTAAATTGTTTTTAACAATTTTTAATATTATCGTTTTTTATAAACGGAATACCTATCCGGAATATCTTTCGCCGACATAAATGAAGTATTTACTACATCCCTTATAAATGCTTAATTTCAAGACTTTATTAATTTTCTGTTTTTCTTATGTCTTAATTTGAGGCTGCAATACTCTCAATTATCCATTATCGCTTTGTTAATTTTGTTGTTGTTTCCATTAACATTAAATGATATAATTATGCTATAAAATTTTGGAAGAAGAGGTCCTAAAATGTGCATATCCTACAGAATACCGAAACCTGCCGTAGAATTTGATCCCCCCGTCTATCTGTGCAGGAAGACTTCTAAGGCATTTACTTTAGACGGCAGCATTATGAAAGATTTTTGGGCTGATGTACCCTTTACCGATGATTTCATTGATATTGAAGGTTTCACAAGACCTGCCCCGCGATACCGGACCAGAGTTAAAATGCAGTGGGACGAAAAGAATTTCTATATCGCAGCTTTGCTGGAGGGACCGGAGATATGGGCAACTGTTACAGAACGCGACGAGGTTATTTTTAATGATAATGATTTTGAAATTTTTATTGATCCGGATTCCGATACACAGCAGTATCTGGAATTCGAAATGAATGCTTATAATACGGTTTGGGATTTATTATTGACCAAGGCTTACAGGGATAACGGAAAGCCCATTAACAGCTTTGATATCAAGGGGCTGAAAACCTGTGTACATATCTGCGGTGAGCTCAATAACCCTTCTTATCCGAATAAATACTGGTCCCTGGAGGTTGTAATTCCGTTCGAATCCCTTCTCGAATGCACCCAAACCGGCAAAATTCCTGACGAAGGAGAATTTTACCGGGTCAACTTTTCCAGAGTCCAGTGGTTAACCGATGCTGACGGTCACACCTATAAGAAAACCATTGACCCGGCTGTCGGCAAACCATACCCGGAAGATAATTGGGTCTGGGCTCCGACGGGTGTAATAAACATCCATTATCCGGAATTATGGGGGTATGTATTCTTTACGAAGACGCAGGACTCCGGCCTTTCCTATTCCATTCCGGAGGACGAAAAGATAAAATGGGAGCTCAGAAAGCTTTATTATGCCGAACACAGGTATTATGATACCCACGGGCGCTTTACCGGCATCCTTAACGAGCTCGCAGAGACTCCGCACTGCTATGACGTACGTATCGAGACAACCTCGCACAGCTTTGAAATCAGCTGCGACAGTCATGACGGAACGAATCGGATCGTGATTTTTTCCGACGGAAAAACAATTGCCTGCAGCAGATAAAACAGGCCGAACTATAATAAACGAGCTCAAGTATCCACCGCAAATATATGCCAATGAAACGGAAAGAGGTTAATTATGAAGAAGGTAACGATGCAGGATGTTGCTGACGAACTGGAGATATCCAGAGTAACCGTATGGAAGGTGTTCAGCAACAAAGAAGGTGTATCCGATAATTTAAGGTTGAAAATTATCCAAAAAGCAATAGAAATGAATTATGCCGTCCCGGAAGAGCTGAAGCTCCTGGAAACCGCAAAAGAATACAGGGAACAGATCACTGTCTCCGTTACCGTTTCCAGACCCGAGACCTCGCTTTTCTGGATGACGATCATACACGAAGCCGCAAAAGAAATGGCCAGGTTGAATATCAACTTAATGTATACCTATCTTCCTTCCGTAGTACCGGAAGGCTACACATTACCGCCCGTTCTTTCAAACGGGACTGTACAGGGCATGATCATTCTCAACATATATGACGAAAAAATCATGCAGATGTTAAGCACTCTGAGCATTCCGAAGGTTTTTATGGATACCGTTACCTCCATGCCCTTCCACTGTCTGAACGGCGATCTGATCTTAATCGAGGGCAGAAGCTGTATCTACGAGATAACCGAGCATCTCATAAAAAACAAAAGAACTAAAATCGGTTTTATCGGAGACATCGCATATGCCTATACAAATAACGACCGCTATCAGGGCTTCCTGCAATCCATGAAGAAAAACGGATTAACCGTAAATCCCAGGTATTGCCTGACCAAAAACCTGGGCATTGACACCTACGCGGAAGAAATCAGGGATTTTATAGACACTCTGCCCTCCTTACCGGACGCATTCATATGCGCCAATGACCATATCGCCAATATCGTCTTTAAGCTTTTTGAAGAAAAAGGGATGCAGATTCCAAAGGACATTGCTCTCTCCGGCTTTGATGATAATTCCGAATTCCCTGAGACCAACAAGCTTACCACCGTTAAGGTGCAGACAAAAAGCTTAGGTGCCAGACTTGCCATGCAGTTATTGTACCGGATCAATAACCCGGATGCAGGCTATGAAATTGCCAGCATTCATTCCAATGTGATCTACCGGGCATCGACTGAATTTTAACAGGCGGGACCGCTTCAAGAATGAATTTCCCGTAGCAGATTATACGAAAAAAGTATTTATATTATCGGAAATACTCCTTGAATCATATGCCGCTTGAGGAAGACAGTTTAAATAACATAAACTGTTTATCATAAAAAGAAGTTGACCACTCCCTGTCAATCAGACAGTAGAAAAAGTAAAAATTCTTTCTATCGCCAGCCGCAAAATACGGCTGATATACCCCCTTGGAGGTAGAACGGACAGTTTTTAAGATTTAAACTGTCCGTTCTACCTCCAAGGGGTATATCAGCTCTTTTAAAGCAGGTTTAAAAATGTCAGCCCACAATCACTGTCATTATATTGAGATATTGGTTTTGCAATACATCCTTCTATATTTATTTGCATTCTGTCTTTTCGGTGCAATCAAAACACTGTATCATATTCTATCTTCGCCGCAAACTGATAGTTCTTGTCCCCTCTTTCCCAGGTAGTCTTCTTTAACAGATTATAATCCGTTTCAACCATAACTTCTTTTGATAATCCCTCCGGGCTTACCACGGTGATCGGCCTGAACAGATCAAGCATATCCTCATTGAGCAGAACAGTAAATTCCTTCACGGTCGTTCCCGGTTCTATGTTAATTGTATTGGTTGCTTTGTCTGCGGCTGCTATAATCAATCCGCCATTCCCGATATTCCTGGCAGAAAGCCAGTAAAAGCTCTCGATTGTCCGAAGCCCGGCACGATTGGACAGATCCCAGACAACACGTTTCGGCAGCGGTGCTCTTTCATACCGGCTTATGTATCTTACCGCATTGGTATCACACAGGCGGGAAGCAGACTCCTTCCCTTCCAAAAAGGCTTCCGGGTCTTCCAGCACCCATTGTTCCTCTTCTTTATTATCATGGAAATTATGGCCTTTATCCTTATGTACATAAGTCTCGTGAACGAATCCGCCTCCATACTTCCGGCTTAATTCATCGAGCTTTTTCCCGTATTCGGGAGTTACCAGGTGTCTGTTGAAGGCAATATCCTTCATGCCCACCTGCAACGCTATGGGAGTATGATATAAATTGGTAAGGTCAATTCCGTTAGGGTGCCCTGCCGACATATTAAATGCAGCAAAACGGTCCGCCATCTTAGGCGCTGTCATATAAACTCCGTCACCGCCTGCCGAGAAGCCTAATAAATATACCCGGTTGGGGTTCACATTTTGAAAGGCTGTCATATTCATAATCAGACGGTCATATAAGGGATAAGATTCCGGGTTGCCATGAGTATCCCAGGTATCCCTGACCCCTCTGGGATTAATATAGATACCTGCTTTTACACTATCCCTATAGTAGATAAACATGTGCTTCCACTGGCTGTCATTCATATGAGGCGTATCGGAATGCCCGCCCCCATGAAGAGCGATATATAAGGGATACCCCCCTTCCTCCGGTTCACCGATAATCTGCATGCCATATTTCATAACCGCATCACCATACGCCATGGCACACTCCTCTACTTCTTTCACACGAACGGTATCCTTCCTTATCTCATCCAAATACTCTTTCCATACTTCTTCTTTCACTGATTTAACCGCATCAGCATCCTTTAGCGATATCCTTAAATTCAGTCCGTTAATATTTGAAGTATCCATATTGCCTCCTCCCGCATTACGAATATGGCAAATCGTCGATTTGCTTCAAGTGCCGTACATTTACATTCTTAATCGTAACTAATCACAGGTATTGTACGGCTTTTCTTCCTGTCCGGGAATTATCCCTTCATTAATTTGTATAAGATATCCCCGCTTCCGACATGATAACCGCTGCATGCGAAGATACCGCTGTTAATCCCGTCCGTTACCAATACAAACGGTAATTTCTCCGCTTCCGCTTTCGTTACATGGCAGAGCCTTGAAAGCGTATCCCCATAATCATCATATAGAACCCTGCCGTCCGGGAAGCTTTTTAAAAGCTTTTGAAAGGTCTCATCGTTTAATTCCTCCGGGGTTTTCACAATAAAATTCAATTCACATTTGGGAAAACCGGAATTTCTCTGGATTTCCAGCAGCTCGTTAAAGATGTGTTCCGTGGGTTCCTTCGAAGCTTCCGTCCATATAAAGATACTCTTGCCCTTATCTTCCAATCGGCTCGAGGAAAGCTTATTACCCTCCCTATCCCTTAGATAAAATTCCGGCAGGACCGCTCTGGTTATGAAGTCCTCCGCTTTCAGGCCGGGATAGAGCAGTTTGATGCTCTTATGTTCATTCTCCGCTAAAGTAAAATAATACATCTTACCGGTAATACTGCCGCTGCTCATACGTTCACAGGTGATCAGACGGTAACTGCCCGGTAACAGCCGGACCTCGGTCTGTGTTTCTTCAGATTTTCCCCTCCACAGACGTAAGGTTTCATAACTACCGTCCTCCTTTTTTTCTGCCAGTGTATAATTACCGTAATATACCGGTTCAATCCCTGCATCGCCTTCAATAGCCAGGGAGGCGGATGCTTCTTTCCCGCTGACAAAGTGAAAAGCATCCTTTTCATAATATTGGGGCAGCAGATACATAGGATCGAGTCTTGCCGGAATTCCGTATGTCCTGCAGACAGCAACAAATAAAATATTCCTTGCCATAGGTGTTCCGCTTTTTAATAAGAGCGCCGCTTTCGGAACAGCAATGATTGTCGTGTATTCCCTGTCTTTATGGTATTTGATTTCCTTCTCGATATAATTCCATATTTCCGCAGGATGCTTGAATTCTATTCCCCGGTCCTTAAAATAAGCCAGAATAAAATGACAGTAGGGAGTCGGCAATTCAATATGTATTCCCGGAGAATAGACATACTTTAAAAATATCTCTTTTGGATATCTGCCTTTAAATCTGAGACCGTCCAGATGGTCCGTCATAGTCTCTGCGGAAATATCCCTGCAATCCTTACGTGCTATCAGGGACAGCAGGTCGCTCTTATCCTGAAGGCTCGCCAAGGGACTCTCCTGCAAAAGGAAGCTCTTAATCTGCGTAAAATTTCCCTTTGCATTCTGCAGTACTGTCCTGATTCCTTCATAGTCAAGGAATTGTTCCGCAAATTCCTTCTCATAATAAGCTTCAATTCTGGTATTTCGAATTACATCTCCGATCTTATTGCGTTCCTCCTGATATCTCTCCTGCTCCGGGGTCGTGTCCACACTGTATAACCTATGTGACTCAGGCGCTTTTATATTGAAATCAATCCACCGTCCGTATTCCTCTTCATAAGCACCGTTGAATTTGACTATATCATTATCCTCTACGGATATGAATCTGCAATTGGTAACAAGGCTGCCGTCAGCTCTCCCATAAGACACCGCAATACGCACATCGCCAAGCCCCAGGCGAATAGCCGCAGTTCCCGACGGATCGGTAATCAGCCTTGCAATAGGGAAGAACTCGGAAGAGTTGATGATTTCAAAGCTGACAGCTGCATTGGCTACCGGCCTGCCTTCCTCTTCCACATATACCGTTATCTTTTTATTTCTGGCATATAAGTCACTCCGGTTGATTGCCGCAACACAACCATCCTGCTCCACTACCTCTCCGTCAATCTGTATTTTGGAAAACAGCCTTGACAGGGTCAGCATAGCTCTTGAAGCCGCATAAGGAAACCATCCGTTATTTAAGACCGGCTTTGGTTCGCAGGCACCGGTATAATACCACCTTCCGCCTGCATATACTTCCACCCAGGCATGGTTGGAATCACTGTGGCTCCATCTTGGGGCGTATATTTGTCTTGATGCAATACCCAGACTTCGCAATACGGCGGTTAAGAAGGCGGATTCTTCCCCGCATCTCCCGAAGCCACCATAATAAACCGTAAGAGGCGAGGCCGTCCGTTCGGAGGTCGAACGGTAGGTTGCCTGTTCATAGCACCATTGATTTGCTTCCAGAACAGCTTCCGTCAGCGGCAGGTCTTTCACCCTGTCCCACACCAATTGATAAAAGAAGGGTCTTGCAGGTGTGATATCCTCTGAATTGATACGGCAGGCTAAAACATAATTCAGAAAATACTCTTCTGGCAGCTCTTTACAGAATTTTGAATTTGTGAATAAAAAGGCTCCATGGCTGGCATAATTGAAGAAGGTCTCAAAGGGATACATGCCCGCATCGCTAAGCGGCATATAAGCATATAAGTATTTCATGAATATCTGTTCATTCCCTGTCAGTGAATTCACATTGCTTTCAATACCGTCCCTTAATTCTCCGAAAAAACCAAGAGCTTCCTCATAATCTGTCTGAATCCTTTTTACAAGCTCCGGGGACAAAGCTCTGTTCAGCATGGCTGCACCTCCTGATTTACTGTCATGGCAATTACATGACCGATGGGTACATTATCCCGGGCAATGGGTAAGATCACCTGATATCCGTCCTTTGCCTTTTCATAATGCAGCAATGCATTGCTGCTTAATAACTTCATTCGGACAACCTCACCTGTATACGGCACTTTGATCTTATATTCTTCCGTATCGCTTTCCTGTCCATAGATTTTTAAAGCATATACCACATTGCCTTTTTGGGTAAATGCAATGCCGTCCCTCTTATAGGGAAAGCATGGTCTGGTTCCGTATATGGCTTCTCCGTGCACCTTCAGCCATTCCCCAAGCCCTTTTATGGAACGGATAGCACCTTCCGGTAATCTGCCGTCCGGCTGGGGACCCACATTCAATGCCAGGTTGCCGCCCTTGGCAACAATATCCACAAGGAGCTTAACAAGCTCCCTGGGAGTTTTGTAGGTATCTTCATATTTAAAAGAAAAGGATGTCCCCATGGTAATGCAGCTCTCCCAGGGAATAAGAAGCGGTTCCTCCGGAACACATTGTTCCGGGGTAACATAATTTTCATAAGGACCGCCCACCGTCCGGTCTACGCTCAGTACCCACGGCTGCAGCTGCCTTACCTCCTCCATAATCTCTCCCAGTCTTATATCCTGGCCGTTCTTCTTACACACCCAGCCCGCATCAAACCAAAGCGCATCCAGCCTGCCGTAATGAGCTGCCAGCTCCAGGATCTGATGCTTCGTAAAGGCAGCAAATTCCTCCCATAATTCCTTCTTCTCCAGCGGATTGTAGGATGGCCCCCTGGAGGTATGATTGCCTTTTTCAAAACCGGGATTCCAATAGGACGGGATATGCCAGTCCGCCTTTGAGAAATAGGCGGCAATCCCCAGCCCTTCCCTTCTCATGGCATCAAACAGATGCCTGCATATATCCGCATATTTATGAGTATGGAACGGACAGTCCGTATTGGTAATCTTATAATCAGAATATTCGGTATCCCACATGCAAAATCCGTCATGATGCTTGGTGGTGAATATAAAGTACCGAAAGCCTCCTTCTTTTGCCAAAGCCGCCCATTGCTTCGGATCGAACCGTATGGGGTTGAAGGTTTTATTTAATGCAAAATATTGTTTCTTAAATTCTTCCCCGTCCGCTTCCCAGTCAATGCAGTCTCTTGACCAGTATCCGTCCTCGTCGCTAAGTGCCCATGATTCCACAATACCTAATTGGGAATAGATCCCCCAATGCGCCATAAGCGCCAGCTTCTGGTCCTGAAACCATTCCAACTGCTTCACCAGTTCCGTATCCGCAGGATACACATATCCTTCTTTCCCGCTATAGTTATGTACACCTTCCGCAACAATCTGAGTGTCTGCTTTCTCCGGTACCGATTTCATTGCATCCCTCTCAATATCCATACAGCAACCTTCCTGCTTTCCTTAAGACGAAAGCCACAGCTAATTTAAATGTTATAACCGGGACAGCCCTGTTTTACAAACAATATTTATTTTACTAATCTGCCATACAACGTATTTAATAATTTCCTTGTTTTATCACATTTATGTTCCCAATAGAAGATCCCTCCATATCCATGCTCCTTCACATAATC
>JAFADH010000312.1 GCA_023424995.1 Bacillota bacterium | reverse complement strand
ACATAATTCTCAATATACTCCTCCAGCTTACATTCTTCCATAATCAGCTCAGCATTTATTTCACTCAGTTTAGCATAATCACAGGCGACTTCCGGACTCTCCATCAATGCTTTTATTCTGCCGATCTTCCTTTCCGTCTCTTCTACTATTATTTCCAGCTTTCTCATCGCCTGTTCCTTTCTTTCCTGAGCCTTTCTATCCCATTCTTTTTCACTTGGAACCGCCTTAGGAGTGTTTGTCTGAACTGCAAACTTAATGGAAGCTTCCGTCCCCATTGAGGCAAGCTCTCTTTCTATATATTCCTGATAACCAAAAGGATAGTAATTCACCTTATCCTTTTCAAGTATCAGCAGCGAATCTGCTATTTTTTTTACGAAATACCGATCATGGGATACGAACAGAACTGTGCCTTCATAGTTCATAAGCATAGCCTCCATGGCCTCTTTCCCAACAATATCCATGTGATTCGTCGGCTCATCCAGGATAAGCAGATTGGGTCTTTTCTTCAGAATTTTGGCAAGGCTCAACCGAACCTTTTCTCCTCCTGATAGCTGGCATACCTTTTTATATACTGTGTCCTGAGTAAATAAGAAGCAGCCGAGAGCAGAACGGGCCTCCGACAAAAGCATATCAGGGAATTCTTCGCAAAAATCCTCCAGAACAGTCCTGTCATTCTCGTTCTGGGCAAGCTGTTGGTCAAAATAACCCGGATCGATTTGAAATCCGTAGGAAAATGTTCCGGCCAGCTGATCTACCTTCCTCACCAGTGTTTTCAGAAGTGTTGATTTCCCGATCCCATTTTCGCCGATTACTGCAAGTCTTTGCCCCTTCTTTAGCTCAAAGCTCACTTCACATAGCGGCTTGTCATAACCGATAACAAGCCGGTTTACCTTTAAGACCTCCTGTCCTCCGCCCCTTAACGGCTTAAATTCCGCATGGAAGGACTTAAGGTCGTATTTTTCAGGCGCCTCAATCCGATCCATGTGTTCGATTTGCTTTAGTTTGGATTTGGTCATAGCTACCTTGGTCGGATGATGCTTATATTTCTCGATTAATGTCATGAGCCTTGTAATTTCCTTCTGCTGCAATTGATAATCCTTCTGCTGCTTATCCCAATTTAACTGCTTCTGTTTTACAAATACCGAATAATTTCCCTGATATCGTGTCATCTTCCTATGCTCGATTTCATAAGTAACTTCCGCAATCTTATCCAGAAACATTCTGTCATGGGAAATGACAACCACCGCCTTGGGATACTGCTTTAAATATCGTTCAAGCCACTCAATCGTAGGCAGATCCAGATGATTGGTAGGTTCATCCAGCAGCAAAACATCAGGTTTACTTAACAGCAGTCGAATGAACGCCAGCTTCGTTCTCTGCCCTCCAGAAAAATTTTTAATGGGACGTTTCAGATCCGTCAGGGCAAATCCAAACTTGGTAACAACAGTTTCCATTTCTGATTGATAGGTATAACCTCCTGAGCTCTCAAATAGTTCCAGTGTTTTTGAATAACTCTCCAACACTTCCTTTGATTGATCTGTTTCCATCCGGATACAAAGCTGTTCCAGCTTTACCTTCCATTCAAGCAAGGTTGCAAAGGCCTTCAAAAGCTCTTCCTCCACTGTTAAATTCTCATTCTCAAAGCTGATCTGCTGCAGAAACCCAATGGTTGTATTACCTGCCATACTGATCCGGCTATCTTCATCACTATCCGGATTATCCAGCGGGAGAATTCCGGCAATCAGCTTAAACAAAGTGGTCTTTCCACAGCCGTTCCGGCCGATAACTGCGATTTTCTCTGTATTTCTTATTTCAAAATTAATATGATCAAGAATGGTATCAGCTGCATATTTCACAAGTCCGTTATTGATTTGATAAATCATGATATTATCTTTCCTTTCTCTAAAGCCTCCTGGTGAATAGGTAAATCTCTGTATTTGCCATGGAAGCACATAACTTCGCAAGCGGATTTATCTTCCAAATCCACCTGCAGCCTCAATGTAATTGTTCTCAGGTGTACCGGGTCCTCTGCTTAATCGGCTGGTAAAGCACAAAAAAACTGCCGGGACAGGTTAGCAGCTGCAAACCTGTCCGACAGTTTTATGGGTTCATAAGTTTATTCGAAAAACCGTCAGTTTCACTAACGCTTTTTCATTGTACAAAAAACTGCAGACAGGCTAATGCTGCTGCAGTCACATATCATGAAGCAATTCTGATCACTATTTCTTAAACCAGGATGCCAAATGAGATACTCAAAATAATCCTCATGAAAAATATCAAGAGAATCATCGAATAAAAATTGGCATCAGCTATTTTAAGAAATGTAACCTCCGAGCAAAGCATAGCCAACTTTTTTCAATTGTGGTCTTTGCGCGGAGATAAGTTTCACTGCTATAAACTTAGTTGTCGGTTTCACAGAATCGTTCCTTTCTATCTTGCTTTTGTTCATGATCTTGTTGCTCCAATCGGAGTTCATAAGCAAGCTAATAATTCTTCATTCCACTTTTCATTATATCATATACTCCAATAAATGCAAGTTACTAAACGGATCGTGATCGTATATCATACAACTTTATACGCAGCTTTATTTATACGCAATCTTAATATTACATGATGAAACAAGATGAATTACAAGCTCCCATTACATAGCTTCGATAGAAGGACATTATCGATTGGTTTCCTGTCTTCACAGTACATTATTAATATAATACTTCGAGTTTATAACTAACCACAGCTGAGGAAACCAAGTCATAATATTCCAGATACTCATACCTCCAATGTTCAATTCCTGTAGTAACTGTATGAAATTATCTATACTTCTTGCATCCCAAAATCTAACTATATACTCATTTTCAATTATATATTGAAAATAGGCTGTGTTTGTAATTTCATCAAATTTAATATCAGAATTATTATTACTTGCAATTTCTATCGCTGAATTATAACTAACTGCATTTCCCCTTGATATACAAGGAATATATGGGTATTCCCATATATATCCGATTACAGAGGTTCCGTCAAATATCCTTTCCGGAGGTATTATTCCGGCCGTATTTATTAAGAAGCGTCTAAGGGTATCTAAGGACG
>JAFADH010000300.1 GCA_023424995.1 Bacillota bacterium | reverse complement strand
GCAGATGGTATTCGCCAAGAATGAAGCGGAATTCAACAAGCTTCTGAAGGAAATGCAGGATACCGCCCTTGGTTTAGGATACGAGCAGGTATTTGAAATCGATAAGAAGAACTGTGAAGACAGAAATACGGCAATCCAGGAATTCATGGCTGCGAATAATCAGTAAATACTAAATTTCATACAGATAAAGACCCGGTTTCAAAATATTTGAAAGCCGGGTCTTTATCTGTCTTAGGCGGTTATTAAATAATCATTTTGATTATATTCGCTGAGCAGGTAGTTGACATATAAGTACTATTTGACTATAATATATAATATAGTCAAATAGTATATGGAGATGATAATATGCCAAAAACCTTTTCCGACAGCGAACGTACTTATATTAAAAACCGTCTGATGGAAGAAGCGCAAGCCTGCCTTATCCGGTATGGCATGCGCAAAACTACGGTGGATGAGCTGGTCAAACGGGTAAAGATACCAAAGGGAACCTTCTATCTGTTTTATCCATCCAAGGAAGTACTGTTTTTTGATGTGTTCTGTGCCATTCAAAATGAATTGCAGGCTACCCTGCTTCGCTGGATTAACGAATTACAGGGCAATGTCAATGCGGATACAATCACGGAGCTGATCTTTCGGTTATTCAAACAGGTAGATTCCACGTTTCTCTATTCATTTATCTCAAACGGAGATTTGGAGTTAATGATGCGCAGATTGCCGCCGGAAGCTGTTAAAGAGCATATGCAAACGGATGATTTCAGTATGAAGCGGTTGATTTCACTGCTTCCAGGTGTACAAGCGGAAGGAAATACCGAGATATTCAGTGCCGTTTTACGGGCAATTTTCTGTACGATGCTCCATAAACGGGAGATTGGGGAGGATATATTTGACGATGTGATCCGGGTGATGCTGCGAGGCGTCGTACTTCAACTGCTTGAGGAGGAAAGACTATGATTAAGGTTCAGGAGCTGCGGTTCAGTTATACGAAGCAGCCCTTCATTGAAAATATGGGTTTTAATGTGCAAAGCGGCGAGATCTTCGGCTTTTTAGGCCCATCCGGAGCGGGTAAAAGCACACTGCAAAAAATACTTACAGGCCTTCTGACCACATACTCCGGCAGTGTTATGGTGAACGGTGTGGAGGCCAAGTACCGTGTCAACAGCTTTTATGAGGATATCGGCGTGGATTTTGAATTTTCCAGCCTGTACGAAAAATTGACCGCACGGGAAAATTTAAGGTTCTTCGCCTCACTTTACAAAAAACATCAGGAGATCGACCCGCTGCTGGAAAGCGTCGGCTTGCTTGCCGCCGCCGACAAAAAAGTGGCTGACTTCTCCAAGGGAATGAAGGTGAGGCTGAATTTCATCAAAGCGTTGCTCCATGACCCTGGTCTGCTGTTTCTCGATGAGCCGACCTCCGGGCTTGACCCGTCCAATGCAAGGAATATGAAGGATATTATATTACAGGAAAAAGCAAGGGGGAAAACCATCCTTCTGACCACCCACAATATGTATGACGCGACTGAACTCTGTGACCATGTGGCTTTTATCGTAGACGGAAGACTGCAGGCGCTGGATTCGCCGCGAAATCTGATTATGTCGAGAGGTGCTTCCAGGGTCCGGTATACTTATGCCCTGAATGGCCGGGAAGAACAGGCGGAAATCCCCCTTGACCAAACCGGCGGGGACAATGTATTGCAAAGGCTTATCCTGGAAAACCGGCTGTTATCCATTCACAGCAGTGAGCCCACACTGAACGATATATTTGTAGAATTGACGGGGAGGCTGCTGCAATGAGAACAAAAGCACTGCTCATAGGCGATATCCGTTTCCAATTCAAATACGGATTTTATTTTATATATCTGGTCTTTACCATATTTTATATCAGCCTGCTCCAGGCTCTGCCTGCCGCATGGCGTGAGGGGACTGCCGTCCTGATGATCTTCAGCGACCCCGCCGCCATGGGCCTTATCTTCATGGGGGCAATCGTATTGTATGAAAAAAGTGAACGGGCGTTGAACAGTATCGCCATATCTCCGGTCAAACCAATGGAATATGTGGTTTCAAAGCTGGTTTCCATTGCCTTGATCTCCACGATGGCCGGACTGCTCATAGGCTTTGGCGGCAGGATTATAACCAATGTATTCCTCTTTATTCCGGGTATATTTCTTGGTTCATGCCTGTTTTCCGCAGCAGGGCTTACGATTGCGGCAGATATTGCGACATTGAACCGGTTTATTGTGGCAATCATCCCGGCGGAGATCATCATCAATGTTCCTGCCGTGGCCTGGCTGTTTGGATGGAAGCCAGGCTGGCTGGTATTACATCCGGGAGTGTGTGTCATTGAGTTATGTCAAAACGGAGCATATGCGCTGCCGGCAGTGTTCGTTCTGGTATTCTGGACGATTCTGGCTGCATTGTTCACCCGCCGTGTGGTGGCAAAGAGCCTGCGGTCGCTGGGGGGTGTCAAATTATGAAGCCTTTGTTGCGGTCTTTTTTGATGTTTGTCAGGCAGATATTCAAGGATGCCATGCTTGCGGCAGTTTGTGCGGCTGCGGTGCTGGCCGCGCTCTTTATCCGGTTCGGTATCCCGGCGATTGAGAATGCCTTGTGCGGCTATTTTGGGCGGGAAGCGATTTTAACGGATTTTTATGTGCTGTTTGATCTGCTGCTGGCCCTTGTTACACCTTACCTGCTCTGTTTTGCCTCTGCCCTTATGATGTTGACCGAATATGATGAAAACATGGCAAGCTACCTGGCGGTGACTCCCGTGGGCAAAAAAGGCTATATCCTGTCAAGGCTGGTATTTCCCGCTGTTCTTGCCTTCATAGCATCCGTCATGCTTATGGGCTTGTTTTCGCTGACCGAGTGGCCGTTTGGGATGGTTGTGTGCATTTGTTTGCTGACAAGCCTCTTGAGTGTTGCCATGGTGCTTTTGCTGTTTGCCTTCTCCCATAACCGGGTGGAGGGTATGGCGATGGGAAAGCTGTCGGGACTTTTGATGCTGGGACTGCCTGTGCCCTTCTTCCTGCCGTCGGCTCAGCAGTATTTATTTTCACCTTTGCCGTCTTTCTGGATCGCAAAACTTTGTATGGAGCGGAACGTGATATTCATGCTTCCGGCATTATTGTGTTCTCTGATATGGATTTGCCCGCTTTATAAAAAGTTTATCGGAAAGATCACGTGACTTACACGGACAATCCGAGCTGCTAACATCGGGTATACCGGCTTAATAACGGCCTGCAAGGCTCGAAATCTGCATGGGAAAGCAGGGCGGGTTCGTGCTGATTGACTTTATCAATGGAATATGGTATATTATTGATAAATTAATATGATATTTTACCCGGTTGGGCAGGAAACTGCTTCAAGACTTAAGCTTATTGGGTGGGGAGCTTCGTGAGAAGTTCCTCATCCTTTTTTGTGGGCCTAATTATTGCAATACTCAATTGTTGCAGTTGGTTTCAGGGAATAATCATAATATCACATATTAAAAATAAAGAATGAAATGGGGCGGTTTTATGCAATTTTTACTTTTAATTTTAGGGTTGGCCATGATTATAAAGAGTGCAGATACCTTGATTGATTCCTCGTCTAAAATAGCACGCAGATATGGGGTCTCTTCTTTTATTATCGGTATTACCGTCGTCGCTTTCGGGACCAGTGCCCCTGAGCTTGCGGTGGGGATTGTGTCAGGTATTAACCATACAAATCAGCTGACACTGGGAAATATCATTGGAAGCTCCATGTCCAATTTCGCCCTCATTGCCGGGCTGTCGGCGGTTATTTTTCCTTTGGAGGTAAAAGATACTATTGTAAAACGGGAGCTGCCGGTGTTATTTGCTGTTCAAACTGCTCTGGGAGCAATGTTGTTCATAGATGACCGGCTGTCAAGAACGGAAGGGTTTATTCTGCTGGGAGCGTTTGTTTTATTTATGATCTATATATCCAGGGATGCCAGAAAATCAATCAAGATTCAAATTGATGCCGAAGGTGACATCGACACCGACGGCGGGAACGGGTTGTCCTCACAACCGGGTAAGGAACAGAAAAATACAGGGCTGATTAAATTATGGTGTTATTCGTTACTGTCCTTGTCGGGTCTTTTTATTGGAGGGAAACTGACGGTGGATAGCAGTACGCAGATTGCACAAAGCTTTGGGTTGAGCGAAATGCTGATCGGCTTGACGGTGGTGGCCCTTGCCACAACTATGCCTGAGCTGATCACAAGCATAGTAGCGGCAAGAAAAAAGGAACCGGAGATTGTGCTTGGTAATTGTATCGGAAGCAATATCTTTAATATTCTCCTTGTATTGGGATCTTCTTCCGTAATTTCTCCGATTCTATCGGATCGCAGCCTTTGGATAGATGTGATCGCAATGCTGGCACTTACCTTTTTTGTATTTATCATGTCGCTGTTCCATAAAAAACTGAAAAGGCGTACGGGTGTTTTCCTGCTGGCCGGATACGCTGCTTATCTTGCTTTTAAGGTGATATCTGCCCTAGCGTAATAGAATGATTTTAAGGAAGGCAAGCCCGAGCTTCATACTTAATACGAAGCTTGGGCTTGTTTTGTATATGGTATAAAATCTTGACGCTTTCTTAACACCAGACCCTAACAAATTGACACTTCCTTTATTTCTTTTATGATATCATGTTAAATGGAATCAGAAATATTTTTCCAAATGCGATTATGTCCGTCCGGCAATATGGCTATAAGGCGTGCCCTTTGTTTCTTCTATAATAAAATACAAAAATGGCAAAGCTAATAAAAAGAAGCTGCATGCGGCATGTCCGCCATGCCGGACCGGCTTATGGCAAAAGGTACAGTCAAAAAGAGCTATCAAGGAGATGAGAAAATGGCAGTTGTATTGACAATTACAGGCTTAACCGGCCTTGCCTTACTGGTTTATTTATTTTACATTTTATTTCGAGGTGAAGAACTATGAGCTATATCATATGGCAGGACATATTTTATATCGTCCTTTTGCTGGGGCTGTCCATTCCATTGGGCATCTACATGTATAAGGTTATGACAGGACAGAAGGTATTTTTGACCCGTATGCTTTCTCCTGTTGAAAAGGGAATTTATAAAATCATGGGGGTCCGGAACGATGAAGAGATGGGGGCAAAGAAATATGCATTTTCGGTGATTGCCTTCAGCGCAATCTGTCTTATTTTTTTATGGGCTTTGCAGATGCTGCAGGGAATATTACCTTTAAATCCCGAGGGAATTGGTGGAACAAGCTGGCATCTGGCCTTTAACACGGCTGCAAGCTTTGTTTCGAATACGAACTGGCAGGCATATTCGGGCGAATCCACATTATCCTATCTGACACAGGCCTTAGGGCTTACCGTTCAGAATTTTGTGTCGGCAGCGGCAGGAATTGCCGTATTGTTCGTATTGATCAGAGGATTTATTCTCAAGCAGAAAACAACTGTGGGAAGCTTCTGGGTGGATTTGACAAGGACGACATTATATATTTTGCTGCCGCTTTCCCTGATCGTTGCAGTTTTGCTTGCATCTCAAGGAGTGGTACAGACCTTAAGTCTCTATAAGGATGTCGTGGCCCTGGAAAGCGGAGCAGTTCAGACCGTACCCTTGGGTCCGGCAGCCAGTCAGATCGCCATCAAGCAGCTTGGAACAAACGGAGGCGGATTTTTCGGAGTCAATTCATCTTTTCCTCTTGAAAATCCCACTCCGTTCTCCAACCTGATACAGTTATTATCCATACTTCTGATCCCGGCGTCCCTGTGTGTTTCCTTTGGAAAAGCGGTGAAGGACAGCAGGCAGGGAAGAGTCGTCTATATTGCCATGATGGTCTTATTTGCGGTATCCCTTGCAGGCGTAACAGCCAGTGAACAATTTGCTGCTCCAGACTTTGCAGGTGTGGCAGCTTCCGCCAGTATGGAAGGGAAGGAAGTGATCCATGGTATGGGAACGTCGGCTTTGTGGGCCGCGTCAACTACCGCCGCCTCTAATGGTTCGGTAAATTCCATGCATGACAGCTTTACTCCCCTCGGGGGCATGCTTCTTATGTTTTTAATGCAGCTGGGTGAAATTATCTTTGGAGGCGTGGGGAGCGGACTTTACGGGATGCTGGCATTTGTCCTGCTTACGGTATTTATTGCGGGACTGATGGTCGGCAGGACGCCGGAATATTTAGGGAAAAAGGTCGAGCCCTATGATATGAAAATGGTATGCCTGATTGTTCTTGTTCCCCCGCTGCTAACACTGCTCGGCACGGCCGCTGCCGTTATTATGCCCAATGCGGCACTATGGCTGACCAATTCCGGCGCTCATGGATTTTCGGAGATCCTTTACGCCTTTTCCTCCATGGGTAATAACAACGGCAGCGCGTTTGCCGGCTTTAACGCAAACACGGTATTTACCAATGTCACAGGTGGTATTATCATGCTGCTGGTACGGTTTATCCCCATGGCGGCTGTTATTTTCCTTGCCGGCAATATGGCGCAAAAGAAAGCGGTTGCCGTCAGCGAGGGAACCTTGTCCACCAGCAACACCATGTTTGTCGGGCTGCTTATAGGAGTCGTCCTCATTATAGGCGCTTTGAGCTTTTTGCCGGCGCTGGCCCTTGGTCCGATTGCCGACTACTTTACAACACGATAGAAAGAGGTGATCAAAATGGAAAAGAAGGGTATCAATAAAAGCATCTTTACGGATGCGCTGAAACAATCCTTTATTAAGCTTGCTCCCCAGGTGCAGGTGAAAAATCCTGTTATGCTGGTGGTATATATAGGAGCCATCCTGACAACCGCCCTTTATCTTCTGTCCTTTGCAGGAATCAGGGATGAAAACAGCGGTTATATTCTGGCCATCGCTTTGATCCTGTGGTTTACGGTGCTGTTCGCAAATTTTGCGGAAGCTATCGCGGAAGGACGGGGACGCGCCCAGGCTGACACCCTCCGCAAGGCACGCAAGGATGTAAAAGCGAAAAAGCTTAAGTCGGCTGCAAATGCGGACGAATACACCGAAGTACTGTCCGCCGGCCTGAAAAAGGGAGATATCGTCTATGTAAAGGCCGGTGAGCAGATTCCTATGGACGGTGAGGTCATCGACGGTGCGGCATCCGTGGACGAAAGTGCCATTACCGGAGAATCGGCTCCTGTCATCCGTGAATCCGGCGGCGACCGGAGTGCTGTTACCGGTGGAACGACGCTGGTATCCGACTGGCTGATCGTCGAGGTGACGGCGGAAGCGGGAGAAAGCTTTCTCGATAAAATGATTTCCATGGTGGAAGGCGCATCCAGAAAGAAAACACCCAATGAGGTCGCCCTGCAAATTCTGCTGGTGACCCTCACTATCATATTCCTTGTGGTCACAGCCACCCTGCTGCCCTTTTCAGGTTTTGCCAGTACTCAGGCAGGGGCAGGCTCAGCTATATCCGTTACCAATGTCATTGCCCTGCTGGTGTGCCTTGCTCCCACCACCATCGGCGCACTCCTTTCCTCCATCGGCATCGCGGGCATGAGCCGTCTGAACCAGGCCAATGTGCTGGCGATGAGCGGACGGGCTATTGAAGCCGCAGGAGATGTGGATGTTCTTTTGCTGGATAAGACCGGAACCATTACTCTGGGGAACCGGCAAGCCAGCGAGTTCCTGCCGGTCAGAGAGATAACGGAGATGGAACTGGCGGATGCCGCCCAGCTTTCCTCCCTTGCAGACGAAACGGCGGAGGGAAGAAGCATCGTAGTCTTAGCAAAGGAGAAATTTGGGATACGGGGCAGGGAACTCTCCAAGCTCAACGCAAGCTTTGTGGAATTCACGGCAAAAACAAGAATGAGCGGTATTGATTATCAGGACACCCAAATTCGCAAGGGCGCCGCCGATGCCGTAAAAGCCTTCGTTCTGGAGAAAGGCGGAGAGTATCCGGAGGAATGCGAGCAAACCGTTAAGCGCGTCGCCGGAGCCGGAGGCACCCCCCTTGTGGTGGCAAAAAACAACCGGGTATTGGGCGTCGTGTATTTGAAAGATATTGTCAAAAACGGCGTTAAGGAACGCTTTGACGACCTGCGCAAGATGGGCATCAAGACCATCATGATTACCGGCGATAATCCCATGACTGCGGCGGCCATCGCTGCGGAAGCGGGTGTGGACGATTTTCTGGCGGAGGCTACGCCGGAGGCCAAGCTGGCCCTCATAAGGGACTATCAGGCAAAAGGCCATTTGGTTGCCATGACGGGTGACGGCACCAATGACGCCCCGGCGCTGGCCCAGGCGGATGTGGCTGTCGCCATGAACAGCGGCACCCAGGCGGCAAAAGAAGCGGGCAATATGGTGGATCTGGATTCCAGTCCCACCAAGCTCATCGATATCGTGCGGATCGGCAAGCAGCTCCTGATGACAAGAGGAGCCCTGACCACCTTCAGCGTGGCGAATGATGTGGCCAAGTATTTTGCGATTATTCCCGTATTATTCTTTGGGATTTACCCGCAGCTTACCGCCTTGAATTTCATGGGACTGACCAGCTCCACCAGCGCTATTCTTTCGGCAATCATTTATAATGCGCTGATTATCATTGCCCTTATCCCGCTGGCGCTGGGAGGCATAAAATACCGCGAGCTGCCTGCCGGAAAGCTGCTGAAAAGAAACATGCTGATTTATGGACTGGGAGGTATTGCGGCACCCTTCATTGCGATAAAGCTGATTGATATGCTGCTGACCGTATGCGGCGTTGTATGAGGAGAATGGAGATGAACAAGATGAGGAACGTATTAAAACCTGCATTTTTATGCTTTATTGCCATGACAATACTCTGCGGTATCCTTTACCCCGGTATTGTGACCGGTATTGCCCAAGCGGTGTTTCCGGATAAAGCAAACGGCAGCATGATAACCGTGACCTTAAAGGACGGAACGAAAAAAGACTTCGGCTCCGCATTGATTTCACAGGAATTTACGAAGCCTGGATACCTGATCGGAAGGCCCGCGGGAACCACGAATCTTTCCCCCACAAGCCCGGAGCAGCATAAGCTTGTACAGGAGCGTATTGATTGGTGGCATTCCATCGATCCGGATAATACGGCGGATATCCCCATGGATCTGGTCACAGCCTCCGGAAGCGGTGTTGACCCCAATATTTCCCCGGAAGCGGCGGAGTATCAGGTGATCCGTATCTCCAGGGAAAGAGGCATGAGCGAGGAAGCGGTAAGAGCAATTATAAAGCAATATACCACAGGACGCTTCCTGGGTTTCTGGGGGGAACCGGCCGTCAATGTGCTGAAGGTGAATTTGGCATTGGACGGTTTGTTATAATTGGTTATATAATATTGGAGGATAAAGGTGGTGGAACTAAGTGGATAAATTTGATCGGCGGCCCGATCCGGATGCTATTTTAGAGGATATTCAAAAAGGCCGGGGCAGGAGGCAGGGCAGACTGAAGATTTTTTTCGGATATGCCGCAGGCGTCGGTAAAACCTATGCCATGCTGGATGACGCACAGGAGCGGTACAAATGCGGCATCGATGTTCTGGTTGGTTATATCGAACCCCATACCCGGCCGGAGACCATTCAGCTTCTGCAGGGTTTGCCTGCCTTGCCGCCCAAAACCATTCTATACAGAACTATCGAGCTAAAGGAATTCGACCTGGACGAAGCACTGAAGCGCAAGCCGGAGCTGATCCTTGTGGATGAGCTGGCCCATACGAACGCAGAGGGTGTCCGCAACAGGAAACGCTTTCAGGATATCGAGGAATTGCTGAATGCAGGGATCGATGTCTATACGACCGTCAATGTCCAGCATATGGAAAGCCTGAACGATGTGATTGAGCATATTACAAAGATCAGGGTTCAGGAGACGGTACCGGACTATATTTTTGACCGTGCCGATAAAGTAAAGCTGATCGACATTGAGCCGGATGAGCTGCTCCGGCGACTGGAAGAAGGTAAAATATATCGTCCTGACCGGGCCGAAACTGCTATGCGCAATTTCTTTACCCGGGAAAATCTGCGGCTGCTGCGTGAGATTGCCATGCGCAGAGCGGCGGACCGGATCAGCAACGAGAATCAAAGCGAGCGGCGTTTATCCGAAAAAATGGCCAATACCAAGCTGCTCGTATGCATCAGCCCTTCTCCAACGTCCACCAGATGCATCCGGTGGACAGCCCGGGCGGCAGAAGCCTTCCACGCCCACTGGGCAGCCTTATACGTCGAAAGTATTGAAAGCGGGCACCTTACCAGGGAACAGCAGAAAAGCCTCCGTTCCAACATGGATCTGGCGGAAAAGCTTGGAGCCGAAGTCGTCACTCTCTCAGGGTACGATATTGCAGCATCCGTTGCCGAATATGCGAAGCTGTCCGGCATCACCAATATTGTAATGGGCAAAAGCAGAAATAAAAAGACCGTCAGAAGCCTGTTTGAAATAGACTTTGAGGATCAGTTAATCCTTCTTTTACCCAGCATAGAAGTACACATCATACCGGGCGGAACGACACGGCGCGGCTATAAAAAGCCCCGCAGGACAGGCCGGCATTTCAATTTCAGTTTTTCCTGGAAGGATACTGTCATAACACTCGGAATGCTGATTGCCGCCACTATGTTCTCCTTTGTGCTTCGAAGGCTTAGTATTGGGGACCAGAATGTAATCATGGCCTATATTCTCTCTATTCTGGTCATTTCACGGGTTACCGGAGGGTATGCATATGGTATCGTTGCTTCCGTGATCAGCGTGCTGCTCTTCAACTTCTTTTTCACAGAGCCCTATTATACCTTCAATGCCATACAGGCCGGTTACCCAATTACGTTTCTCATCATGCTGCTGGCAGCCTTGATCACAAGCACGCTGACGGTACGGATCAAGACCCAGGCGAGGCTTGCGGTGCAAAGAGAACACCGCACCGAGGTCTTGTATGAAATCAATAAAAAGCTGCTTGCCACACGGGGCCTTGATAATATTGTCGCTCTGGCAAATGAATATATTGTAAAGCTGTTTGACCGTTCTGTTATATTTTTTACCAGGAATCCTGAGAAGGGGGAGGATGGCAGTGCAAGGCAGGCGCCTGAGGATGTAGATGCTTCTTTTCTGAATTCAGACGATGAGAAGGCGGTTGCCCATTGGGTATTTCTCAATCAAAAACGTGCCGGAGCGGGAACCGATACATTAATGGGTGCCGGAGCGTTTTATATGCCGGTCATCTCTCAGGGGAAGGTGCTGGCTGTCTTAGGCATTTCCTGTGCAAAGGGTACATTGGGGCATAATACCCGCCTGTTTTTACGCATGATAGGATCACAGGTGGCCATGGCGCTGGAACGCCAGCATCTCTCGGATGAGCAGCGAAACATCATCGTGGAAGCGGAGAAGGAAAAAATGCGAAGCAACCTTTTGCGGGCCATTGCCCATGATCTGCGCACGCCGCTTGCCGGTATCCTGGGGGCCAGCTCCGCTATTCGGGAGAACAGGAAAAATCTTGATGAAAATACCCGTGAAAAGCTCAATGCCGACATTCAGGAAGAAGTCCAATGGCTCATACGCATGGTGGAAAATCTGCTTTCCGTGACCCGGATCAATGAAAGTGCGTCAAAGGTTGTGAAAAGTCCGGAAGCTGCGGAGGAGGTTGTGGCAGAGGCGGTCAGCCGCATCCAAAAAAGATTTCCCCAGCGCAATATCCTGGTATCCGTGCCGGAGCAGCTGCTGGAGGTTCCCATGGATGGGACTTTGATTGCACAGGTGTTAATCAATTTGCTTGAAAATGCCATCAAGCATTCCCCAAGCGATTCTCCCGTTGAAGTTTATCTGAAGAAAAACGGTGAACTGGCTGTGTTTGAAGTGACAGACCATGGAAAAGGAATATCGGACGAGGACTTTCCCTATCTCTTTACGAGCTATGTCCCCAATAAGAATAAAAGTCCGGATTCTTCCAGAGGTATGGGGATCGGCCTGTCTATCTGCATGACCATTATCAAGGCGCATAATGGTAAAATGGAAGCCCAAAACAGAAAAGAAGGCGGCGCAATGTTTCGGTTCACCCTGCCGCTCAAAGGAAGTGAAGAAATATGAGTGTAAAGCCATTGGTTTTGGTGGTTGAAGATGAAGATGCCATTTGTAATTTTATCACCGCGATCCTGATTTCAAATGATTATCAGGTTGTAAAAGCATCAACAGGAAAAGAAGGTCTTTCCATGGCCGTATCTTGCTCTCCGGACGTTATTCTTCTGGATCTGGGCTTGCCGGATATCGATGGCGTGGAGGTGCTGAGGCGTATACGGGAATGGTCGAAAATACCCGTTGTGGTGGTTTCGGCACGCGGGCACGAACGTGAAAAGGTGGAGGCTCTCGATTTGGGTGCGGATGACTATATCGTCAAACCTTTCGGGACCTCGGAGCTGCTCGCACGAATACGGACGGCGCTGCGGCACAGCCCGAAAAGCATGGGCAGTAAATCAAATGGGATGGAAAAGATAGCCATTGGGGGGCTTGAAATTGATTACGGAAAGCGGACGGTTTTTCTTTCCGGTGAAAAGATCCATCTGACGCCTGTTGAGTATAAGATCCTGACACTGCTGTCAAAGAACGCAGGAAAAGTGCTGACGCATGATTATATTATGAAGGAGATATGGGGTCTATATGTAAGCGACAGCCATACGCTGCGCGTCAATATGGCCAATATCCGAAGAAAGATCGAGGCAAATCCCGGTGCGCCTGAGTATATTTTGACGGAGGTAGGCGTAGGATACCGGATGGCAGAGGAATTGTGATAAAGCAAAACAGATAAAGATCGGAGCGGAACATGAAGGCACTGAGCAATCAGCGCCTTTTCCGTGGATCAGCCGTTTTGGGCAAGCCGCCTTTCAAAACTGGGCTATGCGCAGCCGTCGCTTCCTGTGGCATGCGACGGCTGCAGTAATCGTTACAAATAATGACAATACCAATATAATGATCTGATTAGCCTCCGATCCTGCAGGCTTTGCCTGTTAAGGAGGAATTATGGCGGCAATCCTGCGTAACAGGACAGGTTGTTTATGATACATACTCACAATTCAGCCTGTTGGGCCAGATTATAATCCTGTGCCTTATTCAGATCGGCGGTTTAGGCTTTATGACAGTGGCGCCTCTCTTTCTGATGATAGCCCGGCGCAGGATCGGTCTTGCGGAGCGGATGAGGTAATCCACCCTGAACGGGATGTGGCACTGCGGGCTGCCAGAAAATACAGCGCACGAAATGTCTTTGATTTTTTTGAATTGGCCGATGACTTTTCTGTTTTTGAAATATCGCCGCCGGATAGCTGGATAGGTAAAAACATCAAACAAATAAGTGTTCGTTCCAAATATAATATCAACATCATTGCCATAAAGCAAAATGGGAAAATAATGCCTGTCACCAGCGCCGAATATATTTTCAAACGAAATGAACACCTGATTATTGCGGGGAATACAAAGGACGGTTCCCGCCTGCTCGGCATGAAATAACCGGAAGGCCATAATTTGACAAGAGAGGTGAAGGTCATGGTGCGGATAAAGATTGCTGAAAAAACATTTTGTTCATTTATAAAGATGCTCTTGATTTTAACGCTGTCCACGTTATGCTCGCTCCTGATCGCAGGGTTTGGCGTAGGAAAAGAAAGTATCATCATGGTATTTTTACTCGGCGTGCTGTTTGTCCCCATATTGACCAACGGTTACATTTATGGTCTCATTACTTCCGCAGTCAGTGTGATATTATTTAACTTTTTCTTTACGGAACCACGTTTTACTTTTCTGATTTACAATGTGGTGGATATCATGTTATTGCTGTTTTTTCTTGTAACTGCCGTTGTTTCCGGTACTATAACCTCTTGCCTGCAAAAGCAGATGAGCATTTCTCATCAAAGCGAGCTGACGGCCCGGCTGCTTTATGAGGTGGCTGAAGACCTTCTTCATGTCACGGGGAAATGCAATATCATCCTGCGGGGCATCAAATATATTTTTGATAATACCGGATTTACAAGCCGTGTCATTCTTGACGGAGATGAACAGGAATATTCCGGAACATCATATCCGGTGCCGGATATAGAAGGAATTATATTTCCAATTACAAGGCGTTACAGAGAAAATAGGCTCTATTATCCTGTATTGCGGTAATGATGCTTTGACCTTCCAGCAGGAACTGGTAGTAAAGACGGTGGCAGCACAGCTTGGCACTGCGCTGGATCGAGAGTACAGCTATGAGGAACGGGAAGAAATTCGGATTGCGATGGAACGGGAACGCTTACGAAGCACGCTGCTGCGTTCGGTGGCACATGACCTGCGCAGCCCGCTTACAGCGCTCAGCGGCGCAAGCTCTCTGCTTTCGGACAGATATGAGCAATTATCACCGGAGGAACAAAAAAAACTGGCTGCCGACATCAGTGAGGAGATGATCTGGCTTACCAATCTTGTGGAAAATATATTGAACATGACACGCATAGGGGAAGGCCCTTCTATATGGGTGAATTGCTGGCAAGAATCCGCGTCGTTAAGAGAAAGCTTGAGCAGCAATGGGTGCCCGTGGCCGGATCCGTTTTTCGCTGTGATTATTTAACGGTGGATTATGAAAAACGTAAAGTCCTCGTAGACATTAATGAGGTTCATCTGACCCCCATGGAATATAAGCTGCTCCTGCTGATGATTGCCAACAGAGGGAAGGTGCTGACCCATAACTATATCGTTAAAGAAGTATGGGGTTATGGAGAAACAGGCGATACAAAGACGGTCCGGGTTTTTATGGCTAACCTGCGCCGTAAAATTGAAAAGGACATTACGAAGCCGAGGTTTATACTTACCGAGATCGGGGTCGGCTACCGCTTTGCGGACGAATAGTCCATGGAAGACATTAACAGTGAGATAAAATATAAAGATTAGCAGAAAAGCATGTCTTAAATTAGAATTTTATTAAAAGACTTGCGTAATGCCGATAAAGGTGATACAATGGCAAAATGTAAAGAATTAAATATGTGTTTATCGTGTTGGGCATTATGCTTTCAAGGCTATGGTTTTCCTGGGGTGAGGAAAACTCTTGAAGCATAATGCCTTTTTTATATTGTCAGGAGGCACTGTTCAATCAGCTTATGATACTACAGATTTTGATATAGCGGAAAAACAGCAAAAGAAGCGGAGACTATTCCGGCATTTGCAGGAGGATGCCGATGGTGGAGGAAAGGAATGAAATTTCAAACAAGTGTACAACGGGAAATGGCCAGTACATCTTTTTGCGTAAGCGGCTTGTCATTAACCATGATCAGTCTCTTTATTGTTGCGGACCAGTGCAGCCCTTCTGTAATTTTAAGCATTTTTGTAGGCGGACTGGCTTCCGTTCTGAATCGCTATTTACAGTTATTGACCATACGGATTTCCGCAAAGTACGAGCAAAAAAAAGCTTTCGCAGTAACATGGCTGCTGAATGTATTCAGGCTTCTCTTTATGTGGACAATCGCATTTACCATGATTATAAGCCCGGTATTGCATGATTTGCCGGGGATTCTTGCAATGTTTTTTTCTCAGATCAGCCGAGTTCTTCGGAGACCAGGCTGAGGCGGTTGAGTTAACTGCGGGTGTATCTGCAGAATATTCGGATGTCCCGCTAAAAAAACTCAACATAGCGAAAGGGGTTCTGGTAGCTGCTATTGTCAGAAGAAACGAGATCATTATTCCCCATGGGAGCGATGTGATTAAACCGGGTGATAATGTCATTCTTATTGCCAAGGATAAAAAAATAACGGATTTGGATAATATCATTGGCTCGGGAGAATAGCAGATGAACTATAGGATCATTATTAAAAGCTTAGGAAATGTATTGTGCATTGAAGCTGCATGCATGGCGCTTTCCCTGATGGTATCTTTAATCTACCGGCAGGGGGATGCGATGTCATTTTTGCTGTCAATTTTGATAATAGCAGCATTTGGGCTGGGGATGCGCCGGATTAAAACCGTAAAAAATGATATCTATGCCAGGGATGGATTTGCAATAGTAGCTTTAGGATGGCTGCTGGTATCAATATTTGGAGCATTGCCTTTTCTTATCAGCGGATCAATTCCCTCTCTAATGGATGCGTTATTTGAATCCATATCAGGGTTCAGCACTACCGGATCGAGTATTTTGAGGGAAATTGAAGGATTGCCCAAGGGGATATTGTTCTGGAGAAGCTTTACACACTGGATGGGCGGTATGGGCGTTCTGATTTTAATGCTTGCCATATTGCCTTCTGTCAAAGGCAATACGCTCCATATTATGAAAGCGGAATCACCCGGACCCTCACCCGAAAAATTTGTGCCGAAAATCGGGCAGGCAGCCAAAATACTATATATTATTTATATATCTCTCACGGTTATGGAAGTAATACTTTTGCTTATGGGAGGGATGTCCCTGTATGATTCTTTGCTTCATGCCTTCGGGACGGCGGGCACCGGTGGTTTTTCCAATAAAAACGCCAGTGTAGCCGCATTCGGCAGTGTCTACATCGAAACTGTAATTACCGTCTTTATGCTGTTGTTCGGTGTTAATTTTACCCTGTATTACGCGAGCTTCAAAGGGCATTTAAAGTCAATTCTGCGGGATGAAGAATTACGCTTTTATATTGGAACGGTTGCGGCGGCCATTATATTAATCACTCTGAACACCAACGGGACGGTTTTTCGTTCTATTGGAGAAGCTATAAGATACTCATCTTTTCAGGTAAGCTCCATTATCACCACAACAGGCTACGCAACCGCGGATTTTAATCTATGGCCGGTATTCAGCCAATGTGTGCTTGTTTTACTGATGTTTATAGGCGCCAGTGCCGGTTCCACGGGAGGAGGAATCAAATGTCTCCGTGTAATATTGCTTTTTAAGATTATCAAACGGGAAATTGTGAAATGCATTCATCCGAGGTCGGTACAAACTGTTAAAATCAACGGGAAAGCTGTAAATGAGGAAATCTTGTCTGGAATTATGGCATTTTTCTTTTTTTATATTGCCGTATTTGCCGTGGCCGTACTGGCAGTGTCATTGGATAACAAGGACCTGGTATCTTCCGCAACGGCGGTGATCGCATCCATAAGCAATATCGGCCCCGGATTGGGGATCGTCGGTCCGACAGGGAATTATGCGGATTTTTCCATATTAAGCAAGGGAATATTATCTGTCTGTATGCTTATCGGAAGATTGGAAATATATCCGATACTTCTGCTTTTCGTTCCTACGTTTTGGAAGCGGGTCAATATATAAAATAAATTATTAATGAAACCTGCGTTCCTTTCCTATATTCCGCCGGGCTAATGCCCTTAAGCTTCTTAAGCTTGTGATGAATAATTCATATTGCCATATTCTGCCTTTGCAGCGATTTCATAGACCTTGAGATCGGTATTGTTTTTTAGAAAGTCCTCGGATTTCGTTAAAAATCCGAGGACTTTGTCTGTAGGTCTTAAAGGCTCGGTTGCAAGAATGGACAAATAAAATATGTATAGTAAATAAATTACAAATACTCCCATATATCCCATAATTAATAAATTGTTAATATAAAATTTATAAGTTATAATATTTTCGTAATAAAAAATTAATATATTATACTTATTAATTCTTAGGAAATCGGGAGGACCTATGAAGAAGTTTAAACAATGTATCTCAATGATACTGATCGTGTCATTAATCGTGACAATATTACCATATTCAGCACATGCGGAAGAAACAGCAAATACTGCAGCTGATTTAAACAGCAATACCGATACATACAAAAAGAATAATGAAATCCCTGCTATCACCGGGGAGATTACTGAAAAAAGAGAATCGAACGTTAAGCATTTCATGAAGGATGATCACAGCTATGAAGCTGTAATCTATGAGGAGCCGGTCCATTACTTCGAAGACGGACAGTGGAAGGATGTCGATAACTCACTTACGGATGGAATGGATCCGTCTGTAATTGCTGATAACGGGAAATCGGTGCCGGGGTCCGGTCCGAATATTATAAAGAATAAGGCAAATGATTATGAAGTAAGATTTGCCAAGAGTGCAGGAGTTAACAAGCTGGTGCAGCTGCATAAGGGTAACTACGAGCTATCCTGGAGCATTGAGGAAGCCGGCAATATTAATCCGGATGTATCAGTTCCTGACAAAGAGTCGTTACGCACTGAAATTACAGACGATATAGAGGATTTCGTTAGATCCAGCGAGCAATACGCATCGTTTTCCGGCACAGAAAAGCAGCGTGCAAGTGAGATACTCGTTAATAACGAGATGAAGAAAATAGCCGAAAAGTCCAGTTCCGAAGTATTCTACTCCGGGATCCTGCCGGAGACAGACTTAAGATACCGGGTCAGCAGCGGAGTTTTAAAAGAGGATATCATCCTTAACAGTTATGTTAAGGATTTCAGCATATCTTTTTTCTAAATACAAAGGGGCTTGCAGCAAGACTGGAGGAGGATAATACTATCACCTTCCATGATGAGAATGACCCAACAGAGGTCATCTTTTCCACGGAAGTACCGTATATGTATGACCGGAAAGGAGAAATTACAACAGATATAGAGGTTACACTGGAGGACATGGACAATGGATACCGCTTGGTACTTACGCCAAGTGACAGCTGGCTGTCCTCCGTTGAAAGAAGCTATCCGGTCACCGTCGATCCGGTGGTCAGGACAAAGCAGGCTTCCTCTTCGGTCAAGGATACCTATGCATCCTCACAGTATCCAACTACTCTTTATTATAACAGTATGAGGCTTGGTATCGGACAGAGGAATGCAAACGATACTAATGTTTCCTTCATACGCTTTGTCCTGCCTGAGCTCGGCAAATCCTCCATGGTGACGGGGGCTATGCTCAGCTTAAGCAGCGTGGAGCTGGTTAGTGGCGGAACACAGGTGAATGTCCACAAGGTGAATGGGGAGTGGGACTCCCTTACGCTGAACTGGAACAACAAGCCGGAATACGACAGTACAATCATTGACTATCAGAAAGTGAATGCGCTGTACCAGTGGTACAATTTCGATATCACCTCCCTTGCCAAGGACTGGTATACCTCAGGTGACAATACCGGTCTGGCACTTGAGGCAGAAGGCGGCGGTCACGTCTTTATGAATTCCTCGGACAATGGTGCCGGAGCGGAAGGCAAACCCGTGGTAAGCATCAGCTACGTGGATTTCTCCGGTCTGGAGGGCTACTGGACTTATCATTCCCAGGATGTATTACGGGCAGGTACCGGATATATCAATGATTATAATGGCAGCCTGGTATTCATTCATGATGACTTAAGCATGTCCGGCAGCCGTATGCCGCTTTCCGTAAGCCATGTGTTCAACTCCAATGACAGGGCCGATAACATCGGCTTCGGTTCCGGCTGGAGACTCAATCTCAGCATGAGGGTCTATGTGGGAGGAACCGGTGATTCCTATAATTATTATTACATTGATGAGGACGGTACCGCACATTATTTTGTTACCGGTGACGCAGGAACCTTTAAGGATGAATCGGGGATAAACCTGACCCTGAAAAAGAACTCCGATAATACGTATGAGATAAAGGATACTGAGGACAATATACTAAAATTTACCGCATCGGGATATCTGTCCTCCATCCGGGATAATAACGGTAATGCCATAACCCTTACCTACAGCGGAACGGTCCTGAACAAGGCAACAGATGGGGCAGGCAGGGTAACAAACTTTGAATATGTTGACGGCAGACTTTCGGGAATCGTGGACCCGGCAGGAAGAAGGACAAGTTATGCATATACCGGCACAAAGCTGACCAGCATTACTTATCCGGACAGTAAAGTATCTGCCTATGCTTATGATTCCAATAACAACCTTACCGGCGTTACCAACCATGACGGATATAAAATCACCTATAACTACAGCACCGGTGACATTAAAAGAGTGATCAAGGCTTCCGAATCCTCCGGTGGTACGGCGGGAAGCCATATCAGCATAGGATACGGATATAATAGGACAACCTTCACCGATTATGCCGGCAGGAAGGATATCTACCAGTTCAATAATTCGGGCAATACCGTAAGCATCCGGGACAGTGACAATGGGGCGCAGTACTATGAATACGGCAGCGGTTCCAATGTGAACAAGCTTGCCAGTCAGTCCAAGCTTCAGAAGACTACCAGGAACTACGTAAAGAATCATAATGTAGAGGCGGAGGAAGCCTTCACTCAATACAGCAATAGCGGCAGCACGGGAACGAATTCTTATTCTGCAGAGAGCAGCTACCTTGGCAGCAAAAGCTTAAAGATCACAAAAACAAATACCTCCGGCGCCCAGATCTATTACCAGAAGTTCGACGTGGAGCTTGGTAAGACCTATACCTTCTCTGCTTATGTCAGGACCCGGGATATCTCCAGGATCAATAACAGCGGAGCCTATCTCCAGGCCTGGTATGAGGATGATGCCGGAGTGCTTCATTCCACCAGGTCACGGTATCTGACCGGTGACAACGGATGGACAAGGCTTGAGACCACTCTTACGGTACCGGGTAATATTGCAGATAATACCATAACCATACGTACCGGTATCCAGAGCGAGACGGGAACTGCTTACTTTGATAACCTGCAGTTCGAGGAAGGATATATTCCCAGCCGTTACAGCCTTGTGGAGAATGCAGATTTCAGGGGACCGTCTCCCGCTGCGTCCTTCTGGATACTGGCAGGCATGGAGACAGGGGACGGCATTGTGAATAATTCCGTTACCCAGACCGCACCTTCGGCAGTCGATCCCAACAGCTACAAGATTAATGGCAGCAGCGCAAAGAACAAGTATCTCCGCCAGATCATTCAGGTATCCGGCAATAAGGATGATGTGTTCGTGTTCAGCGGCTGGGCAAAGGCTGCTTCCGTACCGTTGGGCGATACCACCCGTAAGTTCGGCATCAAGCTGGATATCAACAATACTGACGGTACGGTCACATCCTTCGATATCCCCTTCAA
>JAFADH010000283.1 GCA_023424995.1 Bacillota bacterium | reverse complement strand
CTCGTAGGGGTGATGGTTAGAAGCTACGCATGGTCTGTCTGGAAAGGTCAAAAAATAGACCTGAGACGAGGCGGGTTAATGCCCTGTCTAGGTCTGATTTTTTATTATTCTGCGGTGTTTTCGCATTATTTTCTATAATGTCTACAAGGATAAATGGGCTGCCTTTTGGATATTGAGGCGTACCCGGTAACAACACTAATATGCTGTGATTATACCGCCCTCATTTGCATACAATGAGCTCACTCCCGCAGTATCAACAATAAAGCAATCCTTAAAGGGAATTCTTTTTAAAATCTCTGTTTTTACGAATTCTGCCCGTTCCTTATTGTTACAGTGAGCTATTCCAAGAATTCTCTCTGAGGGCTTAACTACATCCTCTTCAATGCATTTTGCCATAAGCATCAATGCTCTCTGGATACCTCTGGCCTGATCCACCTTGCAGATGGCGCCTTCCTGTGTTGCGCCCATCACAGGCTTTATGTTCAGAGCACTGGCAATGATGGCCTGCAGATTCGTTAACCTGCCGTTCTTACGAAGTGTCTCTAATGATTCCAGCACAAACTTGGTTTTTAGTCCGTCACGAAAGGCGTTCACCTTATTAACCACTGTTTCAAAGGGATGATGTGCTTCGAGCAGCTCCTTAATCTTCATGCTGATGAGAGCCTGTCCTACAGAAGCAGAACGGGAATCTATCACTTCGATTTTTTTATCCGGATGCTCCTCCTGATATATTCTCTTCGCCAGTTCGGCACTGTTATAAGACCCGCTCAGCTGGGATGATAAGGTTACTATATAGATGTCACCGTCAACATCAAAATGTTTCATATAATCCTCCGGCGAGGGACATGCAGATTTCGGACTGTGTGGATAGGCATTTACACGTCTTAAAAAATCCTTCTGATTAAAAGTAGCATCATCAATAATTGAAACACCATCAACAATTAGAGTTAAAGGTACAAGCCTAAAATGCGGATCCTCCTTTAGCGATGCAGGTAAATCCGTACAGCTGTCTCCAATAATTCGATATGACATTCTTTCATCCTCCTGTTATTTAAGTTAACAAAATCTATTTTAAAAAATATTCCAAATTCGCCTTATGGCATTCAGAATATAAATATACATGGAATATAAATATACACGGAATATAAATATACACGGAATATAAATATGCATAGTACATAAATAACCTGTGTACCCTTAATCAATCAATTATACCGCAACATTCGTCTTGAATGCCAGATAATATAGTTTTCATTACTATATAATAACATATATGGTATGTTATTATCAATAGGATATTGTCACTTTATATAATTTTAATGATATATAAATAATTATTCGGACTTCCAATTATATATTTTCCCATATTCTGGGACTATATACAAAAAAGGAATTCAGATATGAACTATTGTCCATCCTCTGAATTCCTTCTAAATAATGTATCACGATTGTTTCGTATACTACATCAGTTATTCTTACCCTGGTGTATCAGTTTATCATATATTATCCTAATATAGCTCTACTTCGCCAGCAGCAGCATAATTTCATTGCTTCTCTGAATGAATTTTGTCATAGCTTCCGGCTCCAGAGGCTTATGACCAAGCAATGCCAGATCATACAGCTGCTCACAAATCATTGGAGTCTGTTCTGCGTTCTCATTGGTTATGATAAATTGAACCAGCTGATTATTCGCATTGAGGACCAGGGTCTCACCACCGCCAAGTCCGCCCATATCCATGCCTGACATGTTATACATGCGCATCATATCCTGCATTCTGCGGCTTTCCTCATTCAGGGTCATAATGGAGGATACCTTCTCATTCTTGAATTTCTCTACCTTCACCTCAAGCTTATCCTTACCCAGTACCTTACGGAATAAAGCCGTCATGGCTTCCGTATTGTTCTTGAGCACCTTCTTATCCTTCTTTTTGGTATCGGCCTTGAAGCTGTCCGTAATATCCGCATCAATTCTCTGGAACTTGACCTGCTGGTTCTGATACTCCAGCTGAGTGATGAATGGCTGGTCAATATTATGGGTCAGGATGAGAGCATCCACTCCTGATTCCTTGAACATATTGATGTATTGGCTCTGCTGCTTTAAGTCAGTTACATAGTAAACTACAGTCTTCTTATCTTCATCAATCTCTTCCTCAGCTTCATGACTGTGATCATGCTCATGGTTATGGTCATGCTCATGGTCATGTCCGCATTCGCAGCCCTCTTCATGCTTGTGGTCATGTCCGCACCCGCATGAATCCTCAGAGCCTTCGCCCGCAGCATCCGCCTCTGCCTCGGACTTCTTATCTTTAGCTTCTTCACTCTGGTCACTGCCTTTTCTTGCATCCACATATTCAGCCAGGGTAATATATTTGTCTTCCAGATTCTTATAGATGATAACATCCTTCATCTTGTCACGGAATTTCTCATCCTTTAAGCAGCCGAACTTAATAAACGGACTGAGATCATCCCAGAACTTCTCATAATTCTCCTTCTCCACCTTATACATGCCGGTCAGCTTATCCGCTACCTTCTTGGAGATGTATTCGGATATCTTCTTAACGAAGCCGTCGTTCTGCAACGCACTTCTGGATACATTCAACGGCAGGTCAGGACAATCGATAACACCCTTCAGCAGCATCAGAAACTCCGGAATTACTTCCTTGATATTATCTGCGATGAATACCTGATTGCTGTATAATTTAATGAGTCCTTCCAGAGAATCATACTCTGTGTTGATCTTGGGGAAATACAGGATACCCTTTAAGTTGAAGGGATAAT
Source organism: Bacillota bacterium (assembly GCA_023424995.1). Lineage (GTDB taxonomy): Bacteria > Bacillota > Clostridia > Lachnospirales > Lachnospiraceae > Mobilitalea. Next base: position 12,479 of record JAFADH010000283.1, on the reverse strand, counting down.
CCATATTCAGGTGAATCCAGAATAAAGGTTCCTTATAATCATGGAATACATCACGATAGAAGCTCTTATATTCCTCTTCCGTGCAATCATTGGGATGCTTTGCCCAAAGGGGATGGGTATTGTTGATGGGCTCCGGCTTCTTTTCTTCCGCCTTCTCCTCTTTTGTCTCCTCAGCTACACCGTCTTCGCTGACCTTGGCATCAACTATCTCCTCAGTATCTTCCTTCTTAGGTTCATTGGCATTAATAAAATAAATCTCAACGGGCATGAAGGAACAGTATTTGCGGATTACTTCCTTCACACGGTATTCATTGGAGAATTCATAGCTTTCTTCATTCAGGTACAGGGTGATGTCCGTACCGCGGTCTGACTTGGTACTGTCACTCATCTCATATTCCGTACCGCCATCGGACTCCCAATGCACCGGCTGCGCATCCGGCTGCCAGGACAGGGTATCTATGGATACACGGGAAGCAACCATGAAGGCAGAATAAAAACCGAGTCCGAAATGACCGATTATCTGGTCTTCATTGGTCTTATCCTTATACTTCTCCATGAATTTCTGAGCTCCGGAGAATGCGATCTGGTTGATATATTCCTTCACTTCCTCCGCAGTCATACCGATACCGTTATCGGAGAAACGGATTGTCTTCTCCTCGGCATTCACAGTGACTGTAATCTTATACTGGTTATCCTCGGGCAGATTCACTTCCCCCATGATCTCCAGCTTCTTTAACTTCGTAATCGCATCGCTGCCATTGGAGATTAACTCACGAACAAAAATATCATGGTCTGAATATAACCATTTCTTGATAATCGGGAAAATGTTCTCCGAATGGATTGATAAATTACCGCGTTCTGTACTCATAAAAAACAATACCTCCTTCATCTCCTGCAAACTTTGAGCCATGGGCACAAATTCATATGTGAATTATCCCTTTTATAATTCACACTGCACTTTATACCTTTTTCTTTCATATTCAAATGCGGAACCTTGGAATATGTTCCGCTTATAGATGATATGATAATACGTCATCAAAAAAATGTCAAGACAAAATTAGCACTCTTTAAACAGGAGTGCTAACAATTACTATTCTTCTTCATACACGATATTCTGCTCTTTTAGCAGCCCTTTCATGCGGTTATCCCATTCCTGCTCCAGAGTCTTATCAAGGGTAAAGGTTTTAATTGCCGTTCCTGTAACAATCTTCAGATTCCCCTTATCAAACCGGACATTCAGATATAATCCGCCTACATCCTCCGTTCGGATCCGTCCTCCCAGACTATCCACCAGAGAATCACACTGCTGCTTCGGTAATTGAAATATGATCTTTAAGGAAAGGGGTGTTCTGCTGCCCTTTATCATGGAATAAGCAATCTGCTTTACTTCACTCCAGAGGATCTGTCTGTGCTCACCGCGCTCGGCCATCTCTTCCGCCGAGAAGAAGGCTTCGTTAAATTGTCCGGTTATCTGAAAGCCGGTAAAGGTCTGCAATTCCATCTCTTTTAAGACAAACGCATCAAATGTGGAATTCATTAGAAGCTTTGCCATAAACGGCTTAACTTCGGGAAGATTAAATGAAATCATAGGTTTTCTCCGATATTGGTTAAAATTAGAAACATTTCATTGAAATAAATGTAAATTAACAAGCTAAATATAGCGTAAAGAACCAGTGATTAAAGCCTGTGAACCTGTATATAAGCCTTAAGTTTGTAGAACAATAATATCATAGACTATTGTTTCTAGGAGGTTTATAGCATGTATTTTGAAGCATCAAAAAAAACTTATTACCGTTTCCCTTCCCAAAACAGTGTTAATGAGATGGACTCAAAATATTATTTCCCTGACAGACCATATACTTCCGGTGAAAACACACGTCTTGAAGGAAGGCCGGCAAACTCCGTAACTGAGAGGAGCCGCTTTGCAGTCATCAAATAAATATGGAAATCAAAAAAATAATCATCAGATGGGCCGGGTAAAAAATGTAAAATATATATTTTACATTTTTGCCCTTCTTCCCGTTGTAAAATGCGATGGGGATCATGGCAAAGGTAGCCAGCATACTTATAATATGCAATATATTCTTTGTCTGGATATAGGCTTGTATGTCGCTCAATATAGTTCCGCAGATAATAAATAAAGAAATCGACATTAGTATTTTACTCTCCCTGAAGAGATAAAATGCTACAAATAACAGGATTCCAGCAAAATTATAATCCGTCTGCAATAGAATGGCAAGGATACAGAACGCTATGGTCAAGCCTGCATCCAGCAAGTTGCTTTCCAAACTTCTTTTAAATTTCAAATCCACCAAATTCATCAGATAAATCAATGCAAGACCCAGGAACAGGGTAAAGAATACATTCTGATACCGGTTCAATCTTTCCAATAGATAAGCCAATTGCTTCATATCTATTCCGTCATTAAAGACTTCCGCAAAATCCTTAATAAAGCTTGCTCCGTTATGAAATCTGTAGAAAGCCAGGTCAAAGGGTATCTCCGAGACAAAGGCAAAGATACCGAGCCTCTTCAGATATCTCTTTATATTACTGGTATGATAAAAACCTTCCACGATCAAAAATACAAAGATCGGGAATGCAAGCCGGCCAACAGCACGGCATAGAAAATAAAGCTGCGGATGAGTCGCCGGAGATACAAGGACTGCCCCGATATGATCGATCATCATGGTGATAATTGCCAATAGCTTTAAGGAAAAGGTACTCATAAGAAGCTTCCTCTCGAAGAATAATGATAGTTAAATTATTATGAAGCACGATAACTATATTCTAACCAACTTAAGATTCAAAGTCAATGACGGAAAGAAAGCCAACTTCACAAAGTTGGCTTAAGGAGAGTAAAATGAAAATATCTATATTAATTTTACTTGTCTGCTTGGCGAAGCCAGTAGCCGCCTGTTAATGCAGCTGTGGCTTCTAATGATTCATATAATTATATTAGCTGATAAATGTGTTCCAGATATTAACGAAAAGTGAACGTTGTGTAAACGTTCACCTGCTTTGCAGCAAGGCTATCACCTCAGCTTCCGGAACAGGGCGGCTGAAGAGATATCCCTGAATCTTATCACAGGCAAAGGCCTTCAGGTATTCCAGCTGCTCCTGCTGCTCAACGCCTTCCGCAACGACGCTCATCCCCATACACTTCCCAAGATTAACGATCTGCCCGGTTAATGAATTGTCTTTATTATTCAGGATAAAATCAATAAAGGATTTATCAATCTTCAGAGTCGATATGGGTAATTGATTCAAATAATTCAGAGAGGAATAACCCTTTCCGAAGTCATCCAGCGCGATACTTACTTTCTTATTATCTAACTTCCTAAGCTCTGCCCCGATGCTGTCGATGGATTCCATTAAAATCGATTCTGTTATCTCAAGCTCAAGAAACTGCGGTTCAATTCCCGACCGCTTTATAATATCACATACCATCTCACTGAAACCCGGCTGCAGCAATTGAATAATTGATATATTAACGGATATCATCAGCTCCCGGTACCCCATGTCATTCAGCAGCTTTAAGAACCTGCAGGCACTCTCCAGCACCCAGTTGCCGATACCGATGATCATACGGGTATCTTCCGCAATCTTTATGAATCTTAAGGGTGAGACATTGCCTAATTCCGGGCTCTTCCATCGCAGCAGTGCTTCAAAGCCTGTGATTCTTCCTGTCCCCAGATCGAACTGCGGCTGGTAATGCAGGCTCAGTTCATGATTACTTAAGGCACCCGGAAGATATTTTTCAATATTGACACGTTCCATTAATAATTCATTCATCAGCGTATTATAAAGCATAAAGTTTTTCTTGCCGCTCTCTTTTACCCTATACATGGCTATGTCTGCCTGCTTTAACAGCTCATCCAGGGTATGTCCGTTTGCGGGGTACAGTGCAATACCGATACTGATACTGACATGCAGTATGCTTCCCTGAATATCAAACTCTGTTGTGAAGCCCTGTAACAGACCAGAGGCGATCTGCCGCACCCCTTTCATGTCACTGATATCCTGCAATATAACTATGAATTCATCTCCCCCAAGCCGGTAGACCGGGTTCGCCCTGCCAAGCAAAGTAACCAGTCTATGTCCGACTGACTGGATCAGCAGGTCACCAAAGGGATGTCCCATGGTATCATTAACATTCTTAAAATTATCAATATCAATGAAAAGCAGTGCCGTACTGCCATTCCGGGGCACCAATATGCGCTCTGCGTCTTCATATAACGAATGCTTATTGGGCAGGCCCGTCAGGAGATCATGATATGCCAGATAGGATAATTTCTCTTCACTAAGCCGAATCTTTTCATTAATAGTGATTATCTCATCATATTGCTGCTTCATCTCTTCATCCGAGGCTGTCAGCTCTTCATAGAGCTGGGTAAGCTCTTCATGATTCTCAGACAGGCTCTTCTTCATGCGGTGAATTTTATCTATGTAAAACAGCAGAATGCTGATGAAGGCAATCAGTACGGAGATAGTAATGATAACTCCCCATACCAGCAGCTTATAGGTCTCATAGAAGGAAAATGGCCGGTTAATGATCTCAATATTGGAGGGAAGCACCCTTTCCTCAATACCAAACCGCTCCATCTGCTTAAAATCTATGACCGCAGAGGTTGAATCCGGAATTATATACAGAAGCTCATCAGCCGCCTTCCCTTCCAGAATCTGTAATGCCAATGCTCCGGCATGCTCTCCCTGCCGCCTGCCGCTTAGCATGTTACCGCCGATTGCACCATGGTTCAATCCGAAATCATACAGCTGATAGACCGGAACCGTACTGTATTCACTGATGCTGCTATTGGCGTAATCCATCTCCATAATGATATGATTCACATCCATGCTATAGGTCGTTACCAATACGATGCTGTCATTCTTTAAAGTCCTGACGGTATCTATCAGCTCCTGAAACGTCATATTATTACATGGTTCAATATTAATATCCGGAAAGGCGCCCTTGATCCTCTCCGTAACCAGATGTCCGGTAGACAGTCCGCTCTCCGTATTATCATATACCAGATAAACATTGTTCAGCAGGGGATTGATACGGAGCGCAAGCTCAAGTGTGCCGACAGGATCTATTTCCTCAATCACCCCGGTTACTCTGTCATATTTATCTACAATAGTGTCTACTCCCTCCCGGTTAATTCCGCTGAACACCACCGGAGCACGGGAAAATATTTCATTCCTGTATTCTAACGCAAATTTTAATGCCGTATCATCCGTTGTGATGATCAAGTCAATTATTTTGCTCTCATATTTATATTTGTAATAATCATATAGAAATCTTAGGTTTTCCTCCGAATTGTAATTCTTCCAGTCCATATACTCAATGGATATGTTAAAATTATACCCGCTGTCCGTCAGAGTCCGGGTGATACCCTCCGTCTGATCCCTGGTCCATGCAAAATTAGGATGATATGAATTTATAACAAGTATATTTTGATTCTTCACCAGCTCATCTGCTTCAACCTGCCTGCCAGTAAGCAGTCTAACATTCATAAGCAGCATAAGCATAAATAATAAACACCTTTTGAGTCTGAACTTACTCTTCATAATTTGCATCTCCCCACATTCTTCAATGCTATTAATAGTGTTAATTAATAATAAAACCACGAATTACATGAATCGACTTTTTTCTCTATTATATACTATCTTACCATATTTTGCCTAGTATTTTATTGGGATTACCTGAAAAAATATTACAAACCTCAAAAAACAGTCAGATTCTGTGCCTGCATGAGCAGCTGCGGCTTTTTTAGGGTAAGCGCAGCATTAAATAACGTAATCTGAGATTAAGCAAAAAGTCGTAGACTTTTGAGTAAAATCCGCTTACAATATATAAAGCAGATTATATAAATGGATATTTTCAGGAGGTTATAAATGATTCAGGCAGCTAATATTACTTTGAGACTAGGAAAGCGCGCATTGTTCGAGGATGTAAACATCAAGTTTACCGAGGGCAATTGCTATGGTTTGATCGGTGCCAACGGCGCAGGAAAATCCACCTTTCTAAAAATATTAAACGGGCAGATCGAACCCAGCAAGGGTGAAGTCATCATCACACCGGGGCAGAGATTGTCCTTCCTTCAGCAGGACCACTTTAAATATGATACCTATGATGTTCTGGAGACCGTCATTATGGGTAATAAACGTCTTTATGAGATCATGAAGGAAAAGGATGTTATCTACGCAAAAGAGGACTTCACAGAGGAGGACGGGATCCGTGCCAGCGAGCTGGAGGGTGAATTCGCAGCCATGGACGGCTGGGAGGCAGAGTCAAATGCCGCTTCCCTGCTGAACGGTCTGGGAATCGAGACAGACCTTCATTATAAGAAGATGGCGGAATTATCCGGTTCCCAGAAGATAAAGGTCCTGTTGGCGCAGGCCTTGTTCGGCAATCCGGATATTCTCTTACTCGATGAGCCCACCAACCATCTGGATCTGGAAGCGATCCGCTGGCTGGAGGAATTTTTAATCAACTTTGAAAATACCGTCATCGTGGTTTCCCATGACCGTTATTTCCTTAATAAGGTATGTACCCATATCGCGGATATTGATTATGCGAAGATACAGCTCTATGCCGGTAATTATGACTTCTGGTATGAGTCCAGCCAGCTGATGGTAAGGCAGATGAAGGAAGCGAATAAGAAAAAGGAAGAAAAGATCAAGGAGCTTCAGGAGTTCATACAGCGCTTCAGCGCCAATGCCTCCAAGTCCAAGCAGGCTACCTCCCGTAAGAAGGCCCTTGAGAAGATTGAGCTGGACGATATCAGGCCCTCCAGCAGAAAATATCCTTACATTGACTTCAGACCCGGCAGAGAGATCGGCAACGAGGTCCTGACCGTAGAAAATCTTAGCAAGACCGTTGATGGTGTAAAGGTTCTTGACGATATCTCCTTTATCGTCGGCCGGGAGGATAAAATCGCCTTCGTAGGTCCCAACACCAATGCCACCACAGTCTTATTCAAGATCCTGGCCGGGGAGATGGAACCCGACAGCGGTTCCTATAAATGGGGAATTACCACCAATGTATCCTATTTCCCCAAGGATAATACCAAGCTGTTCTCCGGAGAAGAGACCATCGTCGATTTTCTGATGCCCTTCTCTCCCGAGAAGGATGTTACCTATGTGCGGGGCTTCATGGGAAGAATGCTCTTTGCCGGTGAAGAAGGCTCCAAGAAGGTAAATGTCCTCTCCGGCGGGGAAAGAGTCCGTGTTCTGTTATCAAAAATGATGATTGCAGGCGCCAATGTATTAATCCTTGATGAGCCTACCAACCATCTGGATATGGAGTCCATCACCGCATTAAACAACGGGATGATCAAGTTCCCGGGGGTAGCACTCTTTACCTCACCCGACCACCAGTTTATCCAGACTACGGCAAACCGTATTATGGAGATCGTTAACGGCCATCTGGTGGATAAGGTTACCACTTATGATGAATATCTGGACAGTGACGATATGGCGAGAAAGAGACAGGTGTACCTGGTTGATACTGAGGAGGACAGAGAAGCGGAAGCCGCAACAGAGTAAGCAGGATAATTAAGCTCCTCTTGTTTTAACCGGATTAATAGAAATCAAGTTCCTATTACAATATGAACCTGGATAATGTTACGGTACTGCCATTATGAACGGAAACGGAGAAACCCATGAATAAATTTTCAGCATTTGCAATTAATAATTTATCTGCTTTTACATTATTCATCTTATATCTGATTACAGTGATTCTCCATATAACCAGCGATGGGCCGGACATTACGGATCAGTTGGGTTTAATAACGATTTACCTTCCGTTTCTGCTGCTGGGCATAGCATTGGATTATATCCTCCGGCATAACAGCACCCTGGAACGCTGGCTCCGCATCATCGTCGCACTGCTGCCGCTGGGAATATTCCTGACACAGTTGATCAGCATGATTTTATTAACTCTGGGTAAAGAGACCTATGATATCTTCAATTATCTTATCTGGCTATTCATAGCGGCACCGTTTTTCATAGCCAGTTATGAGAAGAATATACCAAGACAGCGGATTCTCCGTGCAGGTATCGCCACAGGAGCAATTGTTATTGCATACCTGTTCCTGTCGACCCAGACCAGAGAGCTGAACAGCGGCTACGGTTCTATGATTTATTATATTTCCTATTTCATGATGCTGTATACCGCTTCCGGAATAAAGAAGCTCCCCTGGCCTTATCTTGGAATGGTGCTCGGTATCCTCAATGCAGCCTTTCTATTGCTGCTGCGTTATGTTCCAATGACCGGTGATGCCAGGGATTATGGATGGGACTACAGTATCTTTGGCAGTGTTGAGATGTCAATTATCATAACCTTTGTAATATGTATCATCGTACGGGTTATTGAAGTGTCTCGTAATAAGAGCATCTGAAGTAATAATAATGAAACAGCACCTGCTGCCTTTCATATATGGTATGATAGAATCAAAAAGCGGTTCTATTATACCATTTTATAATTGCACAGAGTATTCCTATCCCTCACGCAGACTAAGTCCGGCGTCCTTCAGCGCTTTCTCCGTTCCAAAATATATGGTATTATTCACCCTATGATAAGAACCTTTTCTATATGTATCCTTAAGATAATCTTCAATAATATCAACTGCAGACTCATCCTTACACCAAAAGGCTTCTGCATAATCCTTTCCCTTCTTACCGATAATCCGCTGTCCCTCCAGGGTAATACCACCCACCGCTATATTATCCGTTGATATCTGCAAATTATAATGCCTGCGTGAGAGGCTACCGCTCATCTGCTCCATATCAGGCCAATCCTGTGGGATATGATCTCCCGGGTTATTAAAGATCATAATTGTAAACATCAATGCTATTATGATACCAAATACGAATACCGCCTTTTTCTTCATTCCTCCGCATCCTATTCTGTCCATTCATTATTTCTATCCATTATTTCCATCCATAACTATTATAAATTATTAAATAAATAAGTCAATAATAGTAAGCATGCAGATTCTCTGCAACATGAACAACCACAGCCGAATAAAATGTATGGAGAACATTGACAGGAGAAGTTATTATGCCATTTGACAAGAATACAATCATCGGATTAAATAACCCGGACTACGTGCCGGTTATCAAAGATTCCGCAATATCCTACGGTGGAAGCCAGATGTGGTTTTCTGAGACAAAGTGGCGTAGTAAGGATTATATTCTTCATAACTACGGCTGCGGCACCATCGCAACTGCAGACATGTTTCTCTATCTTGCCTTGCAGAATGAAGCTCTGCAAAGTCCAATAACGGAGGCTGCTTTACAAGGCACTGCCCAGGTAAAATATGATAATTATGATCCGTTTATACGCCAAATCAACAATGAATATACAAAAACCCGCCGTATCATAGCGGTTCTTGGAACAAAGGTGGCTAAGGCCATTAATACCTATTCGGAGCGGTACGGTTTCGGCCTTACGGCTGCCTGGATGTGGAAGCTGACCTATTATGATATGCTTGATCTTATAGAGGAAATGCTGAAGAAGGATATCCCGGTCATTCTGGCCATCGGACCAAATACGCCGAATCTATGGGGCAGGAAGGGCATTCCTTTTTATGAACGTAAGGAAATCGAGTATGTAGAGCCGAAAGAGAAGGGAGAGATACCGAAGAAGCCTTATTATTACCAGGTAAGGCTGAATAATATTAACGGTCACTATATCACTGTAACCGCTATTGTAAAAGATGATGTTACCGCCCGGATTATGCTCCGGATATCTTCCTGGGGCAGGCAATATTATATTAATTATGAGGAATACCGCGATTATATCGATACCTATGGCGGAACATGCACTTCAAGCATTGTATATGTAAAGAAGAAAAAACAGCCGGTCTATTAAAATCATATACGATGACAGGGAGGCAGCCGTTACCTGCTGCCTCCCTGTTACTGTCTTTATAATTAAAATAACTTTATATTTTTCGAAATTTATGATATCTCTTCTCTAAAAGTTCCCCGGCAGGCAGCTCCATAAGCTCCTGTAAATCCGCTTCAAGTACCGATTTTATATTCTGAGCCGTCAAATCGCGGTCATTGTGCGCGCCGCCCTGCGGCTCGGGTATAATTCCGTCAATAATGCCAAATTGGTATAAGTCCTGTGCCGTCAGCTTCATATCCCTGGCAGCCTGTTCCGCCTTGGAAGAATCCTTATATAAAATACTTGCGAAGCCTTCCGGCGAAAGAATTGCATAGATGGAATGCTCCAGCATATATACCCTGTCCGCCACTCCAAGCGCTAAAGCCCCGCCGCTGCCGCCTTCCGAGATAACCACGGATATGATGGGTGTCTTTAGCAGCATCATCTCAGCCAGATTCGTTGCAATTGCTTCTCCCTGGCCTCTTTCTTCCGCTCCCAACCCGCAGAAGGCTCCCGGTGTGTCGATAAAGCAGATGACCGGACGTCGGAATTTCTCTGCCTGTTTCATCAGACGCAATGCCTTACGATATCCTTCCGGATGAGGCATAGAGAAATTACGGGCAATATTCTCCTTGGTATTCCTGCCCTTCTGCTGAGCTATCACAGTGACCGGAATATCCCCAAAGAAGGCAATCCCTCCGACGATAGCCTGGTCTTCTCCGTAAAAGCGGTCCCCATGCAGCTCCAGAAAGTTATCAAAAATCCGTTCAATATAATCAAGTCCGGTTGGTCTGACCGGCATACGTGCTAATTTAACTTTTTCCCAAGGTGTAATATCCGGCATAATATCCCTCATTCCAGTATAGTGTATTGTTAAAACCAAATCATACATAACTGATATATCATTCCTGTAAAATCCATATTAAATATTCTTAATCCTATAGATTTCCGGCTGCAGTAGAATGCAGCTTCAAGATGGTTCCCAAGGTCTGCTTCAATTGATCTCTGGGAACTATCTGGTCCACAAAGCCGTGCTCTAACAGGAACTCCGCTCTTTGAAAGCCCTCCGGCAGCTTCTGGCCGATGGTCTGCTCAATTACTCTTGGTCCGGCAAAGCCGATCAATGCTCCCGGTTCTGCCAGGATAATATCGCCCAGCATGGCAAAGCTTGCCGTTACGCCGCCGGTTGTGGGATCTGTCAGAACAGTGATATAGAGCAGTCCTGCCTCCGAATGCTTTGCAGCAGCAGCACTTACCTTAGCCATCTGCATAAGGGAATAGATACCCTCCTGCATCCTGGCACCGCCGGAAGCGGTGAATACGATAACAGGGAGCCTCTCTTTGGCCGCCCTCTCGAATAATCTGGTCAGCTTCTCGCCGATTACGGTGCCCATGCTTCCCATGAAGAAAGCAGGATCCATCACCCCCAGCATCGCCGGCTGCCCTTCGATCTTCCCTCTTCCGGTAACCACTCCGTCCACCAGTCCGGTACCGGCCTGGGTACGGACCAGCTTATCTCCGTATCCGGGGAAATTTAAGGGATCCCGTGTACTTATCTGGGCATCAAATTCCTGCAGGTCCCCATCATCCAGTATCATTGCAAAACGTTCGTTGGCTGAAACCTTGAAATTATAACCGCATTCATCACACCGCTTGAAGTTCTTGATCAGAAGCTTCGTGTAGATTACCTTTCCGCACCTGGGACATTTTGTCATGATACCTTCCGGAATATTCGGCCGTTCTTCCTCCGACCTTACAACTTCCTGAGGCCTTGCACGGTATATACTTGATGTGGCATATTGCTTTGCCTTAAAAGGATTCATGTTCATAACTTCTCCGTTCATTACATTGATTAACCGAAAGAAACCGCCTGCGGGTTCTTTCTATGGGAAATAACTTTAGCTATTTCTCATTTTTTCTCAATTAAGCCGGTGTGATATCTGCCGGATATAATTTCTTCCCTCTCCAGGAGCTCGTACTGGTATTCCGCATTGGTCTGAATACCGTCAATAATCAGTTCGGATAACGCCCGCCTCATCCTGCTGATTGCTTCCTCGCGGTCCGTTCCGTATGTAATAACCTTGGCCAGCATGGAGTCATAGCAGGAGGGTACTACATAGCCCGGATATAATGCACTGTCCACACGGACTCCGAAGCCTCCGGGGAATAATACATTCTCCACGCGTCCCGGGCAGGGCATAAAGCCCCTGGAGGGATCCTCCGCATTAATGCGGCATTCGATTGCATGGCCTTCAAATCTGATATTATCCTGGCGGTAGGGCATGGCTTCACCGTTAGCGATTCTGATCTGGGCTTTGATCATATCTATCCCGGTCACCATCTCGGTCACCGGATGCTCCACCTGGATACGGGTATTCATCTCCATAAAATAATAATTTCCTTGATTATCCAATAAGAACTCGATCGTTCCGGCATTCACATATCCGGTGGCCTTAGCAGCCTTCACGGCTGCCGTTCCCATCTTCTTGCGCAGCTGCGGTGTCATAACGGCGGAGGGAGATTCCTCTATCAGCTTCTGGTTCCTTCTCTGGACGGAGCAGTCTCTCTCCCCAAGATGTACCAC
>JAFADH010000105.1 GCA_023424995.1 Bacillota bacterium | reverse complement strand
CTTACATAGCCATCAAGCAGGGACCCAATGCCAGCAACAGTCCGACGGTTCAGAATGTCTACGGCACCCCTTTGTATCAGGGGCTGAATGTGGACGGACTCATCGATATCGGACGCTTTGATTATATCTTTTTCTCTCCGGATTTCTGGGCGAATTCCGGACTGGAAGGAGCTCCGGCTATTGATGGAGCGCATAAGGATTATATCTATTCCAATGCAACCGGTATTACCCTGGGGCGTGTTGACTGGTCTTATTTCACCAATACCCGGATCACAGGCTACAATACGGGAATCCGTTTCCGCTCCTCCGTTAATGCGGACACGAAGCAGGAGGATTATAATTTCCCCAACGGCCAGGTGTTCCGCCATACCTACACCGGCTGCCAGACGGCTATTATGATAGAAGGACTGGCGGCTGTCGGCGAATCCTTTGCCGAGATTACCATTGAAGACTGCGTTAACGGCATATGGACGACTGCCAATGAAAATGCCGGGGATTCCCATGCGCAGTTTTATAACAGTGTTATAAATGCCGGTGAATATGCGGTGAAGCAGGAGGGAGCCGGAAAGCTGCAGCTTCTGCAATGCACCATTGGGAGCGGTTCGGTATATTCAAATAACGGAATCGTTGCATATACCGGCTGTGATTTTAATAACCCTAAGGAGCATATCACGCTGGATACCGGAACCTTAAGCGCCATATTAACAGGCAACCGTTTCAGAGGAGAACCGGGAATTAATAATATAGCCCTGTGCAAGGTAAGCCTGGATGAACAGCCCATAGAGACGGCGCCGTTAAAGCAGATACCGGACACCGGACTTAAGGCATGCAAGCCGGCCAGGGACCAGCTGTATGTCGCAGAAGCAGATACCCTGGGTGTGACGGATACGACTCGGATCATACAGGAGCTGCTGGATAAAGCCGGACAGGAAGGCGGGGGGATAGTATTCCTGCCGCCGGGCAATTACCGGATTGACGGCAATCTTACCGTACCCACCGGAGTGGAATTAAAAGGAGCGGTGGATCTTGGCAGGAATCCCATCAATCTTGGTTCCATCCTTCAGATCTATTCGGGAGCAGGAGATCCGGAAGGTACTGCGACCGTCAATCTGAAAGAAGGAAGCGGGATCCGCGGTCTTGTATTTAATTACCCGGAGCAGGATTATATTAACATCAAGGCATATCCTTATGGGGTAAGAGCGGACGGAGCGGATATCTACGCGGTTAATGTGTCCTTCCGCAACGGTTATAACGGTCTGGATTTTATGACTAACCGCTGTGATAACCATTATGTGGAATACCTTGCGGGAATCTGCCTGAACAATGCCGTCAAGGTCGGCGGAGGCTCCGCAGGGGGCAAATTAATCAACATACAGATGAACGGCAACTGCCTGACCTCCGGGGATGAAGAAAAGTTCGGCAAGTGGCCGAATTCCGTGGCAGGCGGGGCGGTAAGCGCGGAGGAGAATACCAGGGCCCTTCATAAATTCATGCAGGAGAACCTGGTGGTATTCCTGATCGGTGATGTCCGAGAGGAATTATTATTCGATAATTTCTCCTATTTTGGAGGACAGTCCATGAAATTCGTCGATGACAACGGCAGCGGCGCCTCCGGCTGGTGTGTCGGACAGGGAATCGATTATTCCACCCAGGCTTTCGTGTTTGAGAAGCTGAATGACATGCAGTTTGTAAATACCCAGCTGGTAAGCTTTAAGAATAATTATGTCAGTTCGGAGTATTTAAGCCAGATCCGCCTGGACCAAAGCTTTACCGGCAATGCGGATTTTTATAATACGGCCTTCTGGGGAGGGACTGCAAATAATATCATCGTACAGGGAGGTCACCTTAATCTGTATAACGGCAACATTTTTAATGTTCCTTCTCCTTCCATGCTTATGGAAGGCGGCGGTACGGCAGACTTCGTAAATCTGTCCTATAATAATGACGGTGACCTGCTGCTGGTGAACAGCGGCATGGACAAAATCAGGATTGCTTCCATGACCTATAAGAATAATTTAAGATCAAAACAGGGCTTTGCCTCCTTCCGCAATATAGTTAAGAAGGGGGAACGCTTCACCGTGCCCGATAACTCCTATTATCTGAACAGGGAATCGGATATCTTTTTTGCAGAGGGCTTTGAAGGGTATCCCACCTCCAATATGAACGGGGTGCCGAACGCCCTCGGCACGACGGATAATTTCAGTGAAGTACAGCCGCCTTCCAAGGCTGCCAACGTATCCCTGGTGAAGGATGAAGAAGGAACCTATGCCAGAATCTATTCGGATCATACGGCTGTCCAGTCCTATCTCTATAATCACTCCATGGATCTGCCCTCCGGCCTTGCTGCCAGTACCTATACGGTGGAATCCAGATTGAAGCTGGAACAGATCTGTGATAATAAGGACGCCAGGCTTTTCTGCCTGATGCATAACGTGAAGGACGGTGCGGAGACCGGAGCGGTGCTTCTGTTCAATTTTAAGAATGATTTTACCTTTGAAGTGAATAACCGGTCCATTGCCGGCTGGGAAGAGGGAGTCTGGTACCGGGTCAAGATCGACCTTGACTTAAGGGATATTGCGGATAAAAACTACATTGTCAGTTTGTATGACGACAGTAACAATCTGCTGGCTGATTCAGGCATTATAAAATTCAGCAGTAATCTGCAGAACAATGATGATGGCTTCGGAGGTTTTATCTATGGGGCATTAAGCGGAATTGCGAGTCAAAATCCCAGCGCCAACGAAATCTATGTGGATTATGTGGCTGTTTTCCGTTGATCCGTCAGAAATTGTACCCGGAACACATATAATAACATAATACCAATACTACATAAGGAGAATTTTATATGCTGAGCGACAGACAGATAGACAAAATGCTATCGAAATTAAGACGATTTGAGAACACCCTGGCCCCCATGATGTTTGAGAAGACAGGTGAAATAGCGGTAAAGAAATTCCAGACACAGTCCCAATATCATGATATACCGGAGGAGAGCCTGTTCCTGCCCTGCGAGAAGGGGGACCGGTGGGGAGGAGAAAGCACCTACTGCTGGTTTAAGGGACAATATACCGTCCCCCGGGAGCTGGATGGGAAGACCCTGTTTATATACCCTAAGATCGAAGGCTATGAAGCCATGCTCTGGGTGAACGGGATCCCCTTTGGAACCTTCTGTACCAAGATTGTTGTCACCGGTCACGGCAATCATTACTGTGACATGCTGAAACAGAACGTGAAGGCCGGCGAGACCATCGATATGGCGCTGGAATATTATGCAGGGCATTATGTGAAGGGGTGTGAGCCCTTCTCCGACAGTCCCAGAGGAGATTTCATGTTCTCCTTCCATTCGGTGGACATCTGCCTGAAGAACGGGAAGATATGTGACTTCTATTTTGATTTAAGAACCCTGAACCAGCTGGTGAGTGTTCTGGATCGCAATAGTTTCCGGCGTGCCGACGTGGTCAATACCTTGGAAAAGGTACATGAAATATTATATTATTCCTATGAGGATACCGATCATGACAGCTTTATGGAGGCATTGGAGAAGGCCGGCGAACTGATCAGGACAAAACTGTCCCCGACCAATTCAGCCACCGCGGGCTTTGCGGGCTTTATCGGACATTCCCATATGGATACGGCGTGGCTCTGGCACAGGGATGAGACGATCAAAAAATGCGCCCGGACCTATTCCAACCAGCTTAATCTGATGGCGCAGTATCCGGAGTATAAATTCATCCAGAGCTCCTCCTACCACAGCGAGCTGATCCGCAGGAATTATCCGAAGCTTTTTGCGCAGATACAGGAAAAGGTTACGGAAGACAGATATGAGCCCAACGGCGGTGTATGGATCGAATGTGACTGTAACATCACGGGCGGCGAGGCCATGATCCGCCAGTTCCTGTGGGGCCAGCGCTTTACCAGGGAATATTTTAATTATACCTCGGACAGCTTCTGGCTGCCGGATACCTTTGGCTACAGCCCCTCAATTCCTCAGATCATGAAAGGATGCGGCGTGGATTATTTTCTCACCACGAAGATGGCCTGGAACGATACGACACAGTTTCCGTATGATACCTTCTATTGGCAGGGCCTGGACGGAACCAGGGTACTGACGCATCTGAACAAGACCCATATCTGGCCGGATGCGGAAGCCGTGATGGAATATGTTACGAAAGGCCATGACTCTGTGAAGGAAAAGACCGTGTCCAATATGAGACTGTTATCCTACGGCTTTGGCGACGGGGGAGGCGGACCCCAGTTTGAGATGATCGAGATGGCAGGACGGGTCAGGGATCTGGAAGGAATTCCGAGAACCGGACATCTTACCGTAAGTGATTTCATGAAGAGGCTGGAGGCCTCGGTTGTGGACGCTTCCGTCTACTCCGATGAGCTCTATCTGGAGCTGCACAGAGGAACCCTGACCAATCAGCATGTGATTAAGAGAAACAACCGGCTGGCTGAGATTAACTTAAGGAATCTTGAGTATCTGACGGTCCGCAATGCCGTTGAGAATAAAACCATTGCTTCGGATGAGGATATCCATCCGTTAATGGAGTCCCTGCTCGTAAACCAGTTCCATGATATCCTTCCGGGAACCTGCATTCCGAGAGTGCATGAGGAATCCAAAAAGGAAACTGCCCATATCATCGAAAGGTCCCGGGAATTAATCCTGGACTCCGTCCGCACAGATAAGGATGAGTATGCGGTATCCGTGATCAATACCCTTTCCTTTGACCGGAAGGATGTAATCTATCTGGATTATAAGGAAGGCTGCATAGTGGAAGGCGGTTACGAACAGCAGCTTGTTACCGACCTGCATGATAAAAAGAAGCTTGCTGTCAAAGGCGTCACAATTCCTGCCCTTTCCTCCGTCAGCCTCAGGCTGGTTAAGGGCAGCCCGGAGGAAAGCATATCCGCTTTCCGGTTCCGTGAAGAGGAACTGATTACTCCCCATGCCCGTGTTACGTTTGATGAAAGAGGCTTCATCAGTTCCTTTATCGATATCGCAGAGGCAAGAGAATTAAGGGGAGAAGGCTATGCCTTCAATACCTTCCTGATGGCTGAGGATGTTCCGAGTGCCTGGGATAACTGGGATATTGATGCGGACATTGAATATAAGTTCCGGGATACCTCCGTACTCCTAAGCCGTGAAATCGTATCCGAGGGATCGGTGGAGCTGAGGATCAGAAGCAGATACAAGCTAAGCGATAAATCCGGCCTGCTTCAGGATATGATATTCTTTGCGGACAGTCCCGAGGTCCGCTTTGAGACCATTATGGACTGGGGGGACGATCACCGGTTCTTAAAGACAGCGTTCGACACTTCCATATTCGCTGACTGCGCAAGACAGGAGGTGCAATTTGGCTATATCAAGAGAAAGACTACCAGAAACACGGCGGAGGAGAAAGCAAAATTCGAGGTATCCAACCACAAATATTCCGATTTATCGGAAAGCAGATATGGCGTCGCGGTCTTAAATGACTGCAAGTACGGTATCTCGGTAAAGGATTCCAAGCTCAGGCTATCCCTGCATAAGGGAGGAACCCGGCCGGATTATACGGGGGACAGGGGAATTCATGAATGCACCTATTCCTTCTATCCGCATAAGGGAGGCTTTGGCGCCGATACGGTAATATGGCCGGCTTATTGCTTGAATTATAAGCCCGTTATCGTTACCGGCAGATATGAGAAGGCATCCTTTGCTAAGCTGAACCGCAGCAATATTATTATTGAAGCGATCAAGCCCTGTGAGGACCGGGAGCGTGCCTTCATCATGAGATTATACGATGCGGAAGGCACCTATACGAATGCGGTACTCACCTTGAATGAGGATGCCGGGGAAGCGGCTGTTACCAATATGCTGGAGGAGACCTGCCGGGTTTTGCCGGAGGTGAATGATATCAATCTGGTATTCCGGCCATTTGAGATAAAAACAATTAAAATCTGTTATTAAAGCTGACTGATATCTCCTTAATGCAATTTGAAAAAAAGAGGGGCTTGTTATATGCACCAAGTTACCCTCTTTTTTCTGTCTTTAAATAACGGAGGAAAAGAAGGGCAATATGTCAAATATCAAAGTATTATAGTAAAAATTACAATAAGATATATCAAATAATAAAATACTTATGATTTGATATATGCATAATGTAGTATAAAAGCATAAATATAATATAAATCGATGTGTTTTTTTGTGAATAACATTGACATCATTTGTCCAATATGATATATTAGGTATAAATAAGATATATCATGTTTGGAAATATATTATGGGACAATATAGTAAAAAATACGATTCTGCATACTAATTTAGCATATTATAATGGAGGTTTTAGCTGTGGCGGAGCTTGGAGGTTTTAACGGAAAGTCAAAGTTATTGAAACGTATGTCAGCATTGATGCTTTGCAGTATTTTAGTTATATCAAATTTAAGTATTGCAATCAGGGCAGTTGAAAGTAATACCCCGGAGGTGCAGCCGGCCGGAGATATACAGCCGGAAGCAGCAAAAGCCTATGCGGAGGAAGGAAGCTATGAGGCATATCTTCAGAAGCATGAGGGGAGCTCCTTTACCGATACCGGATTTGTAATCGATGCGATCAATTATTCGGCTGCGGATAAGGACCCTGAGGTTCTTCAAAACTATGACGGATCAATGAAAAGCTCCGTTCTTACAACGGAGGAAGGCTATATCGAATGGGAATTTGATGTACCTGCAAGCGGTATGTACAATATCAATATCAGATACTACCCGTATGAGGGAAAAGGAAGCGCCATTGAGAGGATATTATATATCGACGGTGAGGTGCCCTATAAGGAAGCACAGTACATAAACCTTCCGAGATACTGGGAGGATGTCTATGGTGACGAGAGGCGGGATTTAAACGGCAATGACATACGTCCCGGCCAGTCCGAGATAAAGCGGTGGCTGGAGGCTGATGTAAAGGATACCTCAGGCTTTTATCCGGAACCCCTGGCCTTCTACCTGGAAGCAGGAAGGCATACCCTGCGGCTGGTTTCGGAACGGGAGCCCTTATTGATCGAGAGCCTCCGCTTTTACCATAAGGTGCCTGCCGCAAGCTACAGTGAAGTGAAGAAAGAATATGACAAACTGGGTTACCGGCAGGCAGCCGGTGACATCGTATACGTCCAGGCGGAGGATATCCATGAAAAGACGGAACGGTCCAATTATCCCCTGAATGACAGATCCTCCTCCTATACACAGCCCCAGGAGATAGACCGCATCGTGCTCAATACGGTGGGAGGCACCCGCTGGCAGACCGCAGGAAGCCGTATGTCCTGGAAGGTGTCCGTGAAGGAAAGCGGCCTGTACCGGCTGGCAGCCAGGTTCCGGCAGAATGTGTACTCCGGTGTCTATGTCAGCAGAAAGCTTACGATCAACGGGGAAGTACCCTTTGCCGAAGCCGCTAACCTTAAGTTTCTTTATGATAGCGACTGGGGAACCAAAGCACTGGGCGGCGCCGAGGAGGATTATCTGTTTTATTTTGAGGCCGGCAAGGAATATGAGATCGGACTGGAGGCTGTGCTTGGGGATATGGGGGATGTGCTCCGCCGGGTTCAGAACGTAGTAATTAATCTTAATGAAATCTACCGTAAGGTTCTTATGATCACCGGTGCTACGCCGGACAAATACCGTGATTATGGTTTTGAAAAGCTGATACCCGGCACCCTGGAGGATATGAGAGCGGAGGCAGAGGAGCTGGATGCTCTGGTAGACAGGATGACAGAGCTGACCGGCTCCAAGGGAGAGCGTGCTTCCCAGCTGGAGAAGATGGCCTTCCTGCTGCACCGGATGGTGGAGGATACCGGTGAGATTGCAGGTAAGTTTAAATATTTCAAAGACAGCATAGCGGCGCTGGGAACCTGGATTCTGGACACCTCCAGGCAGCCTCTGGAATTGGATTATATCGCCCTGCTTCCGGAAGGGAGAAAGGTACCCAAAGCCAACGGAGGCTTTTTTGAAAATCTGGCCTTCTCCGTAAAATTATTTCTGTCCTCCTTCACCATGGATTATGACTCCATCGGAACCACGAAGGAAAGCTATGGGAAAGGCACCGATTCCATTAAGGTATGGATGTCCACCGGACGGGACCAGCAGACCATACTGAGAAACCTGATTAATTCAAGCTTCACACCGGAGACGGGAATCTCTGTGGATCTGCAGCTGGTCAACCCCGGGACGCTTCTTCCTTCCATACTGTCGGGGACCGGACCGGATGTATCCTTATCCAATGCTTACGGTGATCCGGTCAATTTCGCCGTGCGTAATGCGGTTGCGGACCTAAGCGGGTTTGAGGATTATAATGAGGTGATAAAAAGATTCCATGAAAGTGCCATGGTACCGTACCGGTTTAACGGCGCTGCTTATGCGCTGCCGGAAAACCAGAGCTTTAACATGATGTTCTACCGAACGGATATATTTGATGAGCTGGGGCTTGAGGCACCGGTCACCTGGAATGCATTTGACATCATAATCCCCGAGCTTCAGAAGAAAAATATGTCCATCGGCATGCCTCATGATCTGAACACCTTATTAATGTTCATGTATCAAAACAATACGGAGCTTTATCTCAATAACGGGGAGAGGACGAATCTGGATTCCCAGGGGGCGGCATTGGCCTTCACCAGGATGATGAATTACTACACCCTGTATGATTTCCCCATGGAGTATGATTTTGTCAACCGTTTCCGTTCCGGAGAGATGCCCCTTGCCATAGCGGATTACACCCTGTATAACCAATTATCCCTGTTTGCCCCGGAGATCAAGGGAAGCTGGGAGATGGTATCCCTGCCGGGCACAATAGATGATAAGGGGAATGTCAACCGTACCATACCGGCTACCGGCTCCTCTGCCATGATCATGAAGAATACCAAGGCTCCGGAGGCTTCCTGGGAATTTTTAAAGTGGTGGACCTCGGCAGAGATTCAGAGCATCTTCGGCAATGAGATGGAAAGTGTAATCAATGCGGCTGCCAAGCAGCCCACTGCCAACATGGAAGCGCTTCAGATGATGTCCTGGTCCTCCGGGGATTTAAAGAATATCCTGGACCAGTGGCAATATGTGAAGGGTACGCCGGAGGTTCCGGGAGGTTATTATACGGCGAGGACCCTGACGTTTGCATTTAACAAGGTAGCCAACGACAAGCTGGACGCGGCGGATACCCTGCAGACTTATATCGAGCCGATCAATGCGGAGCTGACCCATAAGAGACAGGAATTTGGGATTGAATGATAGATGGAGGATTTCATATGAACGCGAACGAGGTTTCCACACATGCCGTTACAGGCAAGATACCGGTGAATAAGCCGTTAAAGCGCAACAGCAGGCTGACCCGGGACAGAATGAAGCAATACGCCACCAGTTACGCCTTTGCTCTTCCATACTTTATCATATTCTGCATCTTTACCGTATGTCCCGTAATCATATCCATATTTTTCAGCTTTACCGATTTTAATATGATGGAGATACCGCGTTTTATCGGTCTGGATAATTATAAGAGGCTCTTTCTGGATGATGACGTGTTCATTCTTGCCATCAAGAACACCTTCATCCTTGCGGCGGTAACCGGCCCCATCAGTTACTTCATGGCCCTTTTGATCGCCTGGGTCATCAATGATCTGAAGCCCCGGCTCAGAGCCTTGGTTACCGTGGTGTTCTATGCGCCGTCCCTGTCCGGCAATGTGCTTCTGATCTGGACCGTATTATTCTCCAGTGACCAGAACGGCTGGGCGAACGGACTTTTAATGGAGATGGGAATTCTGGACGAGCCGGCACGCTGGTTCACGGATAAGAAATATATGATGCCCCTGGTTATCGTGGTGGTTCTCTGGTCCTCACTGGGAACCGGCTTCCTGGCTTTTATTGCCGGTCTTCAGGGGATCGACAAGGCTCTCTATGAGGCCGGAGCCATTGACGGTGTGAAGAACCGGTGGCAGGAGCTGTGGTTCATCACTCTGCCGAGCATGCGTCCCCAGCTGATGTTCGGAGCCGTAATGAGCATCTCCGGAGCCTTCGGAATAGGCTCCGTGGTAACCGGTCTGGTGGGCTTTCCAAGTACGGATTATGCCACCCATACCATAGTGAATCACCTGGAGGACTACGGAGGGATCCGGTATGAGATGGGTTATGCCTCAGCGATTGCAACGATACTCTTTGCGGCGATGCTGTTAACTAATTATATTGTGCAGAAATTACTGAACAAGGTCGGAGAATAACGAGGGAGCAGGCGCATGAAACTGAAAAAGTATAAAAAGAAGAAACAACTGAATCGTTCAAAACTAGTCAATGCAGGCGTGTACGTCATATTAACCCTGCTGGGCGCATTTATGGTGCTCCCGTTAATCTATACCGTATCCTCCTCCTTAAAGCCGCTGGATGAGCTCTGGGTATTTCCGCCGCGCTTTTTTGTAAGAAATCCTACTCTGCGGAATTTTCAGGATCTGTTCCGTGTGCTGTCCGGTTCCGTGGTGCCTTTTTCCAGGTATCTGTTTAATACGGTCCTGATCTCGGTGATCGGAACCCTGGGGCATGTAATTCTGGCTTCCCTGTGTGCCTATGCACTGGCGAAGCATCAATTTCCCGGTTCGAAGATCATGTTTAAGATTATTGTTATCACACTGCTGTTCAATGCGGCGGTTACGGCAATTCCGAACTTTATGGTAATGACCTGGATGCATATGCTGGATACCTACTGGTCCCTGATCATTCCGGCCTTCGGCTCCACTCTCGGGTTATACCTCATGAAGCAGTTCATGGAGCAGATGGTGCATGACACCGTATTGGAGGCGGCCCGGATCGACGGAGCCAGCGAGTGGAGTAACTTCTGGCATATTGCCATGCCCATGGTCAAGCCTGCCTGGCTGACACTGATTATCTTTTCCTTCCGGGATCTCTGGAATATGGGCGGAACGGTGTATATCCATTCGGAGGAACTGAAGACCTTCAACTATGCCATGGGCCAGATATTGGCCGGCGGGATCGGCAGAGCCGGCGTAGGGGGAGCAGCCGCAGTGGTAATGATGATTGTTCCAGTCTCCGTATTTATCTTAACCCAGAGTAATATTGTCGAGACGATGGGTGCATCCGGAATGAAAGAGTAGGTGGATCATTTGCTTAAAATAATTCTTAAACCGCAATTACATAAAATTCTGATTACCGCCTTCGCGGTCTGTATCTTATTCGGCAGCCGTGCCCATGCCGCTTCCATGGTGCCTTATACCACCTTTACCTATGATAAGGACGGATGGGCACTGGAGAGCCCGGATGCCTTTGAACCGGCAGCCGAATATGACGGCAGGTCCCTGGGCATCACAAGCCTGGCGGATGCCAGTGATATCTTCGTGGACAAGAGAAACCGGATCTATATCGCTGATACCGGGAACAGCAGGGTAGTTATCCTGGATGAAAGCTTTAAGAAGATTACCGATTTCTCCATGTTTATTAATCCGGAGCTCATGGGAGCTGAGATGCCGGACGGAAGCGTGAATGAATATGGCATCGACCGGCTGAACGGAGTTACGGGGCTGTTTGTCACGGAAGATGACCGGTTATTCGTGGCAGATACCCAGAACAGCCGTATTGTGGAATTCGATGCGGATTATAATTATGTCCGCAGCCTTCCCGCGCCGCAATCTGATATCCTGGGACCGGATTATTCCTTTAAGCCGAAATCCCTGGTAATTGACAGTGCCAACCGGATGTACATAATGAATGAAAATGAAAACCAGGGCATCCTGGAGTTAAATGAGAACGGTGACTTTATCGGCTACTTCGGAGCCCAGTCAGTTCAAAGAACCGTATTCGACTGGCTGAGGACCCTGTTCATGACCGATGAGCAGAAGATGCGTATTGCCAAGATCATTCCCAGGGTATACAGCAATATCTCCATTGATAATGAGGATTTTATCTGGCTGACCTCCAATTCCGGGGATGTCTACACCCGTCTGGCCTATATGGAATCCAAGGCCAAGGAAAACGCCACCGTTAAGAGAATGAATCCCAACGGCAACGATGTGCTGCTGCGCAACGGCAATTTTGCTCCCGGCGGAGATTTGTGGGAAGCCTCCTCCATCGTGGATGTGACCGTAAAGGAGAACGGAATCTACACGGTTCTTGATGATACCTATAACCGTTTATTCACCTATAATTCCAACGGCGACCTGCTCTATGCCTTTGGGGGAACCGGTTCCCAGGACGGCGTATTCAAGCTGGCATCGGGAATCGCTTATCTGGGAGACGATCTTCTGGTTCTGGATAAGGAGGATGATACCGTCTTTCTTTATAAGAGGACCGAATACGGAGCGCTGCTGGAGAGGGCGATACTGGCAGATAAGAACCGTGATTTTGAGGAATCCATCGCCTGCTGGTCCCAGGTGCTGAAGGAGAATAAAAACTATGATCTGGCTTATCAGGGAATGGCAAAGAATTATCTGCGGAATAAAAATTATGAGGAAGCCTTAAAGAACTATCTGATCATTGATGACAAGCAGGGCTATTCCAAAGCATTCCGTTATGCAAGATCACAATATGTAAAGGAGCATTTCCTGCCGGTTATTCTTGTACCCGCCCTCCTTATTTTCTTATGGATCATGTTCACCAAGTGGGTGAAGAAGGAGAACCGGAAGCTGTATCCCGTGGGTACCAGGCACACGCTTAAGTCGGAGCTGCTCTATGCCATGAGGGTGATCTATCACCCCTTCGACGGCTTTTGGGAGATTAAAAGGGAGAAAAGAGGAAGTGTCCGGTCGGCAACCATCCTGGTTATCCTCCTGATATTGACCTTTATCTATAAATCCATGGGGACCGGCTTTTTATTCCGGACGGTAGATGTGGAATATATTAATGTTGTTAATGACATCCTGAATGTTTTGATACCTCTGGTACTGTGGTGTGCGGCAAGCTGGGGTCTGACCACCCTTATGAACGGTGAGGGCAGCATGAAGGATATCTACATCATGACCGGTTATTCACTGACACCTATGATTTTATTAAACATTCCAGTAATCATTGCAAGTAATTTCCTGGTTTTGGAAGAAGTGCAATTCATGAGCTTTTTTGTCTCGCTTGCCTATGTATGGGCGGTAGGGCTTATCTTCTTCGGTTCCATGGTAATCCACGATTATCATTTCAATAAGAACCTGATAACAATGATTTTATCCATCGTCGGAATGGGAATTATATTGTTCTTGGCACTGTTATTCATAACATTGTCACAAAGAATCTGGGAATTCCTGGCCGGGATATACGAGGAGATAATTCTGCATCTATAGACAAAACGATGGAATAATTATGATTGGTGTTAAGGAAGGAGAGCTTTATGAATAAGAGACTGATCGTATTGATCCTCTGCTGTGCCTTACTCCCGGCACTTCTTGCCGGCTGCGGGAAATCCGGCAGGGATGCTGCCGGTCAGGAAGCCGGGATGCAGATGACCGTTCCTGAGGATGCCGCAGAGGGAGAAGCGCCCACCGCGGAGGAGGATGCGCAGCATGGCATGTATGATACCCCCGAGGCACGGATTGCCGCGATGACAAAAGTTGCGGAGGAAGGGGGCATGGAATTGTATTTTGATAATTCCTATGCCGAGATAGCAGTTAAGAATGTTGAAACAGGAGATACCTGGTTCTCGACACCCTATAATTATAAAACGGATTTTAACAGCATGGACGATCTGACTGTCAGCGATGATGTAAAAGCGCAGATGGCATCCCTGCTGCGTCTCACCTATTATGATACAAGTCAGAGAGTTCTTTATATGAACAGCTATAAGGACTGTATCACTAAAAAGAAGCCGCAGTTTACGACGCAGCCCATGGAGAACGGGATACGGCTGAATCTGCAGCTGGGACTTGTGATGGATGAGATACTGCTGCCGGAAGCGGCGGAGGCGGCAAGGTTTGAAGAAAAGGTTATCAGCAAGCTGAACGAAAAGGATGCGCGAAGGATCAATACCTATTATGTAAAAATCTCGGTCCGGGATCCTAAGCTGACGGAGGCGGTCAGGAAGGACTACCAGGCGAATTATCCGGGTCTGGCGGAACATGACTTTTATATCCTTCGAAGAGTTGCCGACCGGGAGCGGAGACTCCTGGAGGAGATCATAAAGAAGACGGATTATACCCCGGAGGACTATACCGACGACCAGGTATTAAGCGGATATATCAGCGATGATACCGTAGCGGCGCTTTTTTACATACCCATGGAATTCACCCTGGAGCAGGGTGAGCTGGTGGTAAATATTCCTGCGGACCAGATTGCATATGACAGGGAGGAATTCGTATTATCCAGCCTGACCGTATGCGAATTCTTCGGAGCAGGCAATACCGCCAGCGACGGTTATCTGTTCCTTCCGGACGGTTCGGGAACCCTGATCCGTTATAATACCGACAAAAGCAAGTCCATTCTATATACTACGAATACAATCTACGGGGAGGATTATTCCCTGTCGAATAAATGGTCGTATACCAGCTTGAAGCAGCAGCTTTACTTCCCGGTATTCGGCAACAAGGAAAATGACAGGGCTTACCTTGCTATCCTGGAGGAAGGGGAGGCAATGGCCAAGATTTATACCGAAAGCGGGAATCAGCTGACTTATTTTGAAACAGCCTTCCCCGAATTCAATTATGCGACCTCTTATACGGTGAACTATCAGGATGAAACCAAGATGAGAGGCATGTATACCTATTATGACAGGAATTATTACCGGGGGAATTATAAGATACGGTATCATTTCCTGACGGGCAAGGATGCCGGTTATGTGGGAATGGCAAAGGCATACCAGAGCTATCTGGTTCGGAAGGGAATTTTAAAGAAAGCGGAAGATGCGGCTTCCGATGCGCCCTTGTATCTGGAAGCCCTGGGGACCATAGATAAACGGGACACCTTCCTGGGCTTCTCCTATGATAAGGCGGTTACCCTGACCTCTTTTGAGGATGCGCAGGCGATCCTTACGGATCTAAAGAACCAGGGTGTCAATAACATAAATCTCCGCTATAAGGGCTGGATGAACGGCGGACTGAATTACAGCATATCCGACCGTGCGAAGGCGGAAGAGAATCTGGGAGGAAGCGCGGGCTTAAAGAAGCTCTCCGAATACGCAAAGGAGAATAATATGGGCCTGTTCCCGGATGTGGACTTCTATATGGTCCGGGATAACAAACGGTTTGACTCCTATATCCCTTCTTTACATTCGCCCCGTACGCTCTCCAGGGAAGAGACCTATCTGATTACACCGGAGGAGTCCACCAACCTGACTTATCTGGAATTTCTGTTCTGGGCAGTGTCGCCCGGCAGATTCGGCAGCAGCTTTCAGGGTTTCTTCAAAGATTACAATAAGCTGGATATAAGCCATATCTCCATGGGCAATCTGGGGACCATGCTATATGCGGATTATAAGAAGAATGCGGCAGTGAACAGGGAGCAGGCACTTGATATCATTACGGAGAATCTGGAGGCGTATGTGGCGGGCCGCAAGAGCCTCATGACCGACGGCGGCAATGCTTACATGCTGAAGTATGCCTCGGATATCGTGAACGTGCCCATGACGGACAGTAATTATACCATTGCCGATGAAAGCATTCCCTTCCTGCCGCTGGTGCTTCACGGGTATACCTCCTATGCGGGCAGCCCCGTCAACCTGTCCAGCAATGTACAGGATGCGGTACTGAAAAGCCTGGAATACGGCTCCAATTTATTCTTTGTCATTGCTGACAGGAATACGGAGGAATTGAAGCAGACACCCTATTCCTATTATTTTTCCGCAGATTATGGGAACTGGGGCCAGACCATCGGAGACCTGTATAAGTCCTTTAATGAGGTATATAAGGATCTGCAGAACAAGTCTATGGTCGATCATCTGAAGCTGGAGAACAGGGTTTATCAGACTACCTATGAAGACGGTACAAAGATCATTGTAAATTATAATGACAAGCCGGTCACAGCTGACGGCAGGACGGTGGAAGCCAAAGACTTCCTGGTGACAAGATGATAAGCGTTGGAGGATCACTATGAGCAAAGAAAACAAGAATAATAAAATACGATTATCTTATGCGAATCGCCGGAAGCTTTCCTATGCCGTCTTCCTGGTGCCGTTTTTGGCAGGCTTTTTCCTGCTGTTTCTCGGCATTTATATTAATTCCTTCAAATTCAGCTTAAACGAGCTTGAGATGAGGGGAGCGGAAGGATTTACGCTGCATTTTGTCGGCCTGGCCAATTACCGGTACGCTCTGTTTACGGATCCTGACTTTGTTGCCAATGTGAGGACGGCCATAGGAACCATGCTTCCCAATATCATACTGGCTATTCTGTACAGCCTTATGATCGCAGTGGTTTTGAATGCGAAGTTCAAGGGACGCACCATGTTCCGCGCCATATTCTTTATTCCTGTTATACTGGCAACGGGCTTCATGGCCAAAGCGGATACCCTGAGCGCCGTATTCAGCCAGCAATGGAGCAGCATGGCGGCGGAGGAGGCAACCGCCTCGGTCGCCAACGGTTTGATCGATGCCTCGGATTTTCGGGATTTCTTCATGAACTTAAGCTTCAGTCCCCAGCTGGCCAGGTATGTCATATCGGCGGTGGACCAGATCTTTAATATCGTGAATATCTCCGGTGTACAGATGCTGATCTTCTTAGCCGGACTGCAATCAATATCACCGTCCATCTATGAGGCGGCGGATATCGATGGCTGCTCTTCTTGGGAGAAATTCTGGCTGATCACCTTTCCCATGATCAGTCCCATCATTGTGGTGAATGTAATCTATACCATCGTAGATACCTTTACGGATTCAGAGAATGCAATCATGACCCAGATCAGGGAACAGAGCTTTAAATCCAGCAGTATGGGTATTGCATCGGCCATGGCATGGTTCTATTTTGCGGTAATCGCAATCTGCATCGCCGTTATTACCTGGATCATCAGCCGTTATGTGCATTACCAGCAGAGGGATTAACGTGAGGATGAAGGGCAATTTTCACATGGCAGAATGGAGGTTTATATGAAGACAGCTGCAGCAGCAGTTAAGTTCCACAAGACAAAAAAAATAGACGGATACTGGATCGCAACCGGGATAAAGAGGTTTTTCACCCGCTTGTTTATCTATGCGTTACTGATTATTATATCCTTCATTATCTTATTTCCGATTATCAGTAAGCTCTCGGCGTCCTTTATGAGCGTAGAGGATATGTATGACAGAACCGTGAATTTCATACCGCGGCATCCGAATCTGGATATCTACCAGCTTGTAATTAACGATATCCATTATTTTAAGACAGCATTGAATTCTTTCCTGATCTCCCTGGTCTGTGCCCTGCCCCAGACAATAGTCTGCGCCTGTACGGGGTATGCCCTGGCCAAAATGAAATCCAGATTCACCGCCCTTGTTATGCTGCTGGTGATCCTGACAACCATCGTACCGCCCCAGGTTCTGCTGGTACCCTTATATTTAAAGTTCCGGTTCTTTGACGTACTGGGTATTGTGAAGCTGTTCACGGGCAATGAGATCAATCTCATGAACAGCCCCTGGCCGCTGATCATATTATCCGTCACCGGGACCGGCTTTAAGAACGGTATCTACATATTCCTGATGAGACAGTTTTATAAGGGAGTACCGGAGGAGCTGGAGGAGGCGGCAGCCATCGACGGCTGCAATGTTTTTAAGACTTATTTTAAAATCATTCTGCCCACATCGATCCCAATGATGGTCACCATATTTATCCTCTCCTTTGCGTGGCAGTGGACGGACACTTTCTATTCCGGTATTTTCTTTACCAGCAATGCAGTTTTATCTAATGCGGTATTTGTAATAAAATCAGCGTTTACCGACGCTTACGGCGGAGGCCAGTTCTATAAGACCACCGTACTTCAGACCGGTGTGTTAATGGCCATTATACCGCTGGTCATCATGTATATCTTTTTACAGCGCAAGATTATTACCGGCATAGAAAGAAGCGGAATTGTCGGCTAATGATAGAGGAGAAACCAGATAAAGGAGGGGCGGCGGGAAGGTATATCAAAATTCCATAAATTTATGGAGTAAGGAGAAAGAATGAAAGAGATCATAAGAGTTTCTTTCAGCACATTTTAAAATGCCGCGGAGCGGCATAATGGAGGTAAAGATGAAAAAGAGATTATGGGTAAGGATGACGGCAATTATGCTGGTTGTTATCATGGCAGGCACACTGGCCGCCTGCGGTAACGGCGGTACGCAGACACCCACGGACACGGATGATGTGAACACACCGGACAATCCGGATACACAGCCGGAGGATTCTGCTTCGGCGGAGGATGACAGTCCCTTTGCCAGGTATGTTGAGGGAGAAGAAGCGGTAGATCTGGGGGGCTATGAATTCAAGGTAGTGGATTTTCATGATGACCGGTGGGCTCCGGAGGAGATAAAGAGCCCTATGGATGAGCTGGTCATAGCCATTACGGAGGATGTGGAGAAAAAATTTAACTGTGATATCGTATATGAGCATGTATCCCCGGATGTTATCTTCGAGACGGCCCAGCCGGAGATCATGGCAGGAGGCAAATATGCGGATTTGATCGGTACTACCATGTGGGCATTCGGTAAATTACTGGGAGGCAATCTGCTTGCAGATGTAAATTCCGTTGAAACCCTGGATCTCAGCCAGCCGTATTTTAACCGGGCCGTGGCTGAATCGGCGACCTTCGGCAACAGGACCTATGCTTTCGGCGCTCCCTTCGGTTCCCATATGGGTAATTACTGGCTGGTCTTCTATAACTCGAGAATCTGGAATGAGCTGGGATATCCGGATCCGTATGAGCTTGTCCGCAGCGGTGACTGGACCTGGGATAAGCTGGTGGAATATGCCAAGGGTGCCCTCAGGGACAATGACGGTGACGGTGTGGTCAGCTCCGATGCGGACCGCTGGGGTGTTACCTGTCCCGGCGGTGATCTGATCCAATCCTTCTTCTTCGGAATGGGAGGCAAATATTACAGAGCAAATGATACCGGTTCCGTGCGTCTTGCCTGCATCGACCCCGTATCTGCGGAAAAGATCAATTTCATGTATAAGTTCTACCAGAAGGACGGCATCCTGTTCAAGAATGAGAATATCGGCTATCTGGATATGTTTGCAGCCGGTAAGGCCTTATTCATGCCCTATGGCAATGATGCCAACGATACCCTGAAGAATATGGAGGATGATTTCGGTATTCTGCCTACGCCGAAGTGGAACAAGGAACAGCCGGAATACATCAATGCTCCGGATCATAACGCTCCGGTATTCGCCGTGACCAATACCAATACGGAGCTTGATAAGACCGGTATTATCATCAGTGCCCTTGCAAGAAGGTATCAGGCGGTGGAAGACCAGAAGCTCCAGGATTATGTGGATACCTTCTGGAGATTTGATGGAGATGAAGAGATGATGCAGGATTATATTCTTGGACATGGTGCCTACGATATCGTTAACATGATCAAGAATGCCAATCCGAACTTCGAGGTTCCGGCACGTGCCTTATTCGAGGGCTGCTATAACAATTCCTATACGGATATCGTATCCCAGATAGCAGCCATGGAAGATGCCCTGAATGTATTGCTGGATGAATTCTTTATTAACCTCAGTAAGAATTAAATAATAAAAAATAAAATTATTATGCTAAAGGAGAATAATCATGAATAAGAAAATGAGATTAATTATTAAAAAAGCAGCCGTCGGCTTACTGGCACTTGCATTTGTTGCAGCCGTATATCCGGCACAGTCTTCACAGGCAGCCGTAAAAGGCTATAATATCCCGAAGCTTGCGGCCGCACCTGTTATCGACGGAGTCGTGGGCGCTGATGAATGGGGTGCGAAGGTCATTACCTTTGCGGACGGAGCGGAAGGTATCCGGACAATTCCCGAAGGCGGCACAGGAGTTATGCCCGCACCACTGATCGCGGAGGTTTACCTGGGATACGACGCACAGAAGATCTATATCGGAGTAGTGGCCACCTATGATGATCACAAGAACGAGGTGTTGCTTCCTTCCGATTTGTGGCAGGGAGACTGCATGCAGATCCAGATATCCGCTGCCATAGGAACGGACAGAAATGAATTAGGCTTTGCCCTAAACAGCCTTACCAATGTTCCCATGGCCAATGCCTGGATGAGTACCGGCACCTTTAACCTGGAACAGGGAAAAGATTTTATCATAGTCCGTGACGGCACAACAACTACATATGAGATTGCGCTGCCCGTAACCGCATTCTCCACTGCCGCAGCGGAATTGACCGACGGCATGATGCTTCCCATATCCTTCTCCTTCCATATGAATGCCGGCGGCTTCTATGAGTGGGCGGACGGTATTGTTGAGAATAAAGACATCAGCCTTGCCGGAATCTTTGGTCTGGGTGTAGAGCCGGATGAGAATGCAGCTGCACCTGAAGCAACTGAGACACCTGCTGCAACAGAAGCTCCTGCAGCAACGGAAGCACCTGAGGCCACACCGACACCGGAGCCTACGGAAGCACCCACCCAGGCACCTACCCAGGCTCCCGAAGCCACCCAGGCAGTACAGGATACCTCAGTCGACGCCCAGGAGGATGGCGGTATAAATACCGGTGTGGTTGCTACAATCATCGCAGCCGTTGTTGTTATCGGTGCGGTAGCATTTATAGTGCTGAAGAAGAGGCAGAGCAAATAATCAAGCAAGCCGATTTATTATATTTCGTGTCCTGCATGCCAAACTGCAGACCGGCAGTATTATTCAAAATTCAGGGGTGCTTCAAAGTCCTGAAACCAGTGTTTTGAGGCGCCCCTGTGCTTATTAAGCGCAAACATGGGTGCGCTGTGCCCGGAGGGAAGGGAGCATGAGAAAAAGATATATTCCTGTTTGCATTATATTATTACTGATCGTGGGAGGAATCATTATGAGTAAGATTTCAGGATGGCCCGGTTCCACCGGTAAGACTGACATTGGTAAAGATGAGGGGGCTATTGATACAATGGTTCAAAATAAGACAGATATAACAGCAGA
>JAFADH010000080.1 GCA_023424995.1 Bacillota bacterium | reverse complement strand
ATCGTATGCCGCTGCGAGAATGTCAGTGAAGGCGAAATCGTCGATTCCATCCGACGGACACTGGGAGCTACCTCTTTGGACGGTATAAAACGTAGGACCCGCCAGGGATCGGGAAGATGTCAGGCAGGCTTTTGTACGCCGAAGACGATGGAGATTATGGCAAGGGAACTAGGGATCAGGATGGAAGAGATCTGCAAGAATGTACCGGGTTCACAGATCATTACCGGAAACAGATAGGGGAGATGGACAGATGGCTGAGATGACGAGAGGATCAGAGCTGATGCAGATAAAAGAGACGGCACAGGCGACCGGGATATTACAGAAGACAGCAATAGCAAGGACAGCAGATACCGCCGGGAATTCACAGATAACACAGCATGATATTGTTATCATTGGAGGAGGGCCGGCGGGGCTGTCTGCGGCTGTCGCAGCGAGACGTGCCGGAGTACGGGATATCCTGATACTGGAGAGAGACCGGGAGCTGGGCGGCATCTTGAACCAGTGCATCCATAACGGCTTCGGACTTCATGCCTTTCAGGAAGAGCTGACCGGCCCGGAATACGCAGCCCGTTATATACAGATGGTTGAGGAAGAAAGAATTCCGTATAAGCTAAATTCCATAGTGATTGATATTAAAAAAGAAAAGGAAATAACCTATATCAGCCGCCGGGACGGCCTGGCCACAATAAAAGCAAAAGCGGTTATTCTGGCAATGGGATGCCGGGAAAGACCGAGAGGTGCGCTGAATATTCCGGGATGCCGGCCTGCCGGCGTCTACTCTGCAGGCACTGCCCAGCGCCTGATGAACATCGAAGGCTACAGTGTAGGAAAGGAAGCGGTGATCTTAGGCTCCGGGGATATTGGCCTGATCATGGCGCGCAGAATGACTCTGGAAGGCGCCAAGGTAAAGGCGGTAGCGGAGCTGATGCCATATTCCGGCGGATTAAAAAGAAATATAGTGCAGTGCCTGGTAGATTACGGGATACCCTTGAAGCTGAGCCATACGGTAGTGAATATACATGGGAAGGAACGTGTAACAGGTGTCACTCTCGCAAGGGTGGATGAAAATCTCAGACCTCTTCCGGGAACAGAGGAATATTATTCCTGTGATACCCTGCTTCTGTCGGTGGGTCTGATCCCGGAGAATGAGCTGACCAAGGGGACCGGAGCATCCATAAATAAGGCTACCTCCGGGCCGAATGTTAATGATAGGCTGGAGACTGAAGCGGAGGGTATCTATGCTTGCGGTAATGTCCTGCATGTACATGATCTTGTGGATTATGTATCGGAGGAGGCTGCCCTGGCAGGAAGCAATGCGGCAGCTTATGTGATGAGAGAAATACGTGGAATAGATGCAGATGGAATAAAATTAGGAAATGAATTAACAGAGAGGCATCCGGTTGTTTTAAAAGCAGAAAACGGAATTCGTTATACCGTACCTCAGCGGCTGGATATCAGACATATGAAGGATAAGGTGACGGTTCGTTTCCGCACCGCGGAAGTATATAAGGACCGTTATATCGCCGTATATTATGATAAGGATCTGATTTATAAAAAAAAGAAGAAGGTTCTCACACCGGGAGAGATGGAGCAGATTATATTAAAGAAAGACAGCTTCACAAAATATCCGGAGCTTAACAATATTATAATTCGTACGGAGGCGGAGTAAGATGGAAAAAAAAGAACTAATCTGCATCTGCTGCCCGCTCGGCTGTCTGCTGACAGTTACTATGGAAGGCGGGAAGCTGGAGGTGACCGGTAATTCCTGCCTCAGGGGAGAGGACTATGCAAAGAAGGAAGTCTTAAAACCTACCAGAATCGTAACCTCCAGTGTCCGTGTGGAAGGAGGGGCAAGTCCTATGGTATCCGTGAAGACGGAGCGTGATGTTTCTAAAGACAAAATCGTGGATATTATGAAAGAGATCCGGCAGGCGAAAATATCAGCGCCGGTTAAAATAGGCGATACAGTGATAGAAAATTGCGGAGGCACCGGAGTAGCGGTCATTGCTACTAAGAATATAAACCAATGTCAATTTTAAGAAGACTTTGGGAAGTGAATAAATGTTCCGGACAGGTGTTGTTCAATTCCTGCGGACAGCATGGGTACGGTACTCTTTTCCTATAAAAGAAGACGGAAAGGCCAAAGCGGGAAGACTGGTAATAATCACTTGACACGAACGCATTGTAAAATTAAGTTGAATAGTGACTGTGTTAATGTTACAATACTAATTGGACAATTTTATATAAATCAGTTACAGTACAGGAGTGATTGTTACATGGGAATATTAGAAAAGGTATTTGGTACCCACAGTGAACGCGAAATTAAGCGCATTATACCGCTTGTAGATAAGATTGAAGCCTTAGAACCGGAATATCATAAACTGTCAGATGAAGCATTAAAAGCGAAGACCGCGGAATTCAGGAATCGATTGAAGAATGGAGAAACGCTGGATGATATCCTGGTGGAAGCTTATGCAACCGTCAGGGAAGCGGCCATCAGAGCTATTGGGCAGAGACATTTCCGCGTTCAGCTGATCGGCGGAGTCATCCTGCATCAGGGACGTATTACCGAGATGAGAACCGGTGAAGGAAAGACCCTGACCTCAACGCTTCCGGCTTATTTGAATGCACTGGAAGGCAAGGGCGTGCATGTGGTTACCGTGAATGACTACCTGGCAAAGCGTGACGCGGAATGGATG
Organism: Bacillota bacterium; assembly: GCA_023424995.1. GTDB lineage: Bacteria > Bacillota > Clostridia > Lachnospirales > Lachnospiraceae > Mobilitalea. Next base: position 20,174 of record JAFADH010000080.1, on the reverse strand, counting down.
GGGCAGATACATGAGTTCCTGGGCTTATCCGTAGGCGTTATCTTAAACAGCATGGAAAAGGACGAACGCCGTGCGGCATATGCCTGTGATATAACTTACGCAACCAACAATGAACTTGGCTTCGATTATCTGAGAGATAACATGGTTATCTATAAGGAACAGCTGGTTCAGAGGGATCTGCACTATGCCATCATCGATGAGGTTGACTCCGTATTGATCGATGAGGCGAGAACGCCTCTCATTATCTCGGGACAAAGCGGTAAATCCACGGAGCTGTACCGGGTGTGTGATATCATCGCAAGACAGCTTTATAAAGGAGAGGCCAGCGGTGAGCTCACCAAGATGGCGGCCCTTATGAAGGAAGATGTTGTTGAGACCGGCGACTTTATCGTAAATGAAAAAGAGAAGAATGTTCACCTGACGATCGACGGCGTGAAAAAGGTGGAACGCTTCTTTAATATTGAGAATCTGGCAGACCCGGAGAATCTGGAGATCCAGCACAATATCATTCTGGCACTCCGTGCCCATAATCTGATGTTCAGGGATAAGGATTATGTGGTAAAGGATGACGAGGTCCTGATTGTCGATGAATTTACCGGACGTATCATGCCCGGCAGACGTTACAGCGACGGTCTTCACCAGGCAATTGAAGCAAAAGAGAATGTTAAGGTTAAGAGAGAAAGCAAGACACTGGCTACCATTACGTTCCAGAACTTCTTCAATAAATATATGAAGAAATCCGGTATGACCGGTACTGCCCTGACCGAGGAGAAGGAATTCAGGGAAATCTACGGGATGGACGTAATCGTAGTTCCTACCAACCTGCCTGTTGCGCGTATCGACCATCAGGACGCGGTATACCGTACCAGAAAAGAAAAACTCACAGCAATTATTAAAGATATCATCGAATCTCATAGAAAAGGACAGCCGGTTCTGGTAGGTACCATAACCATCGAGGCTTCCGAAGAGATCAGCATGATTTTGAAGAAGCATAATGTACCCCACAAGGTTTTAAATGCAAAGTTCCATGAGATGGAAGCAGAGATCGTAGCGGATGCGGGCCAGCCCGGAGCGGTTACCATCGCCACCAATATGGCAGGCCGCGGTACGGATATTAAGCTGGGAGAAGGCGTTAAGGAACTGGGCGGTCTTAAGATCATCGGTACGGAACGCCATGAAGCCAGACGTATTGATAACCAGCTGCGCGGACGTGCAGGACGCCAGGGTGATCCCGGTGAATCCCGCTTCTTCATCTGCCTGGAGGATGATCTCATGCGTCTGTTCGGTTCCGAACGGCTTATGGGTATCTTTAATTCCCTTGGCATGCCGGAGGGTGAGCAGATTGAGCATAAGATGCTCACCGGAGCCATTGAAAGAGCACAGACGCGGATTGAGAATAACAATTTTGGGATCCGTAAGAATCTGCTGGAATATGATCAGGTCAATAACGAGCAGAGAGAGATCATATACGAAGAGAGAAGAAGGGTTCTTGACGGGGAAAGCATGCGTGATACCATCTACCGTATGATTACGGAGACGGTGGAAGGCTGTGTGAATACCAGCATCAGTGAAGACCAGAGCCCGGAGGAGTGGAATTTTGAAGAGTTAAGCAATCTGCTGCTTCCCATAATTCCTCTTCCCGAGATTAAGTTCTCCAAGGAGCAGCTCAGAGGCATGAAACGCAATGATCTGACCCAGCTGCTTAAGGAGGATTCGGTTAAGCTTTATGAAGAGAAGGAGCTGGAGTTCCCTGAACCGGAACAGATCAGAGAGATCGAGCGAGTTATCCTTCTTAAGGTAATCGACCGCAAATGGATGGATCATATCGATGACATGGACCAGCTGCGTCAGGGGATCGGCCTGCAGGCATACGGCCAGCGCCAGCCCATCGTGGAGTATAAGTTCCAGGGCTTTGAGATGTTCGAGGCTATGATCGATGCCATCCGCGAGGATACCATAAAAGCACTGATGCATGTCCGGATCGAGCAAAAGGTGGAGAGAGAGCAGGTGGCTAAGGTTACCGGTACAAACCGTGATGACTCTGTTGCCAATACTCCGGTTAAGAGAACGTCCAAGAAGGTACAGCCCAATGATCCCTGCCCCTGCGGAAGCGGCAGAAAATATAAGCACTGCTGCGGTAAGTTAGCTTAGGGTAAGAATATGTTTTAGCTTATATAACTTGTATAATTACAAAAAATCTTGAATTTTTATAACCATCAATTTATAATACAGAGATAGAGGTGATTTTAGTGGTAGAGTTAGATCAGTTTAAGTATACGCTGGGCACATATGAGAAGCCATTAATCGAAGTGGGGGATTCACTTTGACCTCGCAGGGAAAAGTGAGCGAATCAGCGAGTTAGAACAAACCATGGAGGAAGCGGGCTTCTGGGATAATACCGACAAGGCACAGAGCCTCATGAAGGAATTAAAGAACCTGAAGGATACTCTGGATGAGTATCGGCATCTGAAGGTCCGGTTCGAGGATGTTCAGACATTAATTCAGATGGGTTACGAGGAGAATGACGAATCCCTGCTTCCCGAGATAGAGGAAGCATTGGAGCTGTTCGTCGGCGACCTGGAGGAATTAAAGCTGCGGACGTTATTGTCCGGTGAGTATGACAAGTACAATGCAATCCTTACGCTTCATGCGGGAGCAGGCGGAACAGAAAGCTGTGACTGGGCAAATATGCTGTTTCGCATGTACCAGCGGTGGGCGGATAAGAAGGGCTATACAACCGAGGTGATCGATTTCCTGGAAGGGGAAGAAGCGGGACTTAAATCCGTGACCCTTCAGATTAACGGAGATAATGCCTACGGACATCTTAAATCGGAACGAGGAGTGCACCGGCTGGTGCGTATCTCCCCGTTTAATGCGGCGGGGAAAAGACAAACCTCATTTGTTTCCTGTGATGTTATGCCGGATATAGAAGAAGATACCGGTATTGAGATCAATGATGACGAGATCAGGATTGACACCTTCCGTTCCAGCGGAGCCGGAGGACAGCATGTCAACAAGACCTCTTCGGCAATCCGGATTACCCATCTCCCGACGAATATCGTTGTACAGTGCCAGAATGAAAGATCCCAGCTTCAGAATAAGGATAGAGCCATGAAGATGCTCAAGGCCAAATTATATCTGCTGAAGCAGCAGGAGAATATGGAGAAGATATCAGGCATCCGCGGCGAAATAAAGGATATAGCATGGGGCAATCAGATCAGGTCCTATGTTATGCAGCCCTATACTCTGGTGAAGGATCATCGCACCAATGAAGAGGTCGGCAATGCCGCCAGTGTACTCGACGGTAATTTGGATCCGTTTATCAATGCATATTTAAAATGGAATGCGCAGAGCAATAGTACAAGTAATTCATAGGATAAAAGCAGGATCGAATGGAGGTAATTATGCAAAATTCAAAGCAGGCGATATTTTCGCTGGGTGAAGAAGAGTACGGTTTTGATATCATGGATGTGGGCATTATTGAGAAGAGTATCCCGGTAGAGACGGTGGCAGGTCTTCCTAAGAACCTCAGAGGCATCATCAGGCTGAGAGGAGATGTTATCCCGGTATACAGCCTGAGGAGAAAGTTCGGTCTGGCTGACAAAGCGGCAGATGAAGAGACCAGATTCATCATAACAGCTGCCAACGGTATTCAGGTTGCGTATGAAGTTGATGAGATGAAGGAAATCGTTCAGCCGGGAGAGGGACAGACCTTTGAAATCCCTTCTGTTGTAAAGAGCAGGGAGACTTCTTATCTTAAGTCCATTACCAGCCTTGGTGAGAGATTGGTGGTTGTCCTGGACCGCAACGGATTATTAACGGGGGAAGAACAGGATAAGCTGAAAGAGGCTTTAAAGAAATAATAATCATCGGGTATAGAATGTCCTTTGGGATATCAAAGATATTCTCGGAAGGAAGATGCTTTTATAGCTGAATTTGGAGGCAGAATATGAAAAAAAGATTAATCAGTATCATAGCGGCAGCTGTTATGGTTACGGCGGTATTATCAGGCTGCGGGACAAAAGATAATGCAGCTGATGATAATAAGGCTGATGGCAGTAATACAGGCGCCGGAGACGATACGATCATCGTGGGTACGGAAGCCGGCTTTGCACCCTATGAGTATATGGAGGGCAATGAGGTCGTAGGCATCGACATGGATATAGCACAGGCAATCGCTGATTATCTGGGCAAAGAGCTCGTGATTAGAAACATGGATTTTGACGGCGCGCTGCTGGCTGTCCAGTCCGGACAGGTAGACTTTGTGGCAGCAGGTGTATCCTATGATGAAAAACGTGACGAGGTTATGGACTTCTCGGAAGAGTATATAAATTCTACGGAAGTTGTGGTAGTGAATGCTGCTGAACCTGCCGTTGCCTCCGTCGAGGATCTGGACGGTAAGATTATCGGGGTACAGCAGGGCAATATCGCCGACTTCTGGGTGGAAGAGAATACGGAAGCAAAGGAAATCAAGCGTTATACCAAATTCGCGCAGGCAGCGGAGGATCTAAAAAACCGCAAGATCGATTGCATCGTTATGGATCAATTCCCGGCGGAAGAATTGGTGGCCGCTAATCCTGATTTAGCAATTCTTGACGGAACACTGTTCGAGGACAAATATGCGATAGCAGTAGATGAAGGAAACAAGGAATTACTTGATAAGATTAATGAAGTTATCAAAGATCTAAAGGATAGCGGCAAGATGGATGATATCATCGCAAGTCATACAGGTAAATAACTGACGCAGGGCATTTATTATTGCACTAAGCATAACAGGGAGTGTTTCTTAACATTCCCTTTTTCTATGGCAAGCGGTATATCCGAAACGATATTAAAATGAACAGGCCTGGCTTAGTATACCCATTATTTTATATGATGAAGAGCTGCATGAACGAAGGAGTCGCTGACTGCCCCATAATTTGCTTGATATAAAAAAGTAACAGGAGGAAAGACGTTGGATAAATTAATTGAATTAATTAGACGCTTCTATGATGCTTTGATTCCGAATCAAAGATATATTGCTTATCTGGAGGGCATTAAGGTAACATTATTAATATCATTGTTAGCGATTATCTTAGGTATTGTCATCGGCATCGTGGTTGCCGTACTGAAGGTCACCGCCGAGAATTCAAAGATACGGCTGCTGTCCGGCATATGTAACATCTATATCACCGTCATCAGGGGAACTCCTTTGATGGTACAGCTGCTGATCATCTATAATCTTATATTTACATCCCGTAATTCCAATGAGATCATCGTAGGTGCCATCTGCTTTGGCATCAATTCCGGAGCTTATGTGGCTGAGATAATCCGGGTCGGTATTAAATCCATCGACCGGGGCCAGATGGAAGCCGGGCGTTCCCTGGGACTTAATTATATCGATACCATGCGCCTGATCATCATGCCCCAGGCAGTCCGCAACATACTTCCGGCCCTGGGGAATGAGTTCATCGTATTGATAAAGGAGACCTCGGTAGCAGGAGTGATCGCTGTGACCGATTTGACCAAGGCAGCACAGTATGTCGGTTCCAGAACCTGGGATATCCTGCCGCCTCTGTTAATAACAGCAGTATGCTATCTGGTAATGGTTATGGGATTAACGAAGCTGTTATCAATCTTGGAAAGGAGGCTGGCTCGCGGTGATCGTCACTAAGAATCTGAAAAAATCCTTCGGCTCACAGCCGGTATTAAAGGGAATTGATGAGACTATTAATAAAGGAGAAAAGGTAGTAGTAATCGGGCCCTCCGGTTCCGGCAAATCCACCTTCCTGCGATGCTTAAATCTGTTGGAAATACCCACGGAGGGTGAGATCTGGTTTGAAGGAATCAATATAACCGATAAGAGAACCGATATTAATAAGGTCCGCTGCAGGATGGGGATGGTATTCCAGCAGTTCAACCTGTTCCCCCACCTGTCGGTATTGGATAATATAATCCTTGCACCGGTAAGGAATGGTATTATGACGAGGAACGAAGCAAAACAGAAGGCCCTGGAATTATTACAGCGGATCGGCCTGACTGAGAAAGCGGAGGCCTTTCCCAATCAGCTGTCCGGCGGACAGAAGCAGCGTATCGCAATCGTTCGTGCCCTGGCCATGAGCCCGGATGTGATGCTGTTCGATGAACCCACCTCTGCCCTGGATCCGGAGATGGTCGGAGAGGTCCTTGACCTTATGGAACAGCTGGCTGAAGAAGGGATGACCATGGTTGTGGTAACCCACGAGATGCGCTTTGCACAGAAGGTTGCCACCCGGATTCTTTTTATGGATGAAGGCAGAATCGTAGAACAGAATACCCCGGATGAATTCTTTGAGAATCCGGCGCATCCCAGATTAAAGGAATTTCTTTCAAAGATTTTATAGATTATCTGAGATATTTATATAGAACAAGGACGGTTATTCAAGCCGTCCTTGTTCTATATAAATGGTAGAAAGTTCCGTTATAGTATAATATAATAAAGCTAAGGATATGTAAGGCGTATATTAAAGAAAAAGGGGGGGATTCTGCTTAAAATACCAAAGGATTATGGAGTGTTTGTGTGCGAGGAAAAGACAAGATTTAATAATTATACAAAATAATCAGCATTTATTCACATGTTTCAAGCATTTGTAACAAAGATTTTCTTTTTCATTTGAACATGGTAAAATGTTATTGCAATATGAATAAATATATGGTAGTATATCTTCCTAAGAAAGACAATTGTGTTTGTGGTACATACAAACGGTCGTTTTGAGTACGGGAGCTTGCCTTACTACCGCAGGAGGTGCTTAAAAATGAATGATGATCAATATTTTATAGTTAAGAAAAAAGCGGTACCGGAAGTACTGCTAAAGGTAGTAGAAGCCAAGCGTCTTCTTGATTCGGAGCGTGTTATGACAGTTCAGGAGGCAACGGAAGCAGCCCAGATCAGCAGAAGTTCCTTTTACAAGTATCGGGATGATATCTTTCCGTTTTATGAGAATACCAGAGGCAGGACCATTACCTTCATGCTTCAGATGGACGACAGACCGGGGCTTTTATCCAAGGTATTAAGCCAGGTAGCCAAGAGTGAGGCCAATATTCTTACAATACATCAGAGTATACCGGTGAATGGAATCGCATTGCTGACCTTGAGTATTGAGATTCTTCCTCAGACGGACAATACCGCCAGTCTGATGGACGCGATTGAAGCCATGGAAGGAATTCATTATGTGAAGCTGGTATCCAGAGAATAAGATTATACATGACATAACAGATATTTGATTTGTTACCGCAGGAAATGGAGGAGCAGCAATGATAAACATAGCAGTCTTAGGATACGGCACCATAGGATCCGGTGTAGTAGAGGTACTGAGGCTAAACGGTGAGAGCATCAAGAAAAGAGCCGGAGACCAGATTAATGTCAAATACATCCTTGATCTGAGGGATTTCCCAGGAGATCCGATCAGGGATAAGATCGTACATGATATTAACATTATTCTGGAAGATCCTGAGATTAAGATTGTATGTGAGCATATGGGCGGAGTGGAGCCTGCCTATACCTTTGTAAAGACTGCACTGCTGAAAGGCAAGAGTGTGGTTACCTCCAACAAGGAGCTGGTAGCAAAGCACGGTGCGGAGTTATTGAATATAGCCAAGGAAAGCAGCCTGAATTTCCTGTTTGAAGCAAGCGTGGGGGGCGGTATTCCGATTATCCGGCCTCTCAACCAATCACTGACTGCGGATGAAATTGTTGAGATTACAGGGATCCTGAACGGGACCACCAATTATATCCTATCCAAAATGAGCGAGGAAGGCCTGGATTTTGAAACGGCATTGGCGGAAGCCCAGAAGCTTGGATTTGCAGAGCGCAATCCCGCGGCGGATGTGGAGGGACATGATGCCTGCAGAAAGATAGCCATATTATCCTCTCTCGCCTTCGGTATGCAGGTTGATTTTGAGGATATCCATACGGAAGGGATCACAGGGATCACGGCCAGGGACATAAGCTATGCCAGGGCCATGGAGGCAAGAATCAAATTATTCGCCTCCAGCATCCGTGAGAACGATAAGGTATATGCCATGGTGGCGCCGGTGATGATCAAGGCGAACCACCCCCTTTACAGTGTAAATGACGTATTCAACGGGATCTTCGTCAAAGGCAATGTTCTGGGCGACGTGATGTTCTACGGAAGCGGAGCCGGTAAATTACCCACCGCCAGTGCGGTGGTCGCGGATGTGGTGGATGCGGCAAAGCATCTCGGCAAGAATATATGGACCATGTGGAGCAGTAAAAAGCTTGAGCTTACGGATATTAACAAGGTGAAGCACAGATTCTTCCTCCGGCTTAAAGGGGATGCCGCCAAGCGGAAGGAAGAGGCAGCCGGGCTCTTCGGCGAAGTGGAGGAGGTTGCTGCCGAGGGCATTGCCGATGAATATGCCTTCATAACCTCCAATATTACGGAGCAGGAGCTGAAGGAAAAGAAGGAAGCCTTGAGCGGGGTTCTTAATGTAATCCGGGTAAGATTTTAACAGGATGAAAGCTTCTCCTTATAATAGAGAAGAGACCGGGTTTTTAAATACCGGGAATATCACATCATTCACCGGAAACCGGACGTTTCATAATTCCGGCAGTCCGGTGAACGGTGTGTCGGAGCAATCAGGAGAGAACTTGATGATATTTAGCATCCGCCTTAACGGAGTACTGGGGCGGATGCTAAATATCATCATTATTGTCAGGATATATCGCCTGCCGGACGTCGTTCCGCGCAGGAGGGCATATTGGCATATACATATCAGCATTGGCTTATATTCAGCCGACATAGGAAGGGAAAGGATTTGATATAATGAAGTATATTGTTGTTCTGGGTGACGGAATGGCGGATGAACCCTTAGCCGCACTTGGGAATAGGACCCCCCTCATGGCCGCAGCTACGCCTCAGCTGGATCTGCTTGCGGGGTTATCGGAAATTGGTCTTGCGCATACGATACCGGAGGGTATGAAGCCCGGAAGCGATACGGCAAATCTGGCAGTCCTGGGATACAACCCAAAGCTCTATTATTCCGGACGATCTCCCCTGGAAGCACTCAGCATCGGTGTACATATGAAGGAGACGGACATTGCCCTTCGCTGCAATATCGTTACTCTGACGGAAGAGGATAAGCCCTATGAGGAGCAGACGATCGTGGACCATAGCTCCGGTGAGATCTCCACGGAGGATGCAGCGGTATTGATTGATGCCGTGAAAAAGGAATTACAGAATGATACCTATAAATTCTATGTGGGAACCAGCTACCGTCATCTGACCATATGGGATAAGGGTGAAGCGGCAGAGCTTACGCAGCCCCATGATATCCTGGGAAGGGCCATCGGCGGATATCTGCCGATGGAAGCCGATCTGCGCCGCATGATGAAAAAGAGCTATGATATCTTAAACCGCCACCCTCTGAATGAAGCAAGAAAGGCAAAGGGCCTGAATAAGGCCAATTCCCTCTGGTTCTGGGGCGCCGGCACCAGACCTGCCCTGACCTCCTTTGAAGAGAAGACACATCGAAAGGGAGCCATGATTTCCGCTGTGGATCTGTTAAAAGGAATTGCTGTGGGAACAGGCATGAAGGTGATCGAGGTGCCCGGTGCGGATGGAACTCTTCATACCAATTATGAGGGGAAAGCCCTGGCAGCAGTTAAGGTGCTCCTGGAAGATAACTATGACTTTGCCTATATCCATGTGGAGGCTCCGGATGAGATGGGGCACCAGGGCAATATCGGGAATAAGGTGAAATCCATAGAGTACCTGGACCGGAGAGTAATCAGGGTGGTTATGGAGGAGATGGAGAAGGCAGGTGCGGATTACCGGATGCTTGTCATGCCGGATCATCCCACACCCATCCGGTGCCGTACCCATACCAGCGACCCGGTGCCTTACCTTCTGTATGACAGTACCGATAAGCAGAAGCATACCTGGAAATATAACGAGGAAGAAGCAAAAAAGAGTGGCAATGTAGTGGTGGAAGGATATACTGTAATAGATAGATTATTTGCAAAACAGATGTCCTATGCAGGAGGCGGTTATGCTAATAGTTAAGAAATTCGGCGGAACATCCGTAGGTAATAAAGAGAGAATCTTCAATGTGGCCGGAAGAATTGCCGAGGAGTATAAGAGAGGCAATGAAGTGATGGTGATATTATCTGCCATGGGCAAACAGACGGATCTATTGCTGGAACAGGCCAGAGACATCAATCCGAACCCGTCAAAAAGGGAGGTGGATATGCTGTTGGTAACCGGCGAGCAGGTATCCGTTGCCTTAATGGCCATGGCCCTGGACACCCTGGGAGTTCCTGCGGTATCTTTAAATGCCTATCAGGTGGCGATGCATACGACTTCCACTTACGGTAATGCACGGCTAAAGCGTATCGACTCGGAACGAATACGCAATGAATTAGCCAATCGGAGAGTTGTCCTGGTCACCGGCTTTCAGGGAGTGAACAAATTCGATGACTATACCACACTGGGCAGAGGAGGCTCCGATACTACGGCAGTTGCTCTGGCGTCGGCATTGCATGCGGATGCCTGTGAGATCTACACGGATGTGGACGGTGTATACACCGCTGATCCCAGGATAGTGAAGAATGCCAGAAAACTGGAGGAGATAACCTATGATGAGATGCTGGAGCTGGCTTCCCTGGGTGCGGGCGTATTGCATAACCGTTCCGTTGAGATGGCAAAAAAATATGGGGTTCAATTAGTCGTCCGTTCCAGTTTGAATTTATCTGAGGGTACGATTGTTAAGGAGGAAGTTAGGATGGAGAAAATGCTTGTCAGCGGCGTAGCATGTGACAAGAATACCGCGCGTATTGCCGTAATCGGGTTAGAGGACCAGCCGGGAGTGGCGTTTAAATTATTCAATCACCTGGCAAGTGCCGAGATTAACGTGGATATCATACTTCAGTCCGTAGGCAGGGACGGAACCAAGGACATCAGCTTTACCGTAAAGGAAGATGATCTGGAGGGAGCGGTAGCGGTTCTTGAGAAGCATAGGGGCGGCAGCTTAAAATGCCAGAAGATCGATGTGGAGAAGGATGTGGCCAAGATATCCATCGTCGGAGCCGGCATGATGTCCAATTCCGGGGTGGCCTCCAAGATGTTTGAAGCTCTGTATGATGTGGGAATTAACATCAAGATGATCTCCACCTCTGAAATCAGGGTAACCGTCCTGATTGACGAAGCCAGCGTGGAGCAGGCCATGAATGCGGTACATGATAAGTTCCTGCTGGCATTATCGTAACGGATAATATCAATCTTACGGATAATTAATTCGGAAGCATAATAAAGCAGATATATTAAATTTGTGTTTCAAACCGGTTTTGTACAGCTGTTTCAGCCTGCATTCCGGCTAGAGGAGTAACTTTTTGATTTTGCAATATATTAAGTTGATATAGAAGGAATAAGGTCTGGGTGGATTACCGTAGGGTTAATTTGCAGGACCTTGTTTTTATATTATTATTTTCGGCAATAATCATCAGTGGATGACCTGCCGTACCTAAATCAGTTGCGTTTCAGCCGTTTGGATGGTATGATAAAGAATATGGATTTTTATATGAGAAGCCTGTGTGATCAGCATTTACGGAACGCTGAGCCGGATTGAACGGGCGATGAAGAAAGGTAAGGTTTTCAACATGGATATTTTAAAGCAGATTAAGGAAGAGCTGGGAATACGCCTGGAACAGGTGGAAGCAGCGGTTAAATTAATTGATGAAGGGAATACGATTCCGTTCATAGCAAGATATCGTAAGGAGGCAACCGGGTCTCTGGATGACGAGCAGCTGCGTAATCTGCATGAACGATTGCAATATCTGAGAAACCTGGAGGAGAAGAAAGTCCAGGTGCTCAACAGTATAGAAGAACAGGGCAAGATGACGGAAGAATTGCGCGCCCAGATATTGGCAGCTTCCACCCTGGTGGTTGTAGAGGATCTGTATCGCCCTTACCGCCCCAAGAGAAGGACCAGAGCAACTATCGCTAAGGAGAAGGGACTCGACGGATTGGCAGCGATCCTATGGGCTCAGGACATTAAAGAACCGGTAGTAAATGCAGCGCAGGAATATCTCTCTGAGGAGAAGGATGTAAAGACCGTGGAGGAAGCCATCGCAGGTGCCATGGATATTATTGCCGAAGATATCTCCGATGAGGCGGAGCACCGCAGCTATATCCGTGAAGCTACTATGAAGGAGGGAATTCTTACTTCGGTTGCTAAGAATGAGAAACAGGAATCTGTCTACGAGATGTATTATAATTTTGAAGAGAGCATCGGGAAGCTTGCCGGCCACCGTATTCTGGCGATCAACCGGGGGGAGAATGAGAAGATCCTTACGGTTAAGATTGCGGCGCCGGAGGAGCGGATCCTCCGTTACCTTGAAAAGAAGGTAATCGTAAAGGATAATGAATTCACAGGTGATATCCTGAAAGCCGCCATCGAGGACAGCTATAAGAGATTGATCGCACCGGCCATCGAGCGGGAGATTCGTAACGACCTGACGGAGAAAGCAGAGGACGGAGCGATCAAGGTATTCGGTAAGAATCTTGTCCAGCTTCTGATGCAGCCTCCCATCGCCGGACAGGTGGTTCTTGGCTGGGACCCGGCCTTCCGGACAGGATGCAAGCTGGCGGTGGTGGACAGTACCGGAAAGGTACTGGATACGGTGGTTATCTACCCTACGGCACCCCAGAACAAGGTTACGGAAGCCAAGCAGGTATTGAAGAAATTAATAGACAAATATAACATTACCCTCATATCCGTAGGGAACGGTACCGCCTCCAGAGAATCCGAGATGATAATCGTGGAGCTTTTAAAGGAGATCAATAAGCCGATAAAATATATTATCGTAAATGAAGCGGGTGCTTCCGTATATTCCGCCAGCAAGCTGGCAACGGAGGAATTCCCTAACTTTGATGTGGGTCAGAGAAGTGCGGCCTCCATCGCAAGAAGACTGCAGGATCCGCTGGCTGAGCTGGTTAAGATCGATCCCCAGTCCATCGGTGTGGGGCAATATCAGCATGATATGAACCAGAAGAAGCTGGGTGAGGTATTATCCGGTGTGGTGGAGGATTGTGTGAATAAGGTCGGTGTTGATCTGAATACCGCCTCCGTATCCCTGTTGGAGCATGTATCCGGCGTCAACAAGATGATTGCGAAGAACATCGTAGCCTACCGTGAAGCAAACGGCCGTTTCCGAAGCCGTAATGAGTTATTAAAGGTCGGCAAGCTGGGACCCAAAGCCTTCGAGCAATGTGCGGGCTTTATGAGAATTCCTGGAGGGGACAATCCCCTGGACGCAACCGGTGTGCATCCGGAATCCTATGAGGCTACCAATGCGCTTTTGTCCAAGCTTGGCCTGACACTGGAGGATGTGAAAGAGATTCAGGCAAAGGCGGCCCGGACAAAGGCAGTGAACCGGGAAGGACAGGCAGCAGACAGGAAAGCAGAACCAAGACAAGAGAAAAAGCAGAAGATGATCACGGTAAAGACCCAGGAGACAGCGTTTGGCAAGGCACTGGCAGCGGCTATGGGGAACGGCGTAATTCCTGTACAGGAAGAAGCAGGGAAGGCGGCCGCAGCAGTAGCTGCTCCGGAAGCATACACTGAAGTCATAACCATCGGCAGGAAGATCAAGGACAAGCACAAGCTGGCAGAAGAGCTTGGTGTCGGTGAGATTACCCTGACGGATATCATCAAGGAGCTGGAAAAGCCCGGCAGAGACCCCAGAGACGAGATGCCGAAGCCTATTCTTCGTACCGACGTCCTTGATATGAAGGATCTGACAGAAGGAATGATACTTAAGGGGACTGTGCGCAATGTCATCGACTTCGGAGCATTTGTGGATATCGGAGTTCATCAGGACGGACTGGTTCACATCTCCCAGATGTCTGATAAGAAGTTCGTAAAGCATCCGCTGGATGTTGTAAGTGTCGGAGATATTGTGGAAGTCAAGGTTATGAGTGTGGATCTGGCCAAGAAGAGAATCCAGTTAACTATGAAGTTATAAATTATAAGAGGCTGCTGCAAAAGAAATGAACACCTGGCTTGTACGTTTAAAGTATCTATTGACAATACGGTGAAGCTGTTGTATGATGTGGTTGTAAAAATAAATAAAGGTAAATCTTCGGGGCAGGGTGAAATTCCCGACCGGCGGTATAGTCCGCGACTCTGAGATGATATTGTATATTATCGAGGATTGATTTGGTGAGATTCCAAAACCGACAGTAAAGTCTGGATGAAAGAAGAGCGGCAGAATTATAAATTATATTTGCTATCATACCCCGATTTTAATATGTTAAAATCGGGGATTTTTATGTTCTGCCAACACCCAAAGTTTTCCTTTGAAATTAAAAGGAGAGAAACAATATGAATGGTACAAGAACAGTGAGCAACACGCGATTTAACGAGAACGGCAAACAGGTCAGTGTATTGTCTGTCAGGGGAATGACTGTAATTGCCTTATTATCCGCACTTGCGGTAATATTAATGCTTTTTGATATTCCTCTTTGGTTCGCACCGAACTTTTATAAGATCGACTTCAGTGAGGTGCCGGTATTGATCGGGGCTTTTACTTTGGGTCCCGCAGCGGGTATTTTAATTGAGGTATTGAAGATTTTAATGAACTTATTAATCAACGGGTCCGATACTGCATTGGTAGGTGAGACGGCCAATCTGATTGTCGGTTGTGCCCTGGTAGTTCCCAGTGCATTCATTTATCATACAAGAAAGAACAGAAAGTCAGCCATTCTGGGCCTGGGAATCGGGACTGCCGTATTTGTGGCGGCAGGCTGCCTGCTGAATGCATATCTGCTATTACCGACCTATGCCAGGTTGTTTGGAATGCCCATAGATACATTGATCGGTTTTGGTACGGAGGTTAACCCTGCGATTACGAATATGACGACTTTTATTCTTTTTGCCGTAACTCCCTTTAACCTGATAAAAGGGGTAGCGGTATCAGTTATTACAGTGTTATTATATAAGCATGTGAGCCCGTTGATTAAGGGTTATCACAGATAAGCAATATTTTCCGGGTAAGATTACTTCCTTATGGGATAGAGCTTCTTTAGAGCATGGCTTTAAAGAAGCTCTATCTTTTTTACCGGAAATTTGCTATACTATCCACGAAAAGCAGATTGATTTTCGGAGACCGTTTCCCATGTATGGCGTACTCCTGTGAATCTGCGGAGTTTTATTGTAATTTGGAGGCGGCATGACAATAGATAGTTTTAATAGAGACGATACCTTCCGGTTAGGATACCGGATGGGTGCGGATGCGAAAAGAGGGGAAGTATACTGTCTCAGCGGAGACTTGGGTGCCGGAAAGACAGTATTTACCCAGGGCTTTGCCAAGGGCCTTGGCATAGAGGAGGCTGTGAACAGTCCTACCTTTACCATTATTCAGGAGTATGAAGGGAAGGACTTGCCCTTTTATCATTTTGACGTATACCGGATCGGGGACATCAGTGAGATGGAGGAGATCGGTTATGAGGATTATTTTTATGGGGACGGGATCTGCCTGGTTGAATGGGCGGAGCTTGTTGAAGAGCTGCTGCCCCGGAACAGGACGATGATTACGATCAGGAAGGATCTCGGCAGAGGTTTCGATTATCGCGAAATTACCATAGACAGAGAGGAAGAACCCCAATGAAGTTATTAGCGCTTGACAGTTCCGGTCTGGTAGCTTCCGTTGCAATTGTAACGGAAGAGGTTATGCTGGCGGAATATACGGTTAATTTTAAGAAGACTCATTCCCAGACCCTGCTGCCCATGCTTGAGGAAGTCGTGAAGCTGACTGAGCTGGATCTGTCCCAGGTAGATGCCATCGCTGTGGCGGCAGGACCGGGTTCCTTTACCGGGCTGCGAATCGGTTCCGCTACGGCCAAAGGGTTGGGACTGGCGTTGAATAAGCCGTTAATTGCGGTACCTACCCTGGACGGACTTGCATACAATCTCTATGGGTCGGACAAATTAATCTGTCCCATGATGGATGCCAGAAGGAACCAGGTATATACCGGCCTGTATGAATTTGACCGGGGGGAGCTGAAGGTTATTAAAGAACAGACAGCACTGGCCGTAGAGGAGATCCTAAAGGAGATTAATCTCCTTGGCGGTGAGGTTATCTTTCTCGGAGACGGTGCAAAGACTTACCGGGAGATAATCGAGGAACAGACAGAGGTCCGTTATGAGTTTGCTCCGATGCACCTGAACCGCCAGAGAGCCGGAGCAATCGGAGCGTTGGGCATTATTTATTATAACAATGGCAGAATACAGACAGCCGCGGAGCATGAACCGGTATACCTGCGTCTGTCCCAGGCGGAGAGAGAACGCGCTGAACGGCAGAATGATTTGACTTAAAACAATCTTATGGAACTGTCTGTTTCTATATAAATAAGAATTTATGGTATCAGGCATTCGATAAACAGCTGTCAGTGACTATGTCTGGAATTCATTCAGATGATTGGAGGATGTAAGGGGATGACCATTCGGAAAATGACGGAGAA
This sequence comes from Bacillota bacterium, assembly GCA_023424995.1. Taxonomy (GTDB): domain Bacteria; phylum Bacillota; class Clostridia; order Lachnospirales; family Lachnospiraceae; genus Mobilitalea. The sequence continues at coordinate 3,675 of JAFADH010000080.1, read as the reverse complement.
GGATCTGCCCCAGGTATGCGCCATTGAACAGGAGACCTTCTCGGATCCCTGGAGCGAGGAAGACTTCCGTGATTCCATGAACGAACCGAATAACGGATATCTGGTCGCGGAGCATGACGGTATCATTGCGGGCTATTGCGGCTATTGGGGAATCGCCGGGGAAGGATATATCTATAATGTTGCCGTGAAAAAGGAATTCCGCAGGCATAAGATTGGCTATCAGCTGCTTTATACATTGCTGGAGCAGTCCAAGAGCAGGGGTATCACCTCCTTCACTCTGGAGGTCAGGGCCTCCAACACGGCTGCCATACGGCTCTATCAATCCCTGGGCTTTGAGGATGCCGGTACCCGCAGGGATTTCTATACCAAACCCAAAGAGGATGCTGTCATTATGTGGTTGAAACCAATACAGTAATTCCCACTATAAAAATAGCTTGTTTGAGTTTATAATGTAACCAAGGGCATTGATGCATAGATCAGGAGGGATAAGTAGTGAAAAGGGAAGATAGTGTTAAAACCACCGGGAATCGTCCGATTTACTGCAATTGCTGCGGGAAAATGCTGAAAGTTGAAAATGGTATCCTGAAGGAAGATGCATTCGAGGCTTCGAAGGAATGGGGATATTTTTCTAAAAGGGATACGGAGGTGCATCATTTTAACTTGTGCGAGGAATGCTACGAGAAAATGGTTGCACAATTTAAAATCCCTGTGACAGTGAAGAACAAGTTGGAAGTGCTGTAGCCTGGGAATTTCCATGAAAAGAAAGCTTGCTTTCCTATCATGGAACTACATAGAGGAATTTATTAAGCTGGTGGCGAACCGGCTTTTTTAATGTTAATTCATATTACATAAGAGATAGAAACTATAAAATATCTTAATGTAGAATAATATATGGACAAAAACGAGAAAAAGTTGCTAAAATAATGAATACATGTTTATATCATAATCAAAACTGTGGTATTATTATATGATGAAAGCGATCTTCAGATGATGCAGGCTTGCTTGCAGGCGCGCGAAGGCCGCCGGAGGTCATGAATACGTATAAGGTTCATGATATAACATAATCTTCCGATATATAATATAGCATCATATGGGAAGATTCTGGAATATATATAGAAAGGCAAGGACTTTAATGTTAGATGTATGTTTATTGGGAACCAGCGGTATGATGCCGTTACCTGGAAGGTGGCTTACTTCACTGATGACCAGGTTGAATGGAAGCAGCCTATTAATAGATTGCGGTGAAGGAACACAGATAGCGATTCGGGAAAAGGGATGGAGTGTCCATTCCATCGATATTATTTGCTTTACTCATTTCCACGGAGACCACATCAGCGGATTACCGGGATTATTATTATCCATGGGCAATTCGGACCGAACCGAGCCGGTTACTTTGATCGGGCCGAAGGGGCTGGAGAAAGTGGTCGGTGCTCTGAGGGTAATCGCGCCTGAGCTGCCGTTTATGCTTAAATTCATTGAAATCACAGAGCCGGAAGCCGTGATTGAATTGAATGGATATGAGATTAAAGCATTTCAAGTAAAGCATAATGTTATTTGTTACGGATATAGCATAATGATTCGAAGAGGCGGACGTTTTTATACGGAGAAGGCTTTGGAAAACCAGGTGCCTCAAAAATTCTGGAGTAAGCTCCAAAAAGGAGCAACCATCGTCGACGGAGACAGCATCTACACTCCGGACATGGTCATCGGACCGGAACGAAGAGGGATAAAGCTTACCTATTGTACGGATTCACGGCCGGTTAAGGCGATTACGGATAACGCGGCGGATTCGGACCTGTTCATCTGCGAAGGAATGTATGGGGATGATCAAAAGAATACCAAGGCAAAAGAATATAAGCATATGACCTTCGGCGAAGCGGCAAAGCTGGCCAGGGACGCCAGGGTTAAGGAGCTGTGGCTCACACATTACAGCCCTTCCTTAATCCGGCCGGAGGACTTTATCGGTGAAGCAAAGCGTATATTCGCGAATGTGAAACCAGGAAAGGATAGAAAAAGTATTACCCTGGAATTTGACAAAGACGAATGCTAGAAAAGAAGCAGGAGGGATAGGATGGGTAAAGCAAAGAAAAGGGTAATGAGAACCATCGGCATGATGCTTTTCTTTACAATTATTGTCTTATTGTTTTACTATTATTGGGTTAACCGGGTGACCCCTGTGGGTGATGAGACAGAGAATCTTACTGAGAATGAGAAGCTGATCGCAGAGGATTGGGATAGCAATTATCCGCCTACAGCACGGGAAGTAGTGAAAACCTTTGCAAGAATCATGAAAGCCTTGTATAGTAATCCGGAAGAGGAAGAGATAAGACCATTGGCCATGAAGATCAGAGAGCTGTATGATGAGGAATTTCTTGCTGTCAATCCGGAGAATACCTATCTTACGAATCTGATAACGGATATAGCCGGTTGGCAGGATAAAAACCGGAAAATAACAAATTTTCTGCTGGCTAATGAGGATAAAGAGCAGGAATCCGAAGTGGACGGAGTAAAATATTCTGTGAATTACGTATCCTTTACAATACAGGAGAATGTTAAATTTGTTGAGACCTGGAAGGTGCTGCTTCGCCAGGACGCGGAGGATAAATGGAAAATACTCGGTTGGGAGTATGCCGCAGAGTGAACCCCGCAGAAAGATTCATTCCGAAGAAATTTTATTTATTATCTCGCATTTGTTCACTTTCGATTTGGAGGAATATAATTTGGCACAAGATATATTGATATTAGCAATTGAGACTTCCTGCGACGAGACTGCGGCAGCGGTTGTAAAAAACGGCAGAGAGGTGCTTTCCAATGTCATCTCCTCACAGATTGAGCTTCATAAGCTGTATGGGGGAGTTGTTCCTGAGATTGCATCCAGGAAGCACATTGAGAAGATCAATCCGGTAATTGAAGAAGCCCTGGCAGAAGCGAAGGTAACCCTGGAGGATATAGGTGCCATAGGAGTTACCTATGGTCCGGGACTTGTAGGGGCACTTTTGGTAGGGGTTGCCGAGGCAAAAGCCATCAGCTTTGCAAAGAACATCCCTTTGGTTGGAGTACATCACATTGAAGGACATGTATCGGCTAATTATATAGAGAATAAAGAGTTGGAACCGCCGTTTCTATGCCTGATCGTATCCGGCGGACATACCCATCTGGTCTTGGTGAAAGAATATGGGACCTATGAGATTATTGGACGAACCAGGGATGATGCGGCAGGTGAAGCCTTCGACAAGGTGGCACGGGCCATCGGACTTGGCTATCCTGGAGGACCGAAGATAGATAAGCTGTCAGGAGAAGGGGATAAGACGGCGATTGCTTTTCCCCGGGCACAGATCCCCGAGGCGCCTTATGACTTCAGCTTCAGCGGCTTAAAGTCAGCAGTATTAAATTATCTGAATTCCTGTGAGATGAAACATGAGGAAGTGAACCGGGCCGATGTCGCCGCTTCCTTCCAGGAAGCAGTCATAGATGTGCTGGTAACTAAAACGGTACAGGCCGCAAAGGATCACGGTATGAAGAAAATAGCTGTGGCGGGAGGAGTTGCCTCCAATTCACATCTGCGGGAGGCCATGGCGGCAGCCTGCAGGAAAAACGGCCTGACCTTTTATCATCCCTCACCCATATTCTGTACCGATAATGCAGCCATGATCGGAACGGCCGCATATTATGAAT
>JAFADH010000078.1 GCA_023424995.1 Bacillota bacterium | reverse complement strand
CTGCATTAAACAGCAAGTCATTGCTGAACGCTCTTTTAAAGTTATCAAGTCCTATAAATGCAGATACGCTGACCCCGTCAAACTTTGTCATGGCGAAATAAAAGTTGGATATAATCGGGTACAGTATAAACAAGCCATACATGGCCAGTGACGGTATGAGTCCTATATAAGGTGATATGTCTCTTTTCTTTAAAGTCAATCTCATTGCTTTTCACTTCCTGTCTCTTTAAAATAAACAGGGGGGTAAGCCCCCCTGTTGAAAGCTAATACCACCTTGCATAAATATCACTTATTTCAACACCTGATAGTTTCGCCAGTGCCGCGTTGTCGTCAGTCAACGTAGACACCGCTACGCTTCCTTCCTCCGCCTTGCTCTGACAAAACTATCAGGCACTGATTATAAGCTATATTTATGCAAGGCAGTACTAGTTTTATTTTCCTGCTGCTTCCCTGTCTTCTTCAAGGTTTTTTTCATAGAAATCCACGGCATCCTCAGGTGTGAACTCCCCTGTTAAAATCTTTTGCCATGCAGTAAGCCTGTTTGCCATTTTCAATTCAATAGGACGGGTATTTGTTGAGAACGGAACATTTTTACCGCTGGATATATATTGCGAAATCTCATTCACCAGCTTGTCATCACTTGTAATTCCTGTCTGTGTAGGAAGGTATTTCATCGTTTTAACAAATTCAGAATAAACATCCGTCTGTGAAAGATATTCGATAAATTTAAGGCTTTCCTCCTTGTGCTGTGATTTCTCTGCAACGGCCATGCACAGTCCCATTTTAACAGGAATGTCAGACGGAGCCACAGTATCGGAGCCGGGCATAGCAAACATTCCGACTTCAAAGTCAGGCTTTGCATCTGAGATCATAGGCGCAGATGATGCGAGATCAGGCAGCATGGCTACTTTTCCGGATACGAATAGCGCAGGTGCTTCATTATATCCCACCCCTAAAGGATTATCGTTAAAGTACTTTGACATTTCCTGAAATTTTGTGAATATCTCCAGGTAGGCAGGGTCGTCATATCCGGTTTCTCCATCGAAAGCTTTTTGGTAGAAATCTCCATTCGGATATTTTACTCCCAGAATAGTAGGAGACAATCCGATTTCAAGCATTTCGACAGGCCATCCATCTTTGGCACCTAAACCCATCGGCGTTGTTCCGGCTTCCTTGATTGTTTCACATACGCTCATAAATTCTTCCCAGGTTTTTGGAACACTGAGATTGAGCTGTACAAACAGATCCTTGTTGTAGAAAATGCCGTATGGATTCACTGAAAGTGGAATCATATAAACTTTTCCGTCTATTTTAACATCGTTGCTGAATACATCGCCATAATTTTCGAGTGCCGGCTGATCTGTTAGATCCATCAGAATATCGTTATTAATCACCACAGGATAGGTTTTCTTGATATCGGGAACAGGATGAACTCCCAGTATGTCCAGCGTATCACCGCCGGCGATTCTCATTGATAATACCGTTGACCAGTCCTTTGTGGGAATTGCGTCCATGGATATCGTAATATTGGGATTTTGCTCGGTAAAGTCATCGATTACCTTTTGAAACGCATCAACAGCCTCCACCTGATAGTGCAGGAACTTCAGTTCCACTTTCTCGGCGGCAGGAGTCGATGTTGCGGTTTGTGGGGCAGTGCCTTCAGAATTGCCGGTACTGTCGGTATTGCCGGTTTTTTCTCCTCCGCAGCCTGCAAGTGTTGCAATCGTAAGCAGCATAGCTGCCGATAATGCCAGGTAGCTTCTTAATTTACTTTTCATAGTTTTCCTCCTCTAGGAATTAATTTCTTGACAAAGTAATTCTAATCCATCTGCGCGAAAGAAAAATTGTCTATTTATTATCAGTTTATTGACTATTTATTAGTTTTTATTTATATCATGATTTGCCCGGCAAATGGATCCCAAAACCTGCAAAGATGAATATTTGTGTATATATATTCAGATGGCGCAGACTGGCCTTAGGGGATTACCTTGTATTCCCGTTAGGGTACAGAAGCAAAGCTTCTGCACAAGTCCAGATGAATATATATGCATGAATATTCATTATATTACCTGAATTCAGCCATTTGTCGGGCAAATCATATCATTTCTAAATACGGATCGTCAGTATGACTTCGGTGGATTCGCCGGGCAGGGTGTTAATTATAATTCCGTATGCGTTTCCATACAGTATCCGGATTCGTTTATGGATATTCAACAGACCAATGGATTTTCTTTCCGGGCCTTTATAAAACACTTCCGGGTCATCGCCATTCATCATTTCAATCATTTGTGCCAAAACATTATCTTCGATGCCGCATCCGTTATCGAAAACGGAAATGGCCAGGACATCGTTGCTTGCATTCGCGGTAATTTTAACTACTCCGCTTCTGCTTGTCTTGTCCACACCATGAATAATTGCATTTTCTACTATTGGCTGCAGTATTAGCCTGGGAACCTTGAGTTTTTGCAGATCCGGATCCACATCCACAGAAAAACTAAAGTTGTCATCGTAAGCTTCTGTAATAAGGAAGACATAATTCCTCACATTTTCCAGTTCTTCCCTGAGTTCCACCATTTCATCCCCGTTCCCGATGCAGTACCGGAACGTTTTTGCCAGCTTCCTTACCATTTTTGAAATTCGCTCGCTCTCCTCTAATTGTGCCAGGCAGTTTACTTCTTCAAGAACATTAAATAAAAAATGCGGATTAATTTGTGCCTGAAGTGCCCGATACTCCGAATCCAGCATATGTATCCTGGAAACATATACTTCGTTGATAAGATCGTTTATTTTTTTGACCATTCGGTTATAGCTTATGGCCAGCTCGCCCAATTCCCCTTCGAATTTCATATTTTCATCAATGGTAAAATCTCCTTCTTCAACCCGTGCCATCGACTTGCGCAAATCTTTTACAGGTTTGGTAATGTTTTTTGTAAAAAGCAGTGACAGCAGCATAAACACAACCACGCAAAGGCAGCCGATCACCAGTGTGGGAAATGCTATATTAAATTGTACCCCCCTCAATTCATTACCCTTGCTCAGAAGAATCAAATTCCAGCCTGCATCGGTTTTTGTACTCGAGATATGAAGTTCGCCGTCGGAGGTGGTTTTAAGGATTGCTCCATTTTTATTGAAGATTCCCGAATATACCGTTTGAACCGGTAAACCAATGCTGTCGTAATTTTGATCATATAAAATTTTTTCCGATGAATCTGTGATGACCAGCCTTTTCTCACCTGCTAGGGAATTCGCAAACAACCTGCTGAACTTATCCAGCTCCAACTCGATAATGATTGCCCCTATCGGTTTCATTTCAGAATCCTTGAGCAGCCTTGCAATCGATATGACCTTGTGATTTTTAGGAAATATGTCATTTAAAGAGCTGAATCCAAAGGATATTATTTGCTGTCCGTCTGTCGCTGCAATTTTTTCGAACCATTCCGATGCTTTTACATCTTTTTTGTACAGAATGGGAAAGGAGCCGTTCAGATAATATATATAATTATCCAAGCCAATCAGATAGACGTCATCAACATCCGCTCTCCTGCCAAGAACATCTGTTCTGAATTTATCAAAGACAATCTGTCTCTGCTCCCGGCTGAATTCATAATCCCTGCTTTTAAGGATATCCTGTATGTTCTTTGAAATCAGCGCATTTGCAGTTACCCGTTCAAATTCACTAAAATACAGGCTGATATTTGACTCAATGGACCCCAGCAGGGCATTGCTGGATACCTGGTAATTATATTCCGTCTCATATTCAAATCGGTTGTAAGTATAATAGGTTATCAGCAAAACAGGTATAATAACTACAATCGTGTAAGAAATAAACAGCTTTTTGAATAGGGATGAATTGAGCCATTTTTTAATATAGGTTATCATCATACTTTGTCTCCCTGCCGCATGGCTTTATATTCTTTCGGAGTCATTCCCGTCAGCTTTTTAAATACTTTACAGAAATGCACCTGATCCTTATATCCGGTCAGTTCTGATATTTGCTGCAAATTCAGAGCATATGCCATCAAAAAGTCCTTTGCCCTTTCAATCCTGATCTCATTAAGATAAAAATTAAAGTTCTTACCGGTATACTTTTTGAACTGGCTGGAGAGATAGGATGCATTCACATGAAAATCCTCGGCAATGCTTTCCAGTGAAATCGGTTTACCGAAATTGATGTGTATATACTCTTTCACCTTCTCAACCAGCCCTTTTTGGCTCCCCGAAGTACGGACATATTCCCGGGCCGTAAAACGGAACAAATTGCAAACCAGTTCTTTTATACGGTCAAACGATTGAAATAAGAGGATATATTCGGGATTATTAATCTTCTGAGAAAACTCAATAATCTCTTCCGACAAGCCGGTATCCAATTTGTTAAGCAATAAACACAGACTCAACAGCATTTTTTTGATGGTTTTTACGGACACGTCCTCCGTAATCGTATTTTCAAACAGCCTGTTCAGAATTTGAACCGTATCCGTATCATTTCCGGAGGTGACTTTCAGAATCAGGTCATTTTCTACCTCTGACAGATGAACGGAATACTCCTTTCGGTTTCCGATTTGATTAAACGACACAATCGAATTTTGCATGAACATGGTATAGGTCAGCGCTTCAATTGCGGTGTCATAAGCATGCTTCAGGTTATCGTCTCCCAAAATGGCAGCTCCGATTCCAAATTTTATTATTTCCTTGTCATTGCCCTGTCTTTGAATTTGCACAATTTCTTCGGTCACCCTTTTTTCAAATATGGCCGCATCAAAAAAGCTATTTTCGCTGAATAGAAACACCTCAATTTTTCCCTGTTTGAATTGAAACACTTCGTGGTGTTTTTTTTCTAAAATAAAGCTATTTTTTACGGCCTGATCCGAATTGATTGTAACGACGATACAAAATAAATTCTTTTTGTATTGCTGCATAAAATCCGATTCTTCTTTAACCTCTTCATTTTTTATTTTTCTCTGAAAATACTTTATTTTCTTTCCATTGGTATCGTAGAAGCCTTTTTCACGCTCTTTAATGATGGAAATCGCTTTTGCGATACTTTCATTCAATTCAAGCGGGTCGGTAGGCTTCAGAATATAATTCACACTGCCATAGATCATGGCCTTTTTTACAAAATTAAAATCATCATAGCCGCTGATTACAATCGTTTGAATGTCCGGAAATAAATTTCTTACCTGTGAAAGAAGTGTGATTCCATCCCCATCAGGCATTCTTATGTCGGTCAGGATAATATGCAGCTTATTGGATTTTGCCAGTTCCAAAGCCTCTGACCCGCTTGAAGCCTCAATGACCGATTCAATCCCATGAGCTGCGGTATCCATCATCTTAATAATGCCTTTTCGAATCGTTGATTTATCTTCTACAACCATAATTCTATATCCCATAACACCTTGTATTGTATGGTCAAAGAACCGGACCATACGCTCCTTCCCGTTTATTTTTAATTTCCTTCTTCTGACTCTTCCTGTATATTCTGCAATCAGATCAATAAAATACAGCGTAACATAACTATTCGCAATTTACACCTGACTCTTCCAAATTATCCGATAAATAATATAAAGTCAATTATTATCGACTGAAGGTAAAGATTTCAACCGTAATTGACTTTATGGAACGGAAAGTTTTCCGGGTAAAAGAAAGATAAAAGCTAAATCCTATATAAGATTGCTTTCTCAAGCTAATAAATAGCTAATAAATCAACAAAAAAATAACAATTCTTTTTTCATCAGAACCTATTACAATAAAACCAAACGGGACAATGTTGTTTATCAGAGGTGGACGGATGAATCGTATTATAAAACACAGGAAAGCGCTTGTGAACACTTTAAATCAAATAAAACACGGAGAAGTTACAATTGGGTTTATCGGAGGCTCAATTACCGAACAAACAGGCTGTCACAATTGGCCGGAATCTGTAATAAACTGGTTCATGGACTCATTTCCGGATGTCCGCATCAATGTTGAAAATGCGGGGATCAGCGGAACAGCAAGTGATTTGGGTGTATTCCGTGTACAAAGAGATATTATTGACAGAAACTGTGATCTGGTTTTTGTAGAATATGCCGTAAATGACTGGTTTACGCCAACGGAAAAGAGAAACAGAACACGGGAGGGCCTAATCAGAAAGCTTTTATCCGGGGCATCCAGAGACATTGTACTTGTATACACTTTCAGACAGCAGATGTATTCTGATATGATCAATCTAAGAGTACCGGCCTCAATTGCAGAGTTTGAAGAAATCGCAGACTATTATGGTATAAGCTCTGTATGGATGGGGCTCTACGCTTTTAATGAAGTTCTTCGAGGACAAATGCAATGGCAGGAATGGCTTCCGGACGGACTGCATCCCCGGAACCGTGGGAGCTACAGTTACGGACAGAGTGTAATTGATTATCTTGAGAAAGAATTCCTTCCTGCACCCGGCATAGTCAAACCAGAGAACAATCCTCCTCTGCCTGCACCAATGTTTACGGATCATTGGGAAAATGCCTGCATACTGCCTTTTTCTGAAGTTAGAACACAGGGGCCTTGGAAAATTATCCGCTGGACCGACACCTTCTGGGTTGACAGAGTCTTGTCAACTTCAGCAGTTGGGGCCTGTTTATCCTTTAAATTCGTCGGGGAAGGCGTTTCCCTTGCAACTGTTTTTGGAAAAACCTCTGCGGAATTCAAATACAGGATAGACTCAGGGGAATGGATGCCTGTCCATCGGGAAAGGCCTGATTGGTGCGGAGATGCCGGATGGTTCAAGCTTGACAATCTTATGGATGATCTTCCGGCAGGTATGCATTACTTTGAATTGGAGACCTTTCATGGTGATCGTGAAGAATGCAAGGGCACAAATTTTCATTTGGCAATGATCGGAATATTGAAATAGAGGTGAAAAAAACATGGAGAATTATTTATATTATGATGCTGAAAAAAATATTCAGATCGTTTCCGGAGAAATAGGCGGCTTTGAAGAGATTGAATTCGGAAACAACATCTATATTGGACCTCAGTGCAGCCGTTTTCCTGGTACAGTTGTTCCACATACATTTTTATTTCTACAGTTGAAACGGTTTCTGCATGCATTATAGGGATAACCCGGATAGCCTGTGGCTGCTTCAGAGCTGTACTAACGTACTTCTCTTGAAATTGTGGTCGGATTCTTATCTGACCTGCGGCTTATTTCTTCAAAAGAAAGGCTTTCCTTTAGATATTTCTGTAACTGAAGTCTTTCTTCATAGGTAAAAAATTTGGACATATATCCTCCATTCTGCCGCCAACCTTTTTAGGATATATGATTCTGGGAAATAAGGAAAACAAAAAAGACTGGAAACTCAACTACTAATTAAGTTTACACAATCTTTTTGTAAGCCGGGATGCAACCACCCGGCATAGATATTTTATAAGAATTATCACTCAGTCTGAACTTGAAAAAGTTGCATTTCGATTTACAACTTAGAATTCCAATACACATTTGGAACAGTGAATATCTGCTTCTGCTCCTCCGAAACGGATAATTCGCAAGCTTTCAGCCAGTTGTTTACATTCAAAGGCTCAATCGTAACAGTGCTCAAAGCTTCCCGTCCTCCATCTCATAGACTTTTTGAAGTATAGATACCTGTTCTTCCTTTACATCCTGAGCTTCGGAAAACATATATTCCTGTAATATCCTGTATCCAAACTTGATAAGAATCATCTCACGAATATAAAGATTGTCAATCTGAGAGATATCCATATGCTCTGAGAGTCCCATGAAATACGCGGGAATCAGTCTGCGGTAATATTCGCCTATACATGAAGCATCTGTATCATCAATGACAAGACTCGCAATATCCTCACCTACATATCCCCAACCGGATGTATCC
>JAFADH010000001.1 GCA_023424995.1 Bacillota bacterium | reverse complement strand
GTTACGCCGGAGGCATCACCTCGGCAGCTATTGACGGTATTAAGGTATTTGAAGCTGTTGCCGGTAAATACAGACCTGAATATTTATAATAAACCGGATAAAATGAAGAAGACAGAAAATCTCACTGTTTTAAGTTGTGTCATAAGCTTTTTTGTTGGTTCAAATCGGTATATGACAGTAATTGTGTGTTAAGATAAACTGTAAAAAGATAAACTGAAGGAATGATAATTCACAGGCGGAGGAACAAGAATATGGAGATAAGAGAACAATTAAAAGATAAAAAGAGGATTGTCGTAAAGATCGGCTCCTCCTCCCTGACCCATCCTGAGACAGGAAGTCTTAATCTGGAGAAGATGGAGAGATTAGTTCGCATCTTAACCGATCTCCGGAATCAGGGGAAGGATGTTATATTGGTTACCTCCGGCGCCATTGCGGTAGGCCGGAAAGCTCTGGGGCTGCCCGAACGGCCAAAGCTGCGGTCCGTAAAGCAGGCCTGTGCAGCGGTGGGACAAGCCAGTCTCATGATGGTGTATCAGAAGCTGTTTGCAGAATATAACCAGACTGCGGCACAGATTTTAATGACGAAATATACAATGATCAATGATATAAGCAGGACCAATGCGAAGAATACCTTTGCGGAACTGTTTAAAATGGGGGTCATACCGATCGTTAATGAGAATGACACCGTGTCCACGGAGGAGCTGGATCTTGATTTTGGTGATAATGATACTCTGTCTGCTATCGTAACTGCTTTGGTAGAGGGAGATTTATTGATTTTACTGTCTGATATTGAAGGACTGTACACGGATGATCCTCATAAGAATCAGGAGGCACAGCTGATATCCATCGTTACGGATATTAACGAGGTGACGGCTATGGCCAAGGAATCCGCCAGTGATGTGGGCACAGGCGGCATGGCGACTAAGGTGGCCGCGGCTAAGATAGCCACGGCTTCCGGTGCGGATATGGTGATCACCAACGGAGACAAGGTTCGTAATATCACGCACATAATGGAAGGCCGGGAGACCGGCACCTTATTCACTGCCCATAAGAAGGATAATTTCGATATAATGGATTATATTATATCAAAACAATACCAGGGATAATAAAGAAACTCCGGAGGTTGGCTATATCACATTAACAGGAAAGGCAATAACATGGCAGAAAGCAGAATTAACAGAATCAATGAGTTGTACCATAAATCCCTGAAGGAAGGGTTAACAGAAGAAGAAAAAGCGGAACAGGTACGGCTCCGTACCGAATACGTAGCGGCATTCCGGCAAAACCTGCGGGGGACCCTCAATAATATCTCCTTCGTAGAAGCCGACGGCACCGTTATAAAGGCTTCGGATTATAAGAAAAAGAAATGAGCTGAGATGTATGACCAAGGAGAAGATCCGAAAATGTATAAAGGAACAGAGAAATAATCTGACCGTCGAAGAACGGATGCGGCAAAGCGGTGAAGTCCGGGAGAAGCTGTTTAATCTGGAGGTATATAAGAATTGTCAGATGCTTTTCACCTTTGTTTCCTTTCAAACAGAGGTGGATACTCATCAGGTTATAGACAGAGCACTGAATACGGGTAAAAAGGTATATGTCCCAAGAGCGGAGAGCGGGGTGATGGAATTCTATGAACTGTCTGATCCCGGCAGCTTAATACCTGGCAAATTCGGAGTTCCGGAGCCTCCGGCTAATTCCGCAGGGAGATTCATACTGTCACAATTCGCCGGGTCCGGACATATTGAAGCGGGCTATGCCGTGATGCTCCTGCCGGGTCTGGCATTTGATCCGGCCGGCAACCGTATCGGATACGGAGCGGGATATTATGACAGATATTTTTCTTCCCATCCGCCCGGTAATTTCTATAAAATAGCACTTGCCTATGATTTTCAGATTATGGAGTCAATTCCAAATGATAAATATGACGTGAAGGCAGACCTGATCATTACACCGTATCAGATAATTCATGTTTTACAGGATACCGGAAGATGATGCTTATGGCATCACCTTATCTGCAGTGCCTGGCCGTTACTGCAGATTGTATCCGCTTATACAATATAAATTAATAATGAAAAATTAATCTATTGTTAATGTTTATAGAAGCCATATGTGTTATAAATAATATTAACAGAATTTTGCTTCCGGCATTTTCATATAGTAAAATAAGAACATGGTATATCAATATATGTGACGCTGATTATGAAGATGCATGGCCCGGATTATGTAAGGAACAGGCTGTTGGTTGCATGATCAGATAAGCAGGTTCTGAAGAAAGGCGCGGTAAAATGGAATATTTAACACAATTAGGCACTAATGCAAGGAAGGCGGCTTCCGCCTTGAATTTATTACTTCAAGAGGATAAGAATCTTGCTCTGACGGCATGTGCAAAATCACTTCTGGATGCTCAGAATGAGATATTGGCCGCCAATGAGAATGATGTTCAGGCGGCAGTCAATAACGGAGTAAAGAGCTCAATGGTCGACCGGTTAAAATTGACTCCGGAACGTATCAAAGCCATGTCTGACGGATTGCTCCAGATCTGTGCCCTGCCGGACCCTATCGGAGAAGTTCTCTCCATGACGGTTCGCCCCAACGGATTAACCATAGGTAAAAAAGTGGTGCCCTTAGGTGTAATCGGAATTATCTATGAATCACGGCCCAATGTGACTGCCGATGCCTTCGGTCTGTGCTTTAAGGCCGGCAATGCAGTAATCCTTCGGGGAGGAAGCGATGCCATCCGAAGTAATCTGGCGATTGTGAAAGCTCTGAGACATGGCCTTAAGAATGCCGGCTGCAATGAGGATTCTCTGCAATTGATTGAGGATACTTCCAGGGAAACAGCCAGAGATTTCATGCGCCTGAATGCGTATGTGGATGTCCTGATTCCCCGCGGAGGCGCAGGACTGATCAAGACAGTGCTGGAGAACAGCACGATCCCTGTGATTGAGACAGGAACAGGCAACTGCCACATCTATGTGGATGAATATGCCGATTTCGATATGGCGCTTGATATTATCGATAATGCGAAGACGCAGCGGCTGGGGGTCTGTAATGCCTGCGAATCCCTGGTGATTCACGGGAAGGTCAGCAGGGAATTCATTCCCCTGATATATGAAAGGCTTCATAAGAAGGAGATCGAGATACGTGCGGATGAGATCGGCCTTGGAATCTGCGAGGGATGTGTACCGGCAACAGAAGAAGATTACGGGGCAGAGTATCTGGATAAGATCATATCCCTGAAGGTTGTGGACAGTATCGAAGCAGCCATCGAACATATCAATCACTACAGCACCCATCATTCCGAAGCCATTATTACCAGGGATTATGACCATGCCATGAAGTTCCTGAATGAGATTGATTCCGCTGCCGTATATGTGAATGCCTCCACCCGCTTTACGGACGGCTATGAGTTCGGCTTCGGGGCGGAGATCGGTATCAGTACCCAGAAGCTTCATGCCAGAGGACCGATGGGTTTGAAGGAGCTTACCACAACCAAATATATTGTATTCGGTAACGGACAAATCAGGTAGCTGTTTTCGTACGAATATGACAGGTCCTTTACCGGACTATCCCAAATTAATAACCTGATACTATAGGTAAGCATTACATGAATTGAGGGCGATGCATTTATGTTTATATAAGCAGATCAATTTCTGCATTACGTAATCGGCACATATTAAAATTTTTATGAAAGAGGGCAGGGTATGTCAGACAAAAAAATTTATGATTTCCCGGGAGGGAATAATTTTGGCAGTGTTGTCAAGAAAATAAGCAGGTTTATTCTGTTATTGGTGATCGTTGTCATCGTTGGTATCTTTGTGTTTGGTTCCTTTTATACCATTAAGGAGCAGGAGCAGGCAGTGGTAACTACCTTTGGTACGGCAAAGACAGTCGGCACGGCAGGTTTGCATTTTAAAATCCCCATTATTCAGAAGGTCCAAATGGTGAATACCACCATCCAGGGCTTTGCCATCGGATATGATACGGGTTCAAATACACAGATAGAGTCGGAATCCATGATGATTACCAAGGATTTTAACTTTGTAAATATTGATTTCTTCGTAGAGTATAAGGTATCCGATCCGGTAAAATATCTTTATTCCTCTGATGAACCGGTGATCATCTTAAAAAATGTTGCGCAGAGTGTGATCCGTACGGTTGTGGGCAGTTATGAAGTGGACAGCGTTATTACCACCGGCAAATATGAGATACAGTCCAACATCAAGGAAGCCATTCTTCATAAACTGGAGCAGCAGGATATCGGACTTATGCTTGTCAACATTACGATCCAGGATGCGGAACCTCCCACAGATCAGGTTATGGAAGCATTTAAATCGGTAGAGACGGCCAAGCAGGGCGCAGATACTGCAGTTAATAATGCAACCAAATATAAGAACGAGGAGCTTCCCAAGGCCGATGCACAGGTGGATAAAATTCTGCAGGAAGCAGAATCCACGAAAGCAAAGCGTATTAATGAGGCCAATGCCGAGGTTGTTAAATTCAATGAGATGTATGCGGAATATATCAAATATCCCCTGATAACCAAGAAGAGAATGTTCTATGAGACCATGGAAGATGTGCTTCCGTCTTTAAAGGTAATCATCGACAGCGGCGATTCCGGAGTTCAGAAGCTCTTGCCTCTGGATTCCTTAGTGCAAGGAGGTAATGAGTAATGAAATATGCGAAAAAAATAATAGGAGTATTAATCGTTATTTTAATTATAGTCGGTCTTTCCGTATTAGCTTCCTCCTTAGTTATTACCAGGGAGAATCAATACAGTGTGATCAAACGCTTCGGAAAGATTGAAGATATCAGGAAGGTGGCAGGACTTTCTTTCAAGACTCCGTTTATTGAGGATGTATATTACATTCCAAAGAGCATCCAGTATTATGACATGCCGGAAACCGATGTTATCACCATGGATAAGAAAACCATGGTAGCTGACAGCTATGTGCTCTGGAAGATTACGGATCCTCTTAAATTCGCCCAGACCTTAAGCTCCAGTGTGACAATTGCCGAGCAAAGAATTGATACCCAGGTATATAACGCCATGAAGAGCGTTATCAGCAGCTTACCCCAGGCTGATATCATAAGCGGCAGGGATGGGGAATTAAATGAAGCATTCATGGAGAATATCGGTGATTCCATGCTGCAGTACGGCATAGAATTAATATCTGTCGAGACAAAGCATCTGGATCTGCCCACGGATAATAAGGCCGCTGTCTTCGACCGCATGATTTCTGAACGTGCCCGAATCGCTGCAACCTATACGGCGGAGGGTGAATCTGCGGCACAGAAGCTGCGGAACGAGACCGATAAAACGGTAGCTATCAGTATCTCAGATGCTGAGGCAAAGGCAGCTGAAATCATGGCAGAGGGTGAGGCGGAATTTATGAGAATCCTGTCCGACGCTTATTCCAATGAATCCCGTGCGGAATTCTACACCTTCATCCGCTCCCTGGAAGCGGCCAGAAACTCCTTGAACGGAGAGAATAAGACCTTGATTCTATCGGCCGATTCACCGATCGCACAGATATTCTATAACATTGAGTAATGCAATAAAATCATATACTTAAGTATTTTCATATATCATAAATTATATTTTCCTTCATACAATGATATGACAATAGTTTCATATGGGGTTTGTTTATGATAGTGGATCTAAATCAACCGTATTACCCGTACGATAAATTTATATCCGATGCCAAAAGCTTAGCAGAGCAATATAACACGATCCTTCAGTATGTCACGATTGGAACGTCCCATGACAATCGTGACATCGTTTTACTTAAGCTGGGTATCGGAAAACAATATATGGTATGCTGCTCCGGGGTGCATGCAAGAGAAACGGTAAATCCCATGGTCCTGCTGGCGATCATTGAGTATTATGCGGATCTGTATGCCAATTACAAGCAGCAGAAAATTGACCTGAAATCAAAGCTGTATGATGATAAGCAGTACTATATGGAGGAATACGGGCAGATGCTTTACGGCGCCTGCATTAACGAGCTGCTGCAGACCTTTACCATCCTGTTCGTTCCAATGCTTAATCCGGACGGGTATATGATCGCCCTGGACGGTTTTGAAGCAATTCGGGATCTTAAGCTCCGGGAACAATGCCGTACTATGGGAATTGATGCAAAGGTATGGAAGTATAATGCCAGGGGAGTGGATATCAACCGGAATTTCCCCTGCCGGCTCTGGAAGCCGAAGAATGATAAGGATTATGCTGCCAGCGAACAGGAGACCCAGGCTTTGGTTTACCTTTTCCATGAGTACAGAACCAGGGGCTTTCTGGATTTCCACTCCAGAGGCAGGCAGATCTATTATTACCGCAGTATGCTGACGGACAGCTATAATAACAGGCAGCTGGCTATAGCAAAGCGGCTTAAGAAGGTAACAGGTTATATACTGATGCCTCCGGAGGAAGAAATCGAGGCCGGAGATACCGGAGGGAATACGGTCCATTATTATTCGGAACGCTTTCATAAGCCTGCCTTGACCATAGAGACCGTGGATGAGGCTGCCGCCTTCCCTTTGGATATCAGCCACCGGATAAGCACCTTTAAGGAGCTGAAGCTGGTAATCTTTATATTCGGAAGTATGATTATGGGGATTTGATACAACTGCAGGATCTTACGTCATTTTTTTGAATGAGAATATAGAATATGTTTATATGGGGAAGCTTGAAAGGAAAGCAGAAAAAGATGTTGTATCCGTAATTGGAAACAACATCTTTTCTTTCGTGTTTAAAGTTCTTTATATGGATAGACCGAAAGCCTTAAGATCGTATTTGTTGACTTCTCGTTTCACAATATTTCGCTCTCTTACATTTTACTGTTCACTATTTCTTTTAGATATGAGTATACACATCATTTATTTGACTGAAGTATTTGACTGAAATATATTAAATTACTTGAATTTAACTGTGAACTCTTTAGGATTCTATTGACATCTGTAATGTACCGTTATATACTGTACTTGATAAACAAATACAGTTTACTGCAGAATGGTGGTGATCTTTTGGAAATCGTGGTGAGCAATCATGCAAGCCGCCCTTTATATGAACAAATTGCAGCGCAGATTAAAACTGCCATTATGAGTGGAGAGTTGAAAGCGGGTGACGCAATTCCCTCTGTGCGCTCATTGGCAAAATCGCTGCAAATCAGCGTATTAACCGTGCAAAAAGCGTATGCAACCTTGCAGGAAGATGGCTTTATAGAAACGACAGCCGGTAAAGGCTGCTATGTATCGGCTCAAAATCAAGACTTTTATCTTGAAGAACAGCAAAAAAAGATAGAGGAACATTTCACAAAAGCAATAGAGATTGCCCGTGCCAGCGGAATAGATTTTGAAAAGCTGACCGGACTACTCACGCTTTTATATCAGGAGGATAATTAAATGGCAGATAACATATTGGAGGCCAAGAACCTGACAAAAGACTATGGGGATTTCGTTCTTGACAAATTGAGCTTTACGATTCCCCGTGGTGTAATCATGGGGCTTATCGGGGAAAACGGTGCCGGAAAATCTACCACTATCAACTGCATTTTGAATGAAGTGCAGAAAACCGATGGGCAGATTATGATTTTTGGAAAAGACCACATTGCAGATGAAATTGACATCAAGGATAAAATCGGTGTTGTATTTAACGAAAACCATTTTCCCGACATTTTTACTCCGATGGAAATTGGAAAGTATATGTCCGGCATTTATTCAAATTGGGAATGGCCGACCTATCGCAACTATTTGAAGCAGTTTCAACTTCCCGACAATAAAAGGGTCAAGGACTTTTCTAAGGGAATGAAAGTTAAATTGGCATTTGCCGTTGCTCTCTCTCACAAGGCTGACTTCTTGATTTTGGATGAAGCGACCAGCGGACTTGACCCGATTATGCGAGATGACATTCTTGATATTTTGATTGATTTTATTCAGGATGAAAATCATTCCGTGCTGTTTTCTACACATATCACAAGCGATTTGGAAAAAGTTGCGGATTACATCACCTTTATTCACAATGGAAAACATATTTTCAGCTATCTCAAGGACGACCTGCTTGATAAATACGGTATTGTCAGTTGCGGTGCGGCAATATATGACAGTTTGGATAAAGCAGAAATTATCGCTTATCGAAAAGCGGATTATCAGTATAAAATCCTTGTCCGGGATAGGAAAAAGGCGGCAAAGAATTATCCGAAAGCTATTGTCGAACCTGCGGCTATTGATGATATCATGCTGTTTTATGTAAAGGGGGAACAACAATGAAAGGATTGTTCGCAAAGGATTTACTTACTATCAGAAAAAAATATGGCATAACCCGGCTTATTGCAGATATTGCCATTATGGCAGCTCTGATGCTTGTCCTTGAAGACAAGGGCGCCTTGTTTATTAGCTTTCTATTGATACCGCTTGAAATTATGTCTATGATAATTACTTTGGCAACCTGTGACGAACAATGGAGATGGGGCAAATATGCCATTTCTTTACCTGTTTCTAAAACACAGATCGTCAGCAGCAGATATGGATTTGCGGCTCTTATGTCGGTGGTGGGGCTGGTTGTCGCGCTCGTTGTAAACACCATTTCTTATTTTTGCTTTCCAGCGTATGCGTATGGATTCTATCTTTTTATTGCTTTTTCCGGCTTTGCGGTAACGCTCTTATTCATAGCGTTGATTTTGCCGTCAAACTATTCGTTGGGAGTTAATGCCGGATTTGTTATTATGCTGGTACTGTTAGGTGCAATTTTGATTTTAGGCTTTTGGTCAGGCAAGAATGAAAATGCAATTTCAATGTTCGTTGTTAATAACTTTGAACTTTGTATTGGGCTTGCAGCTTTAACGCTTATTGTGATTTGCATGCTGTCTTATGTGCTGTCAGTATCTTTCTTCAAGAAAAAATACGCTTAAATATAGTCGGGAGGAAGGAACATGCGTAAATGTATCAGGTGTCAAACCGTGATGATTGAAAATCTGGATGTCAAAGTTGATATGCAAGGATATGGAATTAAAATTACAAAAGGTGGTGTGTTTGGCGATACAGTTCAAAAGCCTAAAGTGGCTGTTTGCCCTGCCTGCGGTGAAATATCTCTTTATATTGAAAATACGTCTAAATTAATAAAATAGGTGAATTCAATAATCAATGTGCGGCAACTAAATATGTCAGTTATCAAAGAGCCAGACGCAAAGAAACAGAGCCGATAACATGTGAGATTGCTTACAGTTATCGGCTCTTTCTTTTAGGTGTGCTGAATACTGACATTTCATAACAAATGCAAAACCGTTGTTTTGGCGGTAATGTAGTACATACTCGTCTAAGGGCGGTTTTGAAATAACAATCAAAGCCGCCTTTTTCCTTTTTAAAAAATAGGATTGTGAAGGGTATATTAAAGTTGCTTTTTTGAGGACACGGCGGTATTAAGGAGGATACCGCCGTGTCATATTTTATCAGCATTCACAATTTACAGAATAAGCCGCTTATTCATTACAGCTTGATTTAATCAGCAGAAACCAATGTAAAGACACTTATGAGGGATAATTATGGGATAGACAAAGTTTTATGGGAAAATATCATTTAACCCCTTTACAATATCCGTTCTGAACCCCTGGCGTCCGGTTTTATTGTCATATATTGAAAAAGCTTCCAATGCTTATCAAAAAAATTTAAGTAATTAACATTAATAAAAAAATCATTGCAAAGGGCTTAAATGAACCCTTTTTATCAGTTTAGATTACTTAACATTCGATTTGTTAAGTAATTTAATTGTTTATAATGCATAAAATTAATGATTTATATTGAAATATATTATGCAAATATACTTGACACGGAATAATACAACTGCTATATTGAGGATAGAAGCAGAGAAAAGAACAAAGCTTCCATGGCATAAAACGTTACTTTCCATATAGGAACGAAGAGCCTGACAAGAATAAGCAGTCTGACAAGATCAAAGAGCCTGACAAAACCAAAGGGTTCTAAAAGATCAAAGAGTTTTCCCTGGTATACTTCCGCACCGCCAGGGCTGGGTAAAGCCAACATAATA
>JAFADH010000352.1 GCA_023424995.1 Bacillota bacterium | reverse complement strand
GTAATAATGCTGTCCTGATCGGTGTCAATGTGATTATTGTTCCGTTTTTAGCCTTTTTGCTGACCAAAAGGAAAGTAAAACCAAAATCTATATTTGCAGCATTCTTTACCTTAATCGGTATCAGCATCTTATCATTAAATGAAGAATTTACTATGAATATTGGAGATCTTTTAACATTGGTCTCTGCTGTGATGCTCGCCTTTCACATTACTGTTACCGGAATCGTCGCAAAAGATGATTCCTCCGTCTATTTGGTCTTTCTACAGATGATTACCGGTGCGATTCTTTCTATTATCAGCACTTTTATTTTTAAAGAAATTCATGTTGTGACTGTTACCAGTATGCTGGCCATTTTATATCTGGGAATTTTTTGTACTATGCTGGCATTTTTACTCCAAACAATCGGACAGCGCTATGCACATGCTACTCAAGCTGCCATGATCCTATCTACCGAATCCTTGTTTGGTCCGGTTTTTGCCATCCTGATTCTAGGTGAAGCTTTAGGTCCGAGACTTGTCATTGGTGGCGCTGTTATTTTCACAGCTATCTTTTTATCTGAATATGAATTTAAATCACCAAAAAAATGAGGTCTTGGGGCGTGCCAGGAGTAACGCTTTCTGTGGGACTGGCAGCAAAGATTTGTATTTCGCTGGCGGAGTCCTACTCAATGGGTGTTTTGATTTGATTCTCATAATTACAAGCCACCAGTAAGCCGCTCACTATAATTAAAAAATGACAGTACATAAAATGATGACACCCTGCTTTTTCGTAGCCGTATCCATAATAGAAAATATTCTAATATCATTAATTCAACTTCACATTTGTTAACGATTGTAGACCAATCCCATGTTACATATTGGATATTCAGCTTCATGCAATACTAATAACAGGTTCTATAATTTTTTTGATAAATAAAGGACGCACAAATATGGCCGTTCAATAAATCCGCCATTTTTATCTGCGAGATTTACAATTTCTTTATACGCCATTTGTTTTTCTTCTTCGCTTTTTTGCATAAACCTATTTCCTGTCAAAGCAAAGCCATAGTATTCATCGGCGATGTATTTTTGTATCCATAATTTTTTAAATACTTTTGGTTTTGCAAACAGATTGCTGTTTTCTATCCCTGAAACAATAGAGTTTATCCTGTCTTCACATTGGATTTCAGTAAGAAAATCAGCAAAACCGCCATATTTATTTGATAAAGCCACAAGCTCATTATCAAGAGGGTTATCATATATTATGTACATGTTCCATAATAAAGCCAAATATGCATTATCTTTTAATGTAAAAGCACATTTTTCATATCCTATGGGTTGAGGTACCCAATGAAAAGATTGGGCTGCAAAGATAACTTCAAAAAAACCTGCCGGTAAATCATATTCTTCAAATCGTGCAGTTTTAAATTCGATTGTGTCATTTAAAAATCTTTTATTTCCTATCTGCACCAAGTCTTCTCCAGGCTCAATGCAAAGTATATTAAACCCTTTTCCGGCAAGTAATTCAGTAGCTTTACCGCTGCCGGCTCCTATTTCAATAAGGCTTGAGCCATTATGTATTTTGGTTTCCTTGATTAATTTATCAATAATTTCACGTGGATAGCTTGGTCTGAATTTATCGTAATAATCAGCCGCCTGATTGAACATTTCACTCTCTTTTTTCCAATCCACAACAATACTACCTTCCTTCACATAATCTATTTGTTTTTTTGCTATTATCCGAAATTCATTTGACATTTATATCATTAATAGCATTATACATCTCTTACCATCAAATGTCATTGCCAATCCACATTCCTTTTGATTAATTTGTATCCCCTTTAGCTTCACACACTTTTCTAAACCCAGAGGGATTTTTCATGAAGCCCCCTCCACTCCCGTAAGTTCAGAAAGGCTATACAGATATGAAAACAGCCCACGCCAAACTTGCTTTTTAATTTGGCGTGGGCTATGATTGGTACTTTTATTCGCTTAGAGATATACTTTTTCTAATCGGTCTCCTAACCGGCTTAACAGTTCATTTGTGATTGTTTCGGAAGCCGCTGCTACTTCCTCTGCGGTAATGGCCTCGGACCCGTCCACACCGATCAAGGTGGCTATATCACCGCGTTTTACATCATGGATATCCGTAATATCTATCATGAGCTGATCCATGCAGATTCGGCCTATGATCGGCGCACGGCAGCCGTGAAGCAAGACCTCGCCCCTCCCACAGGTGAGGCTGCGCGGCACTCCATCCGCATAACCGATGGACAGAACCGCAATGCGGGTATTTCGGGACGCAGAAAATGCCTGTCCGTAACCTACGCTTTCTCCGGCAGCGATTTGCCTGGTTAGAACGACCCGCGTTTTCAGAGATAAGACAGGCCGCAGCTCCGGCTGTATTTTTGTTTTATTACCCGGTGAGCTGAGGACACCATACAGTGCAATTCCAATTCTGGCATAGCTGCATTGCACTTCGGGATAGTTCAAAATACCGTAACTGCTTTGAATATGTGTTTTGGGAAGTGCAATCCGGTGCTGCTTGAGTTGTTCCAGCAAACTATAAAAATGACTCAATTGTTCTTTAGTAAATGCAACATCATCCTCCTGCGTACTGTCCGCCACACACAGATGAGTATAAATACCGCAGACTTTCAGGTTATGACATTGAAATATGCTTTCAATCTCCGCCGTATTATTGCAGCTTTCTCCCAAACGATGCATTCCGGTATCGATCTTGATATGCACGGAAATTTGTTGATCTGATGCATTCAATTGCTTTGCATGTTTATAATCAACCACCGTTTGTGATAAACGATACCTGACGAGTTCAGGCCCCCTGTGAGGACCGCTATAACCTAAAATTAAAATATTACCTTTGATCCCATAGGTTCTTAAACGGATCCCTTCCTCCATCGTAGCAACCGCGAAGGAGACAACGCCGATTTTATTCAAATAACGCGCTATCTTCACATCGCCGTGCCCATAGGCGTTGGCTTTGACAACTGCCATCAGTTCACATCCATGGGGAAGTATGCTGCGCAGAACCTCCACGTTATGACCCAGGCTGGCCAAATGAATTTCAGCCCATGCCCGGTCCATATGCACCTGTTCCAAAACCGGGTCCCTTTTAATTTTTCTTTGAGAGACTGATGCAACTGCCATTGCGGTCGCATATTCCCTTTTTTCTTTCATACCGGATCCCTCCACAGTGTAACCACAAAGCCATCCACGTTGTTCCCGGATATCTGATAGTTAGTTTTATCCGGTATTTTGATATCCGCCGGCCCGTCCGGTAGGATTGGGACATAATAGATTTCAAAATTACGTTTGGCTGAATAAAATTGAAGGTGAATGCCGTTATAGGGAAACCCTTTTATATAATCCATATACTCTTCCAGCGTCAGTTCTTTTTCTCTCATCAATTCGGAATGGGGATACCCGACATAGCGAAAATGCCAGGGCTCATGTGCAATATGTGTTAAATGCTCGCGGCCGGCCGGATACCGTTCTATAAAACCATACTTTACCGACTCCTCCCGGAAGGTCTGGCATACGCCGGTGTAAGGAAAATGCGGACAGATAAAATCAATATCCGGCGTGTTTTCCGCAAGGTCAATGGCGAGCCCTGTCTGATGCTCGCTGCACCCCGGCAATGCCACGAACTTCTGTGTAAACGACCTGCCGTTTTCCCGCAAAGAATCGCTATATAATGTTTGTTGTTCCTTTTCGGTCCGGTAACCGCTGACAGGTATAATTTGCTTCCCGCAATCAGCAGCTGTCATGGCCTGAGCTAACATATTTACTGCCTGTCTCTCAAGTAAGATGCCCGGATAGCCCGGACATACAACCCTCAGATTTTCCTTCTCCCCTTCGCATCGTTTGGGATGGGAAGGATTCACGAGAATCAAGCTGCCTCTTCCAATATCGTTCGAATGTAATGTCAGTGTTCTCATGAGCTTATCGCCAGTCTTATCACGGTATCCACGATCTGCCCGAATGTCATTCCAATGCCCTTCAGCATATTGGGATAGCGGCTGTGAGAGGTAAAACCGGGAATGGTATTAACTTCATTGAAGATAATTTCTTTTCCCGGTGTCAGGAACATATCGACCCTTGCAAATCCGGAGCAGCCAAGCGCCCGGTAAATGACGGAAGCCGTCTGTTTAATGCGCTCGGCCGTATCAGCATCGATGCGGGCAGGCATATGGATTTTAGAGGTTTTCAGGGTATATTTCTCCGTGTAATCAAAAAATCCGTGAGACAGCTCTATTTCATCAACCTCGCCGATAGTAAGCGAAGCATTGCCAAGAACGGCGCAGCCAACCTCAAAACCGTCGACGGCTTCCTCTATGATGACCTTATTGTCATGCTGAAAAGCAATGTTGACTGCATCGTATAATTCATTCTTTTGGAATACCTTTGTAATACCAAAAGAAGAACCGGCATTTGCCGGTTTAGCAAACAGAGGGAATGACAGACAGCTGATCTGCTTTGACAGTCCGGCATCGGTAAACCCGGACAGCAGCACAATTGACAGGGGTGTTTTGATACCGGCTGAATTCACTATTTTATGAGCAATGTCCTTGTCCATGCACATAGCGGAGCAAAGCGTGCCGCACCCTGCAAATGGAATACCGGCCATGGTCAATAAGCCCTGTAATGTTCCGTCCTCGCCGTTTTTTCCATGCAGGACGGGAAAGGCCACATCAATCCCGGTCACAATTGTTCTGTCATCACGGAATTCGAGCAGTCCGTGAATATTCCGGTCAGGAGAAATAATCGCCGGAACACAGTCACTGCCATCCATCCATGTGTCATTCAGTATTTTTTCAGGCGGGCCATAATATCTCAACCAAGCTCCCTGCCGGGTGATGCCGATCAGTATGGCTTCATACTCTTTGGGATTTAGGTTTGTTATTACGGAATAGGCGGATTGGAGAGATACCCCATACTCCGTAGAGTATCCGCCGAATATAACGGCAACTTTTATTCTTTTTATAACAATCACTCCTTTTCTTCTGCGGCAGCAGTTCTTCCGGAAGCGGATATACGTTTCACATATGTCCGTATAAAGCAGGTTTTTCTGAAATCACTTGTTTGTATTTGATGTCTGTCTTCTGCTGACAGGCTTAAAACCTGACAGACTTAAAACCTGCTCAAAGGTTTTCCCGTCTTTTTGAGATAGCCCGAGACCCCCTTTCAGGAATATAAAAGCCTGCCCGATTCGGCATTTTCATCTTACCGAAATCAGGCAGGCAATGTTGGAATTTTTGATTATCAAAATCTTAATAAATTCTTATGAAAAACGAATTATTTTTCTATACTGCTGTATATAGCTAACCCACCGATAATATTATACTGTTCCAAATGGTGATCCCCTTACGCACCAACTGCAACATTGGCTGTCACCACTTAGTTAAAGAAGATTGAATATTCTCTTCATCCTCATGATATGTTTATGGGAAAACATCACCAAGATGATTAGCTGTAGTAATCCGGCCGTAATAGTTGCAGGGTCTGCCATGTTTTTTCACCTTATTTCATGAAAAATACCGCCTGCATTCTCAGCAGACGGTATTTTTATAGGCACATTATTTCTTTTTGACGGGATAACATACCTCGGTGACATATTCGTCGGGGTTTTGTGTTTCGTGGGGGCTTACATGGTATATATTGAAGGCAATCCCCGTAAAAGTATAACCGTTGTCCTGCACCCACCTTGCTACCGCTTCGTTGACTTCCGACATCTTTTCATAGCTGCCCTTATAGGTAGCGGAGGCAATCTCTACTGCCGATTCGGTTTTAAACACCACATTTTCGGTATTCGGATATCTGCCCTTTACAGATTTCTGAACCTCCACATCCACATCGGACTCCTTGTATTCGTTGTCGTGGAAAATGGCTGAGGCATAGCAGGGATCGCCATCCTGCATTTTTAGAGGTGAGGTTTCCTGCATCAGGATTCCCCACAGCATCCCCTCCTGCTCATAGGAAGGAATAATTTTTCGCACACTGGCAACATAACGCTCCGGTAAAGTCTTTAATGTTACATTGTAATTCATAGCAGTTTCGTCCTTTCTCAGCCGTTCGATGGCTGTATCAAGGAGGAGTAATCGGCGGCTGGCTTCTTCTGCATCGGCCTGTACCTCTGCCCGCTTCACTGCCAGAAGTTCAGCCAGCACCTGCGGATCTTCATAGTTTTTGAGGATTTCTCCGATGGCGGAAAGTCCAAAGCCCATATCCTTTAAGGACGCAATCCGACCGGCCACCGGAAGCTGATCCTCCGCATAATAGCGGTAGCCTGTGAAACCATCAATAGTTTTCGGCATCAGCAGGCCGAGTTCATCGTAATGCCGCAGCATCCGTATACTAATCCTTGATAATTTTGAAAAATCACCTATTTTTAACATTTTTTATTCCTCACATATATGTGGTTTTTGAGCTCATCTCCATTTTAGAGTATACCACAGTGTGAGAGTCAATAGGATTTTTCAAATTTATCACCCGCCTGTCTTTTCCAAACAGTTTTTTCTTGCAGGCAGGTGCATGGACCGCAATATTGTAACGTTCGATGCCGCATCTGTATAGGCAGATCCCCTATACCCACAAAGTCTTTGAATTTCTTTGTCTTAACAATGCTTCAATTATTGCTTTGCTGCGAAATGACGCAATCAATTACGAGTACAACTGCAAGCGCGTAAATCTCATCCTGCGGGGATGTAATATCAAGCGCATAGCTGTCTCCCCAGGTGAACCATTCCTTTTGGATGGAAACCACAGTTCTGCCGGACTGCGTTATTTCATAATGATGAGCCCAGAAATCCCCCTCTATCATCCAGTTAAGTCCTTCAATTGTATATTGTTGTCTCAGGAAGGTAAACTCCTTCTTGATCTCTGCGATGTGTCTGCCGTCTATAAAAACATCATACCTCGGCAGGAAGCTCCACAGCTTTTGTTGGATAAATGCCATCTCATTTCCAAAAGCATCCGTTACGTGCAGCTTCTTGCCCCATGAAAATAGTTCCCCCTCAACAAAGTACCGGTCAACCCCGCTTGCATCCTTTACCGAAAACCGATCCCGCCAGGAAAATACTTTCTGTTTGATATATAGTTTCATATCTTACCTCCTTATATTGCCTATATAAAATCCTCCTGTTAATTCTCTATTCCAAACAACTCAGCCGGATTATCATATAAAATCGCTTTGCCGATCTCACATGCTTTGCTGACAGAGAACAAGCCCCGCTCAACTTTTTCTGAAAGCACCTCGGCAATATTTCTGCGAGCAATATATTGATGTCCATAAACACCGTCTACGAAACAATAGTCGCCTCCAAAGCCGTTTATTTTATTATACGGTAAAAATTCCAGCCACTCACTGAGTATATTTCTTGAAGCAACCGGCGACACAATATGCGCCCAGCACATATCGATATAAACATTCTTAA
>JAFADH010000342.1 GCA_023424995.1 Bacillota bacterium | reverse complement strand
GTGTTACCACCTATTATGGCTACAGCGCCGGCGGTTACCTGACTTCCATCCGGGACGGCAATCATGACCTGGTGGAATCGGTCACCTACCTCACCGCAGACCCCGGCACCGCAAGCCTTATCAGGGTCCACCGGGTCACGGATGTTTATGGAAATGTCCTGTCCTACTCCTATGATGACGTGAACAGCAAGACCACAATTACCGACAGTAACGGCAGGACCACGACCCAGTGGTTTGACAGCACATTTAACATCACCAACAGCATCGATGCGGAGGGCAAGGCCACCACGGCCATTTACACCACCGAGGACGGCGTGAACAAATACGGCGAGATCGCCTCGGTCACCGACAGGAACGGCAACACTACCTCCTACGAGTACGATGCCCGGGGAAATGTGACAAAGGTTACCAACCCGGATGCAAGTTACCGGCTGTATAGCTATGATTTGAAGAACAACGTTACCAGCGAGAGGGATGAGTCCGGGAAATATACTTATTACATTTATGACCCCACGAACACGTTCCTGGTGAAGATTGCCCGGCCCTTGAATGGTACCGATGTCTATTCTGCCACGGCTGATGAGAATCTTTTTGCAATAACGGAGTATGAGTATTATAAGATAGGTGAGGTGGGGACGGCCATCCGCGGGCTGGTTAAGTCGATTACCAGTCCCGGGGGGAATGTGACCTCGTACACCTACGACGAATACGGGAACGAGGCCACGGTTACCGATGCCATGGGGAAGATCACGGCATACGAATACAGTGTCCTGGGGCTCCCCGTACAGGTTACCTCGCCCATGGGCGGAGTGACTTCCATTGATTATAACGAGAACGGGGACCCGCTGACGGTGATTCAGGACGGCGGGGAGACGACCCATTTCGTATATGACAGCCTCATGAGGAAGATTCAGGAGATCCCGCCCAACATCAGCGGGACAATTTCCGGAGGCACCACGGGGGAAGAGGGTTACAGGTATTCTTATTATCCCAGCGGGAGCATTTATTCGGTAACAGATCCGGAGGATTATGTCACGTTCTATACATATGATTTGTACGGGAACGTGGTCAGCGAGACACGGCCGGACGGAAGCGTCATTTCCTATGAATATGATGCCATGGACCGGGTGGCTGGCGAGTATCTGCAGGAGAGCGGCGCGGCGGACAGGGTATTGAAGAAGTCCTACTCCTACGCAATCCTGAGCGACAGGAAGACACAGGTCACGGAGACAGTTTATCTGGATGATGTGCAGGCTGCGGTTACGATATCGGTATATGATTATGCGGGGAGGCTGGTGAAGCGGACAAACCCCGACGGCGGGATTGTAACCACGGCATATAACGGGAACGGGACGGTCAGTTCCGCCACGGATGCCTTGGGGAAGATTACGTATTTCAAATATGACGGTCTGAACAGGCTGACAGCACAATGGACACCGTTTGGAAGCGGGAAGTATACCTATAATTCTGTCAGCTATGATAAGGACGGGAATAAGCTGACGGAGAGCATGGGAGTGGAGAGCGTGGCCAAGGATGCGGTTCCTGCCACCCTGCTGACAACCTCCTATGCATATGACGGCAATAACAGGGTAATCAGGAAAACCGATGCGGCCGGGGGTATTACGGAATATGAATATGATGCCAACGGGAATATGGTCAAGGAGACCGTATTTGTTGAGGGCTCTGATGAGAACGGTTCCGGTGATAATGGTTCCGGCGCAAATTCTGCGAAGGTAACGGAATACGTATACAACCACCTTGGCAAGGCGGTAACCATGATCCGGTATGCCCAGGCAGGTGATATATACGGCAACCCCTTGGATTCCACCGGGGACATTTCCCTCGTGACCACTTACACTTATGATGCCAATGGCAATGTCTTAACCATGACTGCACCGGACGGCACGGTAACCGCATATGAATACGATCTGCTGGACCGCCCCGTTACGCAGTCGGTGCAGGGAGTGGATGAGTACGGCAATTCCACGATCATTACAACATCAACAGCCTACGATTATGCGGGCAACAGTGTAAGCTTTACCGATGCCAACGGAAATACCACCCATACGACATATAATGCCATGGGGCTTCCCACAAAGGTCGTTGATGCATTGGGCGGTGTAACGGCAAAATATTACGATAACGCCGGAAGGCTTGTCGCATCTGTGGCTCCCAATAATTATGTGGAAGGTGCCGCACTGGAGGACATGGACAGGGCAGTCTATACGTATGATGCCATGGGCCGGGTTATCCTGGAACAGGACATCTACTTTGCGGAAGGCGGTGAATGGAAAACCATATATTCAAAGGCATACAAGTATGACCAGAACGGTAACCTTCTGAAGGAGCTTGATGCTTTGGGTATTGAAAGCGGCATCGGCAGTACCTTGTCGGAGAGAATCAATACGGGTTATGGGACAACCTATACCTACAACGATGCGGGAATGCTCCTTACGAATCTTTCCCCGGTATCAAAGGACAGGAACTTAAGCTTTGACGTAAGCAATACTTACGACGCTGCGGGAAGGAAAACCTCGGAGACCAATGCCAAGGGCCTTGTAACGGTGTATTATTACGATAACCTGGGCAGGGTGATCAAGACCACGGTAAAGGACGGTTCCTCCGGAACGGAGAAAACCATCCGGCTGGCAACCTATGACCGGCTTGGAAATGTGCTGACCCAGACCGACGCCAATAATAATGTAACTTATTTTACTTATAACCGTCTTGGGCTGATTAGCAGCATGACCACACCAGGCGATATCTCAATCCCTTCCAATACTACGGTTTACCAGTATGACATGCTGGGACGCCAGTTATACCAGAAGGATGGTATGAGGAAGGAAGTTATCACTGCCTATAACCATAGCGGCCAGGTTTTATCCCGGACCGAGCAGAAGGAGGATGGTACTCAGTCCATAACCGTATCCAGTGCTTATGATTTAGGCGGTAACCTCCGTTTCTCCACGGATGCCAACGGTGTGACGACAGAACAGGAATATGACTCTCTTAACAGGGTCATCAGCAGCAGCATTACGGTCAGCGGTATTGAGCAGGAGACTGCTTACACCTATGACCGGAACGGTAACCAGCTCACCGCTACTGACTGGTTAGGCAATACCTATACTAATACCTATGATGCCTTAAACCGCCTGATTAGGAAGACGGATCCCTGCGGCATTGTAATTGAGGAGCACGAATACAACAACAACCACGCCCAGATAAAGTCAGTGGATGCGCTGGGGAATGAGACATTATTTGCGTATGACAGGAACAACCGCCTTGTTAGCACCACGGACCCCGAAGGCAGCGTGACCTCGCAGACATATGACAATGCCGGCAATCTGGCCACATCAACCGACGGGAACAATAACGTAACCGCCTATGGTTATGATTATCTAAACCGCCTGATCAAGGTAACCAATGCCAAGAACGAGATAACTTCATACACCTTTGACCTGAACGGTAACATGCTTACCAAGAAGGACGGAAGGAACAACACGGTTACCTATGCATACAATGCGGCGGACCTTCTCGTCAGTGAGACTGATGCAGGCGGGCTGGCCGAAAGCTATATGTATTACGCTGACGGTTTGGTCCACACGAAGACCGACAGGAATAACAATATCACAACCTATGTATATAATATCCACGGTGATCTGCTGAGTGAAACCGTAGAACGTGTTGGAAACGTTGGTACTGGTATCACAAATACCTATACCTATGATGCTAACGGGAATGTTCTTATAATGACCGATTCCACCGGAACTACCACCCGCACCTATGACGAGCTGGGCAGGGTGTTAACAAAGACCGTGCCTGTAATCGGAACCGTAACCTATTCCTATGATCTGACAGAAGAGATTGGGGAAGGTGCAGGTGAGAGTCCGGAAGAAGGGACGGCAGAAAATCCGGAAGAAGATATAGAAGAAGGCCGCCACAGGGAGCGGACCATCGACCCTGAGGGAAACATAACGGTAAAGGAATTTGATAAGGCGGGAAGACTTGTTAAAGTAATAGCCGGAGGTGATACGATAACCTATACCTATTACCCCAACGGTAACAGGGAAAGCGTTATCTATGCCAACGGCTACAGGGAGGAATATACCTATGACGGTAATAACCGCATCAAAACCCTGGTAAACATAAAGCCCGACGGGACCGCACTTGACATCTATTCCTATGCCTATGATCCCGCGGGCAACCAGCTGCTCAAGCAGGAGACCATAGGAGGAGTAGAAAAGGGAATCACCGTCTATACCTACGATGCCCTGAACCGTCTGTTAACCGTAACGGAACCGGAAGGTCGGACAACGGCTTATGAATTCGACGGTGCGGGAAACAGGAGCAGGGAAACCATTGTAGCAGCGGATCCTTCAACCGGGGTTGCCATAACCACCGTAAACTCCTACGGCTACGATTTAAGGAACCGGTTGACAGGCATCAGCACAAAGGTGGATAATATCCTTACCAAGACCACGGTGTATACCCATGATAATAATGGTAACCAGCTCACCACGGTGGAAAATATATATGCTGACGGAAGTACGATAACCTCATCCGTTACAACCCTTTCTAACACTTACGACCTTCACAATCAGCTAATAACAAGCGTAACCGATGACGGAACCGTTATCAGCAATGCTTACAATGCGGAAGGATACCGTGTAAGGAAGGAAGTAACTGCATCAGGGGAAGTTTCAAGCCCGGAACAGACACTGTACATTTATGAAGCAGATAAGGTGGTACTGGAAACAGACGAATACGGCAATCAGAAGGCATGGAACATCTACGGGATCAACCTCCTGACCAGGGTAACCAATGCTGAAACTTACAGCTACCTCTACAACGGACATGCTGATGTAACCGCATTGATCACTGACGGAGGAATCATAGCGGCAACCTATTACTATGATGCCTTCGGTAATATCCTTGCAAACACCGGGGATGCAGACAATACCATCCTGTACGCGGGTTACCAGTATGATGACGAGACGGGACTCTATTACCTTAACGCCAGGATGTACGACCCGGTAACGGCAAGGTTCCTGCAGGAGGATAACTATAAAGGAGATCCCAATGATCCGCTGAGCTTGAATCTTTATACCTATGCAGCCAATAACCCCTTATTGTATTATGATCCAACAGGACATTCATGGGAAGACATATGGGGAGTGACAAAAGACATAGGGGTAGGTATCGGGAAAGGTTTATACGACATAGGGAAGCGGACGGTTACAGGTGCATATGATCTGGGTAAAGGCATCTATGATGGAACGCAGGCCTTCTTAGACGATCCATTGGGTGTGACAACGAAGGCACTGGATAGTACAGTTAAAA
>JAFADH010000330.1 GCA_023424995.1 Bacillota bacterium | reverse complement strand
CAGGGGCTTTTTAACTCACAGAGAGCCGTTTTCTATAGAATAAAAATAGTGCCCCTCTATTCATTGATGATGGACAGGAAGCACTGTGTTACAATTTCAATTTATCCTATAGTTAAAATAAAGTCAGCTGCCCATCCGTTGCTTCCTTAATCAGCAGCGGCGGTACCCGGTGAAGCAGCTCATTCGTTGCCTGAGGATCCATGATCCAGGCCGTAATCTCCTGCTTTGGGATGACCAGGGGCATACGGTCATGGATATCCTTCATGGATTCATTCGCCGCTGTGGTCAGGATGACATAACGCGGCTCCTCCAGATGCATGGTATACACTCCCGCCATATACAAGGTGTTGGTTCCCTCCAGGCGGAACAGATATTTACGTTTCCCGGCATCCCACTCATAGAAGCCGGTGGAGGGTATGATACAGCGCCGGCGGAGCAGACTGTCCCGGAAGGTAAGTTTCTCCATGGCAGACTCTGCCCGGGCATTAATAATGACTCCCTTAGAATCAAACTTAGGATATCCCCAGGTACTGAGGACAGGAGCGATCTCCGCTTTCTCTTCCACAAGAATCGGAGCAAGGTCCGTAGGGGATATCTCACCGGTTTTATATTCTTTCCCCTGGAATCTCGCATTCAGCTTCTCCAGTATCTCGATCACTTCATCGCTTTGTTCCACCGTGAAATTATACCTTCCGCACATGCCCGATGCTCCTTTCAAAGCTGCAAAGACCTCTGTCGATCCCGGCTCAGTGAATTACCTGTCATGGCTTCTTCCGTCAAAAGCATGCCTGTATCTATTGGTCCTACTCCTGGAAAGTCACCGCTTTCCAGGCCTCATCATTGATCACCACATCATAATCCTTGGACCATTCCGCATAGAGATCCGCGAACATCTGGTTACGGCGCTCTTCGATAATGCTCTCCTTCACCTGAATGGTCGCGTCCTCATTATAATCCGATACGCAGTATATGATATGCCAGCCATAATCCGTGGTGATGATACTGCTCACCTGCCCCGTCTTCAGCTTAAAGGCCGTCTGCTCGAAGGCTGCACTATAGTCTTTGGGAGCTTCCCCCTTGCCAAAGGTGAATTCGATGGCCTCTGCTTCCGAATTCGCTTCCGCCAGGGCATAGAAATCCTCGGTGGTCTTAGCCTGGGCGGACAGATTCTGAACTTTGGCATAAGCCTCCTGCTTTTCTTCTTCCGTCAGTAAGACCTCATTACCGTTCTCATCATAATGCTTACTATATATCAGGATATCCTGTACGGTGATCTGCTTTGCCTCTTCGTCCGGTACATTGGTATCTACATTGATTGTTTTTACCTCGAACATTTTATTCGCCAGTAAATTATCCGAGTAAATCTGCTGCAGCAGCTCCGGTGTGATCAGATATTTTACTTTATCCTCCGAGTTAAGCCCGTCATAATGCTCCTTTGCATAGGAATTGGCTTCAGCCACCTCTTCCTCCGAGAGTGTTATCCCTTCCGCCCCGGCTTGCGCACGGATAATCTTCAGCTCCGTGATCTGGTTGATTATCTCATTCTTAAGCATTGTGCCAAAGGACACGCCGTTGCCGAGTATATCGGCATTCCAGATGTCCTTGCCGTATTCCGTCTCATAGTTCCCCTGAGCGGACTTAAGATAGACCATGGCTTCGTTATAATATATCCTGGTGTCGCCTACCATGGCGATCAGTTCGCCGTTATTTAAAGAATTATCCGTCTCTTCCTCTTTCTTGGATCCGCTCACCTTATAATAAGAGAGCCCGATGACGGTATTCTTATCTATATCATAGGAAATGTACAGCTCATTCTGGTCCTTCAGGTAGGAATAGGTGATCGCATTATTCGCCGAATCAATCGTCTTTGCTATCTCAGAACCGAAATCATTAGAAAGAAGCTTGTCCGCCTCCTCCTTCTTCATACCAATTCCTACCCCGAACACCTTGTATTCACCGGCATTCTTCAGTAAGGTGACGGAGGTTACTTCCTTTTCGGTGGTCATGATCTGAGCGACATTCTCCATCAGATAGACTCCGCTGTCCTGCTCTTCAAGCTCTAAACCCGACTTCTTGGCAAAGGCTGCTTCCGAATTCCCTATAAAATTCGTTAACTCATATCGTTCGATACTTGACCTGCAGGCTGTTAATCCCAACAGTACAACCAATACCGGTATTATGATAGTTGCTCGTCTTTTCATACTCATCACCGTTCCCTTTATATTGTTGTTTCTATCAATTCATCCTGCTTCAGCAGCTTAAAATCCTCCAGCAGCTTCATCAGCTGTTCAAATATGGCCAGTGTATCGGATTTTCCCTTGGGGCCAAAGGCCAGCTTATATGCAAAACACGGATTCGCCTGCGGCAGAAACTTAAGATTGTTATTATATCTGCCGATCAGCTCCGGTATTCTCTCTACTGCCAGCTTCGCCTTCGGATACATCATCAGCTTCACTTCATTGTCCTTATGAACCAGGCCGATGATATATAAGCTGTGACACATGGATTTCAAAAGCGCAATATTCAAGAGGTTGTTCACCGCACCGGGCATATCCCCGAAGCGGTCCACCAGCTCCTCCTGCATATCCATCATTTCCTCTTCATTCTCAATATCAGCGATTCTCTTGTAAATGTCAAGCTTTTGAATCTCATTTTTTATATAAGTAGCAGGAATATATGCATCCATATCCATATCCACGGTGGTTTCAAAGGTTTCCTCATCAGGATTCTCGCCCGTCATTGACTTGACCGCTTCATTCAGCATCTTGCAGTACAGGTCATAGCCCACCGCCTCCATATGGCCGCTCTGCTCCTCTCCCAGCAGATTGCCCGCACCCCGGATCTCAAGATCCCTCATGGCGATCTTGAAGCCGGAGCCCAGCTCCGTGAACTCCTTAATGGCATGGAGCCTCTTCTCGGCAATCTCCCGCAGCATCTTATCCCTGCGGTACATTAAGAAGGCATATGCCGTCCGGTTGGACCTGCCCACACGGCCTCTTAACTGGTACAGCTGGGACAGGCCCAGCCGGTCCGCATCATCGATGATCATGGTATTAACATTGGAGATATCCAGTCCCGTCTCAATGATCGTAGTGGACACCAGCACATCGATCTCACCGGAGATAAAGTCGAACATGATCTTCTCCAGGGTATGCTCATTCATCTGACCATGTGCAAATGCAACATTTGCCTCCGGTACAAGCTTGGCTACCGTATTCGCCACCTCATCAATTCCATTGACCCGGTTAAATACATAGTATACCTGCCCCCCTCTGGCCAGCTCTCTGCTGATGGCCTCCCGGATGATCTCATCATTATGCTCCAGCACATATGTCTGGATCGGAAGACGGTCCACCGGCGGTTCATCCAGAACACTCATATCACGAATCCCCACCAGGCTCATGTGAAGAGTTCTGGGAATCGGTGTGGCAGTCAGAGTAAGGACATCCACATCCTTCTTCAGCTGCTTGATCTTCTCCTTGTGGCTGACACCGAAGCGCTGTTCTTCATCAACAATTAATAAGCCCAGATTCTTAAACTTCACATCCGAGGACAATACTCTGTGGGTTCCGATCACAATATCCAGACTCCCTTTCTTCAGGCGCTCGATGGTCTTCTTCTGCTCCGAAGCACTCCGAAAGCGTGACAGCACATCCACGCTCACCGGGAAATCCATCATACGCTGTACGAAAGTATTATAATGCTGCTGTGCCAGTATGGTAGTAGGCACCAGGATGACCACCTGCTTTCCGTCCGATACCGCCTTGAAGGCTGCGCGGATGGCTATCTCCGTCTTGCCGTAACCCACATCACCGCACACCAGGCGGTCCATGATCCGCTTACTTTCCATATCCCGCTTGGCAGCTTCGATAGCCAGCAATTGATCCTCCGTCTCCTCATACGGGAATGCTTCCTCGAATTCCTTCTGCCATACCGTATCCGGACCGAACTGGTAGCCTTCCTTCTGCTGCCTCTGGGCATAAAGCTCCACAAGATCCCTGGCGACCTCCCGGACAGCACCCTTGACTCTCGCCTTGGTATTCTTCCACTCGATGGAATTAAGCTTGTTCAGCTTCGGCTTCCTGCCCTCGGAACCGGAATATTTCTGTATCACATCAAGGCCTGTTGCAAGTATATACAACACGCCTCCCCCGCCGTACTCTATCTTAATATAATCCTTGGTTACCTTATCAACTTCGATCTTCTCGATCCCCTTATAGATACCAAGACCATGATTCTCATGAACGATATAGTCTCCGGGAGTCAGCTCCGTGAAGCTCTGAATCTTATTGCCTTCATAAGCCGGTTTCTTACGCTTCTTGCGTTTTTCTGTTCCGAAGATATCACTCTCCGAGATAATCACGAACTTAATCAGGGGATACTCAAAGCCCCTGCGCAGGTTCCCGTAGGCAACCATGATCTCGCCGTTCTGAAGGACACGGTCCATATCCTCGCTGTAGAAGGCACTCAGGTTAAAATCCCTTAGGTCCTCACTTAACCTCATGGCCCTGGTCCGCGACCCGGAAAGCAGGATAACACGGTATTTATTCTTCTTCCACCGTTCCAGATCCTTCACCAGCACATCAAAATTCTTATGGTAGGACGCCACGGTCTGAACCGTGAAATCATATTTTCTCTTAGGCGAATAAAAATTATTCTTAACCTCCATGGTACTGATCAGGATGGTGGTCTTATTCGCAAGCAGGCCCATGGCCTCCTTATATCCATAGATCACATCCATCTGTCCCGGCAGGATATAACCCTTCTCAATACGGCCGATCATACCCTCCCGGAACTCCGTCTCCACGGCTTCCCCCTTCTCGGCAAGCCTTCCGGGCTCATCCAGGAAGAATACGGTGTCTTCATTGTCAAAATACTGGAAGAAGCTGACCGTCTGCTCATAGAAATAGCTGATATAGCTCTCCAGCGCCACCGATCCCTGATAGGCCTCCAGATTTTCCTTAAACTCAGCGATAATCTGATGAATCCGCGCCGCTTCCTCTGTCTTAAACTGTTCCCTTAAAGACTTATAGTATTTCTTCTCTTCCTCCTCGATCTTCTTAATGGCAGCCTTCCTGCGGTTATCATCGGGGATAATCTCCGCTGCCGGATAGATTACGACTTTGTCCACATTCTCGATGGAACGCTGACTGCTGACATCGAAGGTACGGATGGAATCAATATCATCCCCCCATAGCTCGATACGGTACGGTGCATCCTCCGTCAGCGGAAAGATATCCACGATACCGCCTCTGACTGCAAAATCACCGGGCGCCTCCACCTGTGCCTGGCGTTCATAGCCCAGATGAATCAGTGAGCTTGTGAGCTCCTCCAGCTTGATCTTTGAGTTGGAAGCAATCGTAATCATCCGGTCCATGATCATCTGAAGCGGCAGCAGCCGGTCCATGCCTCCGTCAAGAGTCACGATAATTGTTGCTTCCTGCTTCTCGATTAACCTGCGCAGCACCTTCAGCCGGTCCCGTACGATAGCATTTCCATGGATATCCGCACTGTAGAAGATGATATCCTTTGCCGGATACAGGTACACCTCTTTATCATACAGACGATAGTCTTCGTAGATTTCCTTTGCTTTCAGATCGTTATAGGTCACAATTACACGATATCTAAAATCCCGGCCTAAACCGTGGATAAGATGACATTTTTGGGAATCAATACAGCCGGTAACTTGTACCGGCAGGGTTCTCATTATAATGTTATCCCTGATGTCATTAAATTCCTTTAACTCCAGGAGGGGTGAAACAAATGTCTTCAAAGGCTTTTCCTCCTAATCGTTTCTCCCGTCTTCGGTGAACCGGCACGGATACCTGAGGCTATCCTGTTAATATTCAGGTACACTGCTAATAATATGCAAGTATATCAATTATTACCCTTTCAATATCAGAATTAAAACCTGATATCATGAACAGGATAATCAAATTATATGAGCCAGTTCAAGCTTATATATGATAAAATGGTGAAGTATATGGATCATTTAATATATACGATTTAATATATGCTCTAATATAGATAATCCAAATATAAATAATCTAATATAAATGGTCCAGTATATATGATCTAATATATATATGATTCAATATACTTAATAACCTATATCAATAGTATGGGCTTAAGATTTTTATAATCATTTTTTTCTGTTATATAGGTTCATGGCTGCTTCAATGCCTTCCGTAATAACCATCTTACAAGCATCCGAGATATCTTTCAATGCATCCCGGATAATGGGCTCCTCATCCTTTTGAAACCTCGATAATACATAATCCGCCAAGTCCCAGTCCTTTGGTTTGTCACCGACACCCACCTTAATTCTTGGGAATTCGTTCGTACCCAGGTGAGCTATGATACTTTTGATACCATTATGGCCGCCGGCACTTCCCTGCTTACGGATCCGCAGCTGTCCCACGTCCAGACTGACATCATCATAGATCACAATAATCTCCTGGGGAGTAACCTTGTAAAAGTCCATCATTGCACGAACACTCTCACCGCTGAGATTCATATAGGTAAGAGGCTGAGCTATAATGACTTTGGTCCCTTCAATATATCCTGAGCCGCAGATCGCTTTATGCTTCTTAGCATCCAGGGGAATCCGATAATCGTCGGACAGTCTTGTGACAGCATCCCATCCGACGTTATGTCTTGTTGCCTGATATTGTGATGTTGGATTACCCAACCCTACTATAATATACATGTATGTTACCTCAGATTATTCTATGTAATATGTCAGTATTTATCAAGAGTTAGCTGAAGATGCGGCTGCCATCGAACCGGTGGCTGCTGCCATCACCGCCATCTGCTGTGCCAGAAGAATTCCGGTAACATTATTCGCCAGAGACATTTCCATCGTACTATGCTTTGAATCTTCCATATAATCATCACATACTAACGCAATCGAAAACATAATTCTCTCTTTCGCAGCCACTGACCAACTGCCGAAGCCCTTCCTGCCCTCAAGATAATTATTAACTTCTTCAACTTCATCCGCAAGGCTGTTCGTATCAAAGGGAATCGATGCCAGGATACCTAGAAAAGAAAGCTCAATTCCTGTCCCGGTTTTACATTTCCTTCTTTTTAAAGCCAGCTGCAGATCAACTACTCTTCTGCACTTTGCATAGACATTATTCGGATTTAAGGTGAGTACATGGGATAATGCCTGTACTGCATTGGAATTATGAAAGTCCTGCTTTAGGATCTCATAACATCTCTCCATCTCCCTGACCGCCTGTTCTACAGGAATACCGGACATCGCCAGAAGTGCCGCGAACCCATAATCATCCGCGGAGGTAACAAATCTGTGTTCTTCCTTCATGGCATTATAGAATTGCCTGGTAGACGCCACAAGCTGCTGGTAATTATACGGATCCCCCTGCAGAGCAATGGATATGGCCGCCAGCACCAGATAGGGCGAGGAACGGAAGCCTTCGCTTTTCAGTTCATTATATACGGATAAAGCACCTTTGAACATCGCTTCCGGTTCGGAATGCAAAGCAAGCTTAACAGAACTCATAAAATTAGTCTCCTCCTTAAATTGGGAGAAGATACCTGTATTTTCTTTAATAATCTTTCTGCACCGATCGATCGCTTCAACGTCGGCCCTTCGATTATCCATGGCATATAAAAGAGCACCCAGGCGGTTATTGATAGCATAATTCCATCTGTATCTTTTACTCAGATCCATATAATTATTAGCAAACAATTCACATTTATTCCCCAGGGTAGCTTTCATTGATTATTCACCTTATTCTCTTCCATTAATGGTATATGCGATATAATTATAATCCAAGTGGGGAGTTGAGGCAACAATTAAGTTCTTATATATTATCGAAAGACGGCACGGCAAATAAAAGCATTCTAAACATATTTTATTTGCTTCAGTACAGTTTATGCAATATCAAAGCA
>JAFADH010000214.1 GCA_023424995.1 Bacillota bacterium | reverse complement strand
TTTATTATTACTTCGGCATTGCTTCCTTTCCCCGCGTTCCTCTATGCCTGACATATCCGGCAGTCTACTGATAAGCAATGCAACCTCTACCATAAGCAATATGTATTTTTCACAATATTCGTAATTTCATCTTAACACCGTATATATATGGTGTCAACCCTAAGATTATTTCAAATATTTATTTATGAATTTTTTCAAATATTTATTTTCTGAGATTATTTTCAATATTTATTTCTGACTGTTTATAAATTATTATTTTAGATCAATATCATTCATTTACTTCAATTAAGATATAATAATAACAATTTATGATATTCTTTGTAAGTGTTCCCTATGATCTGTAACCACTCGTTTCAGCATATCAATATCATTTTTCATCTGTTCATGCTCAACAGCTGTTCTCTTAAAATCATCTGCTATTGGTAAGAAAGTCTCAGCCAACATACCCAGTCTAATTTCGTTCTCTATAATGCTAAATAAACAAAAAGCAGATTCGATATTTCCTTCCCTGAAAATATCGAATCTGCCTGATATGAATAGTCTTATATCTTATGGAATCCTGATGCTTTCCCCCACTGCTTACTCAGGTATCAATATTCCTCCAGATACTCCAGCTTACTTACAGATACCTCATAGGCAATCCGTTTTTCAAAATCAGTTTCACTAACTTTTTTTTGATATTCACGGCTCTGTATCCTGCCCCATATCTGAACATGACCGCCTACACTAAAGCTTTCTGCAAATCTTGCATTCCTTCCCCAGCAGATACACGGGATATAATCTGATTTGCCGTATGGGCGGTTCACAGCCAGCAGAACATCAGCTATTTCCCTTCCCAACGGAGTCTTACGATAAATAGGAGGCTTGCATACGAAGCCATCTAAGAAAATATGATTCGGCTTGGCAGATTCGGATAATGCATCAACGATCTTAACCTCTCTGGCAAATACCGAAAGCACTAATTTATTCTTGCTTTCTTCATGACGGTTATAGGACCGGAATTGTCCCAATACCTCAACAAACTTACCCTTATAATCCTGCTTTACATCAATGAGTCGTTCAGAAACCATTACCGGTATCATATCATAGGAATTACTGAGCCGGTTTACAACAACCTCCAGAACATAGAAACCTTCACCAAACACATCATGACTGAACGAAAAATCACTGATTACCTCTCCTGCAATACTTACTTGATTGTTATCAAATACTTTATCGGTCATATCGTACCTCTCCCTTCTTTCTGGCGTTCATTTTACGCCAATCTGCTCTAAAATGTGGGGTAAATTCCTCTGCTTAGCCAAAAACAGCTTGAACTCACCTATGATTAAATATATGCTAATTTCCATATTTTAGAAGTAAAAAATTTCATATAATTATATAATTAACAAATTTTGTTATTTTATACAAATTTCTACTGCTGATTTATTGAATTTTTCCAAAACATACGTTGCTTTTTAAATATACAATATGCTACAATAATAAAGTTGTTTTTTAGCAAAATGTATTGTGTGTGCTTGCACACAGATCGGAGTTAGTAATGAAACGAGAGGATATACGAAATATCGCCATTATCGCCCATGTTGATCATGGTAAGACAACCCTGGTTGATGAGTTAT
This sequence comes from Bacillota bacterium, assembly GCA_023424995.1. Lineage (GTDB taxonomy): Bacteria > Bacillota > Clostridia > Lachnospirales > Lachnospiraceae > Mobilitalea. The sequence continues at coordinate 11,937 of JAFADH010000214.1, read as the reverse complement.
TAAAGCAAAGCGGCGTATTTCGTTCAAATCAGCAGGTTGTTGAAAGAGTCATGGATTCCAATGTACTTGAGCGGGAGCGTGGTATCACTATTCTATCTAAGAATACCGCTGTCATGTATCAGGGTTCCAAGATTAATATCATAGATACACCAGGCCATGCCGATTTCGGTGGTGAGGTGGAACGGGTTTTAAAGATGGTTAACGGTGTCGTTCTTGTAGTGGATGCCTTTGAAGGTCCCATGCCCCAGACAAAATTTGTATTAAAAAAAGCCTTGGATTTATCCCTGCCGGTAATTGTCTGTGTTAATAAGATGGATCGGCCGGAAGCAAGACCCAAGGCGGTCGTTGATGAGGTTCTGGAATTATTGCTGGAGCTGGATGCAAGTGATGAACAATTGGATTGTCCTTTTGTATTCGCATCTGCCAAATCAGGTGTCGCTTCTCTCTCTCTGGAAGAGGCGGGCGATAGTATGATTCCACTGTTCGAGACCATTATGGATTATATCCCTGCTCCTGAAGGCGATCCGCAGAAAGGCACGCAGGTATTAATCAGCACCATCGACTATAACGAATATGTAGGACGTATCGGTATCGGCAAAGTGGATAACGGTATTATCCGGGTGAATCAGGATGCGGTTCTGGTAAATGCACATGAGCAGGACACCAATGTGCGTGTTAAAATCAGTAAACTATATGAATTTGACGGTTTAAAGCGTGTGGAGGTAAATGAAGCAACCATCGGTTCCATCGTTGCCATCTCCGGCATCTCAGATATCCATATCGGTGACACTATCTGTTCTGTTGACAATCCGGAACCGATTCCCTTCCAGAAGATATCGGAACCTACGATCGCCATGTATTTTAATGTAAATGACAGCCCTCTCGCTGGTAAAGAAGGCAAGTTTATAACCTCCCGTCATCTCAGAGACCGTCTGTTCCGTGAATTGAATACGGACGTCAGCCTGCGTGTGGAGGAGACGGATACAACGGAAAGCTTCAAGGTATCCGGAAGAGGAGAACTGCATCTCTCCGTATTAATAGAGAATATGCGGCGGGAAGGCTATGAATTCTCGGTTAGCAAAGCTGAGGTTCTATATAAATATGATGAGGGCGGCAAGAAGCTGGAACCGATGGAGCATGCCATGATCGATGTCCCGGATGAATACTCCGGCATCGTCATCGAGAAATTGGGTCAGAGAAAAGGTGAAATGATAAATATGCATAACTCCGGTAGCGGCCATACCCGCATCGAGTTCTCCATCCCGGCGCGAGGATTGATTGGTTATCGCGGAGAATTTCTTACCGATACGAAGGGTACCGGCATTATAAATACTCTGTTTGACGGATATGGTGCTTATAAGGGCGATATCCAATACCGGAAATCAGGCAGTCTGATTGCATATGAAACAGGTGAAAGCATCACCTATGGATTATTTAATGCCCAGGAGCGCGGTTCCCTGTTTATCGGACCCGGTGTTAAGGTATATGCAGGCATGGTAGTCGGACAAAACCCTAAAACGGAAGATATCGAGGTAAATGTATGTAAGCGTAAGCAGCTTACCAACACAAGATCCTCCAGTGCAGACGAAGCATTAAAGCTGACCCCTCCCAGAATCCTGAGTCTGGAGCAGGCACTTGAATTTATCGAAACTGACGAGTTACTTGAAGTGACTCCCCAGAGCTTACGCATTCGTAAGAAGATCCTGGACAGCACCTTACGTATGAGGGACCGGAGAAACCGGCAAAGCAATTAATAAGTTAAAAGCAGCTTGTGACCACAGGCTGCTTTTATTTTTTCATAATCGCAGGCTCATACGCTATCGACTTCATACCGGTAATGGATATAATGACACTCACCGTCTCCGATATTGATTTCATATCGGCGTGCATTTATCATACATCAATCAGTATAATAGCATAAGAGCCTTAAATTTATAATGGTTAATTTTTACTATTGATTTTTTTGTTACTAATTTGACAAACTCTCATAAAAAAATAAATCTTTCGGTTCTTTTTCCCTTATTCCCAGTACATATCGATCTGGATATTTATATATATCCTTGATATCCTTAATGTCATATCGATATAGAAGCATTAAAAAATAGTTTTTTAATTCTTCTTTGGCAATAATCCTATTGCCATACAGATCGTATGACTTCTTAATCAGTGATTCGTCAAGCTCCAGCATAGCCTTCAGAGCCTTTGGACCATACCAGAGGAAGCTGTCCATTATTGCATCAATCAGTCTGGCTTCATCGGTATTCAGATATATCTCATGATCCTCCAAAGTATGGATGCCGCAGCGCTTCATACCCTCATACAGCTTCGGATAAGGAATGTTCTTATCATTAACCCTGATATCATCCTCGAACAATTCTTTGTTACATAATACCAGAGAAAATGCCTGTGTATAAAATAACAGATATTGTATATAATCAGCAGTGATGTTTGCATTGCATTTATTTACGATATAATATGCTATGGCATATATCTTTGAAGCCAGAATATTGGACATAACTGCCTTCTTACTTTTCTTGAATGCCACTCCCGTCAGACATTCCTTTCTTTTGCACAGGAGGTCATAGTAGAACTCGGGATCCTCAAGAATAGCTTTCAGCTTGTTAGAATATTCGTTGGTGGGTATATCCCCTTCCATATAGCGAATAATGGTAGTCTCTCCCCAACCCAGCAGTTTTGCTAACGGCTTTTTCCCGATACGATAACGATCAAGGATAACCTTGATCTCATCCGCAGATATAATCGCCTCCATATCTACTTCCACCCTGTTTGCCTTCATATATACACTCCTCTTATAAAATGGTAACTAACAAGCGGCACTTAACTAATTAATCCTTAGTAAAAACTAGTATTATTTGCTATTCTTTACTGTTTGTTATTAGTTTAACATAAATTTTAAGTAATTGCAAATACAACTTGTCACTAACAGCTATTTGCAGCTGCTTTACCTAGAACTTTCGGAATTCATTAATATCATTGGCAATAATCTTAAAGCCCTTAATCAGGCGGTCAAACATTCCGATCCGATACATATTAACAAGGACCATCCCTACCGGGATACCGATAATCATTCCGAACACACTGTAGAACCGGTAACCGATAAACATAAATATTAAAGTAGCCAGCGGATTCAGCCCGATACTGTCACCCACCATCTTAGGCTGTAATACCTGCTTTACCACCTGGCAGATAAGATAGATCACAACCATCCCCACAGCCCTTATATAATTACCCGACAGCACGTCGATAATCGCCCAGGGCCATAAAACCGCCCCGGTACCAAAGACAGGCAGCACATCAAGAAAAGCTATCCCCAGAGCAAGTAAAAAGGAATATGCAATTCCCAGTATCTCAAAGCCAATAAACATAATCACGGTCAGAACCAGCATTATTTTAAATTGAGCTTTAAAATATCCGCCAAAAGCTGTGGTAAAATTAACATAAATTAATCGCCAGTAATTGATCACAGATCCGGGAACTCTTTTCCTGATTCCCTCCAGCAACTCGTCTCTGCTGGCAGTAAAGAAGTAGGCTGACAGAATAGTAATGATAACCATTAAAAAGCCTTCCGCAATCTCACCTACCAGATTACCTGCACTGCTCATGGAAGGCATATTTATATTCTTCACATACTCTGTCACCGAGGTGCCTGCGCTAGCGATAGCATTGTCGATCACATCCCGGGCATCCTTCGGTAAACTCCTTGAAAATCTGCTGATATATTGAGTCGCCTTATCAATCTGCATCTTTATGCTGTCGATGATAACAGGCAAGTCATCGATTAATTCTCTGGCTTCCTTAACTATAACGGCGATGAGCAGTGCCGCTACCGCTACGATTACAACAATGACCAATACAATAAATATTGCCGAGCCATGCTTTCGTATAATCTTAACCCTTTTCTCAAGAAAGCGTACTAAGGGATTCGCAACCAGTGAAATTATCCAGCCTATTAAGAAGGGCATAAAGAATACAAGAAGCCTCGGTAATGCCAGGAACATAAATAATGCAAGCAATATGACCAGAATAAAATTAATTACAATTTTCAGATAGGTAATAAACTTTTGATACTTCACGTTCCATCCTCCTTCCTCCTATATATGAATTATAATCCATTTTTGATTTATGTAAAACAAGTTTCATAAAATTTTTACTATAATAAGTATAACTGCAAAAAAGGTTTTAAATTTTCAAAATAATTAAAGTTCTATGAATGTGGGTCTAAAATTCTATACATACAGGCTAATAACAATCTCTTTAATTGAGATTAGATTCTATATAAAATATAACAACAATATAAAACAAAGATTATCATATTATAAACTGCATCTGAATAGGACATAATCACATCTGAATATGATATAAGCAAAAATATAATATTCGGTCTTCATCAAATACCAGTCATACTGTCGATAATTTCGAGCATAATTATCTTGTAATATAAAACGTTATATGATATTATTTCACATAAATCAAAGACATATATAACATAGCATAGTGGGGGCAAGGTATGAGAAATAATGATAAATTAATTAAGTTAGTAACGGCAGCGCTAATGGCAGCTATGACCTGTGTGGTCACCATGAGTATCCCAATTCAAATCCCATATGGTAACGGAGGTTATATTCATCCCGGTGATGCCTTCGTTCTACTTAGCGGAATTATATTGGGTCCTTTCTATGGAGGATTTGCTGCCGGTATTGGTTCCATGTTGGCAGATCTTTTATTAACCTATGTCCAATATGCTCCGGCTACCTTTATCATAAAGACACTTGCCGCAGCAGCAGGTGCTTATTCCTTCCGGTATATCCGCAAAAATTCCGTAATTGTATCCGGTATCTTTGGCGGTATCACCGTAACCTTGGGTTATATTATCTGTGACTTGATTTTAACCGGCAATTTCGCAGCCGCATTAGCAGGTGCTCCCTTTAATATTATCCAGAACATCGTGGGTATTATATTGGCTGTTATTATTCTTCCGCTATTGTCAAAGGTTCCACAGATTAAAGCTATAATGGGTAGAAAAGGTTAAGCGATTTAAAACCGATAATTGTGCCCTATTTAAATTAAAATAGCCAAGTTGCAGGTAATCAGGGATCATATATGGGTTAGGATATTTTTCTGTGCTCATGATTACGGGTGTCTCAATGATTATAACACTGTACCATGACACTTTGCGTCTCCGGTGGTCGATTGGGTAACTTCTTAAACCTTTCTTACAATTCTTGTATTATTCTTAATATTTCCAAATTATATTTCCATTTAAATACAATATGTGTATAATTTTGTTGTAACTAATTATTATCTTAAACTTAAAGAAAGGTGATACGCGCTATGAAAAGAATGATTAAACGTATTGTAGCTCTTATGTGTATTGCAACCCTATTTATAATTCCATCTGCATCAGTGTCGGCATCATTGTATTCTCAACCTGTTTTAACATATTCAACAACGACTGAAGACTTTTCATTTAAGACATTTACATATCAGCCGGAATTTTTAGATGTTTTATCCTTACAGACAGTATCTTTAATTGATACAACCGGGCAACCACTTTTTAATGTTCCAATAGGACAAAGCTTCACCTTCGGTGTAGCGATAACAAGAGGTAATTTTCATTGTAAGGTATGGCGGCTTGGAAATAATAACGCTGAGTTAGTCTATAGCGTAGCTGGCGAGTTTGGTAGTTTTTATAATGCTTTTGAGCCTGTGGATTATCCTAGTGCCTACATCATAGAATTGACATCAGTCGCTTCTTCTACCGCTCCCACTTCTCGGATTCACAGTTATCAAGTAGCTTGGTATTATTAGTTTTACTCACAATAAATTGTAGGTCGTAAGATATTCCTACGACTACTTATCCTGCCATTGATCGCACGACTTGATTACACTCAAAAAGCCTTGAAACCATTGGTTTGATGTCATAATGTACCAAAATATGTTACTTCGGCAGTCAACCGATTTGGATCAATCAGAAACCCGCAAGGTATACAAAACCTTGCGGGTTTTCTCTTGCCCTTTTACCGTATCCTCGTCCCGCTATTTAAACAGGCGACGGCGTTCACACAGCAGAAAGGGAAATACAGGCAGTCCTGGACTGTATTCATAGTTATAAACATTTAATCACCATTTATTAATGATTTCGCTTTTATGTTAAGAACAATCCCTATGCCCATTAACGTCCAAAAGATTGGTGCAGTGTTTACTGTTGAATCATTTGACAGACCAGCAACCATATAGGATATTGTGCTAATGAATACTGCAACACCTAATTTTGCATATATGTTTGTAAAAACTCCTTTTATATAAAGCCTCAAACTGGCTATAAAATATATACCATAGAATACTAAAAATGCAATCAATGATAAACAGCCTGTCTGAACTGCCACCTGAAGATATAAAGAATGAGGCTTATTTAATAACTGGTTACCAAATCCATATTGATATAAATTGAAATAATCCTGCTGTGGATATGCCATGATATACGTATCAGGGCCTGAACCAAGGAATATATAATTTTTCAGCATAGGAATTGTCCTCGACCAGATATAACCGCGGCGTGTCGCAAACTCTTCGTTACCGGTAAATAATGCAGAAGGTGCCTCTATGATCTTATCAAACTTACCAAAGCGATTAATATAATAATAGGTATCTTCCTGGAACTGATAAGTAAACAACCACTTCACTCCGTCTATATTAACAAAAAATGCCCCCGGGTTTATGGAATCATATCCCATTGTTATGGATGAAAATCGTTCATCAGCGGTATTATAAATTACTGTCGCCGGATCCATTGTATAATCTACAGCTGTATTATTACTATCAACAGCATATAAATTATATTGCTGCTCGTTATTCGTGTTTATCATAACCCGCAATTCATTCCCTTTGTAGGTTAAAGATACATAATCATCTTCTGTATGAATATCTTCTATATTATACTCAACCTTATTTCCCTCTAATGCATTAATTAACTTGTCCGAGAAATAATTATCACGTAAGTTATCTATGAATAATAATCCTCCCAAAAATAATATTATTAATGGAACTGTAATATAAAATCTTTTAATTAAAATACGCCATCTTAAAATCATATATACAAACATCGCTACGCCGATTCCCAGTAAACCTGTTAATGAACGTGATCCGATAGCACATATTATCAATTCACCTAAGGCAATAATTAATATAATAGAAGGAATAATTTTCTTTTGAAAAAACAGCATTACAACATTAATTGGAATTAACAGTGCTACAAATACACCAACATAATTAGGATTATACAACGTAGTATATACGGTTCTGCTGTCAAAATTGAAATCAATATCATAGCCTGCTCTTAACTCCATAGGTACTAGAATATTTTTACCTAATTCTGTCCTAAATATATCCATCCCAAAGTACTGAAATAATCCGATAGTACCCATAACAAGCGATAATGCTATAATAAAATAATAAACATAAGTAAAATCTTTTTCTGAATCAAAAAACAAATAAATATAATACACCACCACACAATACCCAAGTAAGGCAAAGACAGATTCGAACATCTCAAAGCCTCCACGCAAGCTATAGGTGATATAATCTGAAAAGACTGTAGATAAAATAATTAGAACAGTATAACAAGCCAGGGGGATAAGTATCGGCTGCAATATCAACTTCTTTCGGTTAATATATGTTCGTATTCCTGATGCTACTGCCATGATAGCTGCTATAATCACAAAAGCCCCATGCTTGTAATATAAAAAGAAGTCTACCTTCTGATCTTCCGTTGAATACCAAGGGAAGACAGCTAAATTGGTATCATATATCTTCATATGTGAAATAAAAGGTATAATACAAAGAATTATAAAAACAGGGATAAGATAATATCTATTTTTTGGTTCTTCTACCTCTCTAACATATTTTTTATTATTCCCTTTATGTACAGTAGCTGATGCAGATGTTTTATTGTTTTCGTTATATTGTCTTTTGGTTTTATTCGGCATTTTTATACTCCTTTATTAATAATCTCAACACATTATACTATACTTACCTTAATTCATCAACAAATGACATAAAATATGCAAAAGGAAATATAACCATAACTCTTCAATAATATCCATATCGTCAATACGATTGTACCTTTCTATTAACCAAAAAATTCCACACAGCTAAGAAGAAGGGCTGACGCAATGCGTCAGCCCTTCTCTATTAGCTATTGATATGAATATATTATCTAACTCTTACAGGTAAATTAACTGTAACTGTATATTCACGATAACCCAATAGACCATCTGGATCATTAACTCTTACTGTTACTTCCTTGATAAAGATGTCAATTCCACTAGTTGTAAATGATGCAGTGGTATCTGTTGACTCTCCGGAACCAACAACATATTTCACACCGTAAATGTTAGAGTCATCAAGATCAGAACCATTTAAGGTCACGGTAATTGATTCCTTTGCAATAGCAAGAATATTACCGCCGCTAACTGATGTCGTCTGGATCTTCTTATCTAAAGCAGTAGTATCTGTAAGTGTAACTACAACCGCTCCGAAGTAAGCACCAGGCTGTCTGCCTGATCCGGCAAAGTAATTATCAATTCCGGTTTGTGTCAGGAAAATAGTAGCTGTATAGGTTCCTGTTGCCCAAGTATTGGACTTAGTATTAGCAGCGCCAGTTACAACTGCAAGTGTATTAGAACCGGAAGCAACCTCTGTACCGGAAGAATTCTTCACGGAGATTGTATACTCTGTTCCAACATGCAATTCAGCTACTCTTACATTGCTGCTGTTATAGCCGTATACATTAACAACTATATCCTTATCATATACACCCTTAAGGTCTACTGTAATATCGCTAAGATTTTCAGTCTCTACCTTCCAACCTGAAATAACTGTTGTAGCGGGAGTATTAGCCTCAATTACCTGTACAGTGAAGAAAACTTCCTTGGTTACACCAAAAGCGGTTACCTTCGCTTTAACGTGGTAAATACCTGCATCTCTACCGCGACCATTTACTTCAAGATCAATTTTTCCGCTGGAAAGATGGGGTTGGATATTAAGAGTTGCTAAACTGTTTGGTCTGTTAACATATTCAATAACAACACTGCCTGCTGCAGGGGTAAATGCTTTTCCTAAAGAGTCTGCTACAGTAAGTGTTACATGCTTTTCTTCACCAACATTTGCATTATTACCGATAGTTATAGCACCCGTATCCTGTGTAATGGTACCAAAGGTTCTTGCAGCAACAATCGTCACATCAAAGGTTGCTACAGTAGTTGTTCCCTGCTTAACAAGAACAGTCACAACACCTGCACTTACAGGAGTGAAGATATTTGAACCTGGCTGAATTAATAATTTACTGGAATCTGATGTCTCATAAGTAAACGGTAAACCAGAAGCAACATCTGATTTATAGGTATAAGAAGATGAGTTACTTGATGTATAGTATCTCACATGGATATATCCGGACTCGTTTGCCGGCACAGTCAAATTACCTGTCCAGTTGGAGTCAGTTCTTACTGCTGTTCCGCTAAGATCAGTTAACTCAAACTGTAATGTACTTGTGTTGACTGCTCCTCCAACGATACCTGTAATCATCGCCGTAGCTTCAGCTACTATATTCTTATACTCCTTGGTAGCTTCATCATAGATATAATGGCTGAACTTTACGGTAACCGGAGCTGCATAGCCCTCAGCATAGATATATGCATAATTTGAAGATATATTACCCTTTGTCTGGTCGCCGCCATAAGTGAATTGTAAGTATCCAGCGATTTCGCTTCCAGTGTAGATTACTACTCCGTCTTTGTTCAGAGCCTTAATACTGCCAAGCATATCCAGACCTACACCAATGGTTGCACTGGTATTACTAAATGTAAGGCTAACAATTTCATCAATGCTCTTGGTAGCTGCCTTGAAGCTGCCTGTAAGCTCACCAAATGCATAGCGATAATCTGCTCCAGCAGTAAATGTTGCATATACATCGATTGTAGCAACCTTGCCAGTAGCATCCAATGTTACGGACTTGATCTTCTCTGCGCCTGTAGATACGTCTTTACCATTAACTACACGGTATAAAACGGAAGCTGTCTTAACATCAGAACTGCTTACATCACTACCGAATGTAACCTGGAAAGTATCCGCATCAACCTGCTTTATAGACTCGATGCTATAGCCAACAGTAACCTTAAGTTCCTTGCTTGCTAATACTAAGCTTGAATCTTTAGAGGATAACCACTCTGTGTATTTAGCCTTGGACTGGAATGCTCTTGCAACGATTGTGTAGTCACCGGACTCTGTAGCCTTGAATACACCTGCATCGTTGATTGTAGCACCTTCGCCAACTTCCCATCTGGTGATAGCTGTTGTTGCAGTTGTAGAACCAGACTGGGTTACGAACTTTCTACCGAAATCATAATCTTTGCCAACTTCAAGAGCTGTTAAATCAGCATCCTTGGGGCTCTGTAAGTAGATATCGGTAAGTTCAGCGATGTTGCTCTTTACTTCTACAGTTGCCTTAAGCGTTGTAGGGCTGTAAAGAACCTTGCCCTTGGAATCTTTGATCCAAAGACCGATTGTGGTCTTGCCGATTCCAACTGCTGTTGTAAGGCCGCTTTCCTTTTCAACTGTAGCAACCTTTGTGTTGGATGAAACATAACCTAATTTCCATCCTTTGCCCTTTGTACCTACCAGGTTGAAGTCGTATTCGTTTCTGTCATCACTGCCAAGCAATAATGTCTTGCTGGATGCGCTAAGCTTATATGTAGTAGCAGCTAAGGCGCCGGTAACAGGAGCAACGAGTGATACGATCATCGCTAATGCCAGCACGAAGGACAACTTCTTAAAGAAATTCTTCTTCATATTCTTACTTCCTCCTTAAAAATATATGGTTTGGTATTATATTGCTTGAATATAATCTACCAACAACAAGATGATTATAGCAATTATGGAAAAAAAGGTCAAGTCTTTTTATCCGTATAACTTGGATAATTTACCAGCCTACCAGCTTTCCAAATTACTGTAAAAATCCCGTTTTCAGCGGATTATATCTTAGTCAAACTGCTCTTCGAGGATACTCCCCTTCGTGTCCCTTCGCCAGCTGCCGGTACCTCCGCAACCGATGTAGAATAAGGATGTGACATCACCGGTTATCAGGGCTTAGCAGATACGATGGACTATGATGCATTGACTATGCTTATAATATGCTCTTTGACTGTGTCAATTTTATGTCAGGCTTTTGTCACAATTAGATTATTTTTAATATTTCCTCAACATTTTCTTCCATTTTTCCTATTTCGCAGACCTTGTCATGAACTACGGGAGCGGTCCGTAGTTCTGCTACGGCCTTCGGAATCTCAGTCCCTGATACTTTTCTCAGAATTACAGCCTGCTCATAATCATCCTCAGGGATATCATTGATTCCCAGCGCACCAAGCACACTGTCTGCAAATTTATAAGGGCTTGCCGTAGAGACGATCACCGTCCTGATAGTATCCTCAGTCTCTTTCACATACCGGTCATATACGCTTGCGGCAACTGCCGTATGAGTATCGATCACATAATCATTCTCCGCATATACTCTGTGAATCGCTTCTCTTGTCTCCGCTTCGGATGCCCAGCCTCCCATAAAGCTCTCCAGATTTATTCTCATGGCATCTGTGATATCATAAACTCCGTTCACGGACAGGGCTTTCATAAAATCTGCCGTCCTTGTTGAATCGCAGTCCGCGATCTGATAGATCAGGCGCTCCAGGTTACTGGATACCAGGATATCCATGGAAGGGGATTTTGTTAAAATGAAGTCTCTGTTCCGGTCATAACGTCCTGTCCGGAAGAAATCAAACAGAACCTTGTTCTCGTTGGAGGCACAGATCAGCTTATGAATGGGGATTCCCATGCATTTGGCATAATACGCCGCCAGAATGTTGCCGA
>JAFADH010000193.1 GCA_023424995.1 Bacillota bacterium | reverse complement strand
AAAATAGTCTTGTTGTAAAGCAATGTACAAAAATGAGCTTTGAGTGGTATTATAAACACCTTTCAAAGCTCATTTTATAGTATAAATACTATTTTTGTGTAAATTACTATAAAATCTTTATTTTGCGGCAATCCCATTATTTATTACCTAAGCGATTAGCCGTTTACTAAGTTTCCTTCCACCAAGGCTCAACCAGATTCAAATGGCATCTTTTTGGTACAAGAATGCTCTTTGCTCAAATGAAGATGAAGCAATATGTAAATTACAAATTATCAATGCGCTAAATGGGTAGTCGGTTTCTGCAAGCAGAAGGTTAAGAGGAGATTTCAAAACAAAAAATTATATTTTCTTCGTCTGGTAAGTTTGGACGCAATTTGATAATATAATTATAAGTCTATCCATACTTAATATTCGGAAGGGGAATCCATGGGACATATCACAAGTAAAGATGCCTATAAGAATCTGGAGGAAAGAATCAACTGGTTTACACAAGGGGCTCCGCCATCGGACAGCCTGTATAAAATTTTGCAGGTTCTATACACAGAAACGGAAGCAAAATGGGTCGCGTTATTGCCGGTCCGCCCGTTCACTGCAAAAAAAGCGGCAAAGATCTGGAATACCGGTGAAGGGAAAGCAGAAGCTTTTTTAGAGCATCTTTGCGAGAAGGCGTTACTTGTGGATTCATTTTATAAAGGGGTGCGTCAATTTGTTATGCCGCCGCCAATGGCAGGGTTTATCGAATTTGCGTTGATGCGTACAAGAGGCGATATTGATCAGAAATATCTGAGTGAATTGTATTATCAATATATGAATGTGGAAGAAGATTTTGTTAAGGATTTATTCTTCGCAACAGAGACGCATCTTGGACGGGTTTATGTACAGGAGCCGGTTTTGACGAATAATAACACAATTCATATTCTGGAATATGAAAGAGCAAGCCATATTATCGAGGAAGCGACCCATATAGGCCTTGGAACTTGTTATTGCAGACATAAGATGTTACATGCCGGCCACCCATGTGAAATTAACGCCCCGCTGGATGTTTGCCTCACCTTTGGTAATGTTGCCCGTTCTCTTGCAGAAAATGGACGGCATGCGAGATTGATTGATAAGAAAGAGGCAATGGATGTATTAGAACGTTCTTATGCTGCCGATCTGGTGCAAATCGGAGAAAATGTCCGCGAAGCCCCGGCATTTATCTGCAATTGCTGCGGTTGTTGTTGCGAAGCCCTGCAGACAGCAAGAAAATTCAGCCCGATGCAGCCGGTGGCTACTACAAATTATATACCTAAGATTTTGGATGAATGTGTAGGATGCGGCAAATGTGAAAAGGTATGTCCGGTATTGGCAATTTCCATGCAAAAGAACAAAGAGGGCAAGGCGGCAGCGGAGGTAGATCATGAGGTATGCCTTGGCTGCGGCGTATGTGTGCGAAGCTGTCCGAAACATGCTATTGAATTAGTGGGAAGAGAGGTTCGAGTCATTACACCGGTGAATAGCACCCATAGATTTGTACTGCAGGCAATTGAGAAAGGAACCCTCCAAAATCTTATATTTGATAACCAGGCATTTGCCAATCATCGTGCGATGGCGGCAGTACTCGGAGTTATTCTTAAATTACCGCCTATAAAGCAGGTGATGGCCGGTAAACAGTTTAAATCCATATATTTGGATAAGCTGTTGTCAAATAAAAGTGCTGAAAGGCCGTAAAATGTCTGCAGATAGGATGAGGAACCAGAGAGAGGCCCTTCACAGTATTTTAAGGCTATGTATTTTTATGAGCTGTTCTTGCAGTATAAAGCGGTTTTAATTATTGGAACAATGGGACTTTGTCCGCAAAAGGACTCAAGGCATACGGAAGGCGTATGCTTGCTTGAGCGTATTTCGTAAAAGGGGGAGATTCGTTGGAGAATTATGTATCCGTTGATGGTATTCAGATCTGGACCGATATTAGAGGACATGCGGACAAATATGTTATCTTATGCGCCGGGGGACCAGGGTGTTGTGATTATTTACTTCCCGTCTCGCAAATGCTGGAAGACGGTTATTCGGTGATACGATTTGAGCAGCGCGGATGTGGGCGGTCTGAGAGAGACGGGAATTATGACATGGATACTGCGATTAAAGACATGGAGGCAATAAGGGGATTTTATGGTATTACATCTTGGACTGTCGGAGGACACTCCTGGGGCGCTAATCTATCCCTTGCCTATGCAATACATCACCCGGACAAAACAGAGGCAATCTTGTACATAGCGGGCAACGGTGTTCAGAATGACCGGGAGTGGTCTGCCCAATACCACGCCAATCGTGATAAATTTGGCGAAGCTATGCCTGACATGTGTTTTGAAGGCAATGATGAGGTCAATAAACAAGGTAATAGGTCATGGAGGGAATTTATTCAAAAACCATCGCTATATAAGGACATATCGGAACTGGACATGCGCACTCTTATTATGTGTGCCCGGGAGGATATACGTCCGAATTGGCCGTCAATGCAAATTCATGCCTTAATGCCCCGTGCGGAATTAGTTTTTATTAATGGTGCCGCCCACTATATATGGATGACACATGCAAATGAAATGAAAGATAAGCTCCGGACTTTTTTAGGGCTTCCTTTATAGCAATCTCTCTCCATTTATCGGAATATGATCATGTATCATTGCCGGCAGGTCAACGTACAATTCCAAGAGAAACAGCAAATGATATCATGCAGATTGACGCTCCGATCAGGAACTCCTTAAGGGTATGACTCTTCGTCACTAATGATGCCCAAAGAATTATCAGAAAAACTATAATACATGGCAGGAAAAGCGGCCAGGAAAAGTAATACATAAGGAACAGAAGCGGAGAAGTACAGCTGGCAGCATGCCCGCTGGCCTTTATGTGAAGCAGTTTATTGCAGATGGTAAGAATAAAGACAGTAAGGAAATATGTCACACAGATTACAAGCATATTACGGTTTATTTTTTCTATAATTCCATAGACCAGCATACCCGTATAGGATATCAGGCTCATAATAAATGCCAGCTTTCTCTGCCCGTCCCTGCCCTGTTTTTTAACAGCCGGAATAGCCATCTGAAGCGGATATGCAAGAACCGGGAATACGACCAACATAAGAACTCCAGCCGCAAAATCCGAAGGTTTTTCAAATATATTGTGTTTAAACAGGAATAAGACAATAAGAAGAATCAAGGCCATAACCGGCGGAACTGTAATTATTCGGATTATTCTTGCTGCTTTCTCTTTTGCCATACAAAGACCTCCTTGACTTGGTTATCTCTATGTGATACAAATTGTATTACATAGGATTGTATCATACCGGTAATAAGAATTCAATTCTGTATGCAATACAAAAAGAGAGGTTATGTCTATGAATTATCATAAGGAAGAACATGAGATAATTAAGCAAAGTACAGCAAAAGCATTATTTTGTCTTATGGAACTTAAGTCATTTTCTGATATCACGATTACGGAATTAATTAAGAAGGCCGGAATTGCACGAGCAACCTATTATCGCAATTATAGTTCGAAAGAAGCAGTCCTGGAAGAATATATAGATGATATTCTTCACGCCTTTAATGCGGAATATCCTGTAAAATCCATCAGTGACCGGTTCACGACCCAGCATATTCTTTGTGTGCTTGATTATGTGTCCCGTTATCACAAAGAACTGCAGATTCTTCATAAGTGCGGTCTTTCTTCGATCTATTTAGATAGAATGAATCGGTATTTGTTCAAAATAACTTTGAACGGGCCAATCGGAATGAAGGAGAAATTCGACCTCTATGCTTATGCCGGTGCTGAGTTTAATATTATTTTTAACTGGCTTATTGATGATATGAAAGAAAGTCCTTATGCCATTGCAGAATATATAGGAAGACACCGGTGATTTTCATAGTCTTATAAGAAATTCTTCAAATGCTAACCTTTCCTCTTGGTATTTTTGATATAGAAGATATAATTATAAACTCAATAGGAGCTGCTATAGGTTTTATCTCGTGCAAACAGGGAATAAATCTAAATTAGTGATGAACAGGCTGTGAAAAAACTTAAGATTCAGATTAAGAAACGTTCTAAAAGTGAGGATATGAGAGTGAAAACTTTCATGTCCTTTTTTACATA
>JAFADH010000187.1 GCA_023424995.1 Bacillota bacterium | reverse complement strand
ATGACTGCAGCCGGATGGCCGAGCCGGATACCGCATCGGCTGCGGCGGCTTTTTCAGATTTAGCCGTATCTGATTTCTGATCCGCCGATTTCTTTGCCGCTGCCTTTTTCTTCAGCAGAGCCCAGGTCTTGTCACCAATGATTCCATCCGCCGCAAGACCGTTTGCTTTCTGGAATTTCTTCACGGAAGCCCTGGTTATATCACCATAATAGCCTGTTGCCTTAGAATATGTGTAATATCCCAATTCCTTCAAGGTTGTCTGTGCAGTTACAACTTCGCTTCCTCTGGAACCCTTTTTTAACAAGGTGGCTGCGGAAGCATCCACTGGTGTCATCGCTATGAAAGCTGCTATGCACACTGCTGCGAGGCGGATTAAGAATTTGCTCTTCATAAATCAATCTCCTAACTTATATGTAATAAAACACTCAGGCACCGAATAATGTTCTCCTGTATTATATTACGTATATGTTAATGAGTCAACCACATTATTAATATTTATGTAATATTTAATAAATAATTATGTAATAATTGGTATATTTAGCAGCTTTACTCATATATGCCAGTATTATGTAAAAAATGCGCTATTTACCAGCATCAGCTGTATAATAGCGCATTTCATTCTTATTTATTGATTTGCAACTCCATCTTATAGAGGCGTAATTGTTCTACTTCTGTCTTATATAGGTGAGTACACAACCGCCCGGTCCCACATGGGTTCCCACCACGCAGCCTACCGGGAATATTTCCAGGTCTTTTATAGGATATTTCTCCAACAATTTTTCCTTAAGCAGCAGTGTCTTGCTGTCCTCAGCAGTATATCCGAGATATACGGGAAAGCTAAGATCCACGGCACCGAATTCTTCAATCGCTTCCAGGATTCTGGCTATCCCTTTGTTGGTACCCCTCTCCTTACCGACCACTCCGATAACCCCTTCCCGTAAGGTGATAACGGGTTTAAACTTTAGCAAAGACCCGATAATTGCCGATGTCTTGGAGAGCCTGCCGCCCTTATGGAGGTATTCCAGGGTATCCACCAGGGCAAGTAAGACGATCCGGCTGCTCAATTCCTCCAGTCTCTTTGCAATTTCTGCCGCACCGCTGCCCTGATCGCGCATCTGCACTGCTTCCTGTACAAGAAATCGAAGCCCTGTTATGGTATTCATGCTGTCGACAATATAGATGTCGTTATACTCCGACATCTCCTTTGCTATGACTGCACTTTGCACAGTTCCGCTAAGCTTACCGGAGATCAGAACGGCAACAATACTGTCACCGGCTTCCTTCGCCTGGTTAAAATGCACCAGAAAATCGTCGGGAGACGGTTGGGAGGTGGTAGGAAGCTTCGCTGATGACACCAGCTTCTCATAAAATCCGTCAATTGAAATCTCAATTCCTTCCCTGTACTCCCTGTCACCGAAGATGACCTTCAAAGGTACAATAGTAATCCCCATAGCCTTCGCCTGCTCCAGGCCGATATCCGAGGTAGAGTCCGTGATAATTCGTATCCCCATATAGTTTCCTTTCTTAAATTGTTTTATTATAATCTGTTACTGGGTGGACATGATTTCATTCAGCTTCTTTAACAGCTTTTCCATCTGCATAATCTCATCCTTTGAAAACTTCTCGCGAATATTACTCATCAACTCAGCATTAAAGGAAGAATTTATTCCGTAGTTCTTGGAGAACTTGTCCGTAACCTCCAGATAATACTCCCTGCGGTCATCCAGAGACAGTATCTTTCTGATATATCCCTTATTAATCAGATTACTAATTCTATAGGTAGCATTCGGCTGCGATATATTAACATAATTTGCAAACTGATGCACGGTTGGCCGGTTCAGCAGAAAGATGGCTTCCACACAGTAGGATTCCGTCGGGCTTAAGCTATCTTTTTCCTCATTAACGCTTGAAAATAAATTCTTGCAGTAATTATTTCGAAATTTAAAATACAGCTTTTCGAACTCTTTCTCTAACATTCCTTTCGCTCCAATCAATTAATTAAAATATTTTAACTATTCTTATCCATGTTAGCATCAATGCCGTCATTTGTCAAACTCTTATTATCGGGCAAATGTTTACAATTGATACTAAATACTTCAATTATTATATACACACTTTTTTTTAAAAGTAAATAAAATTTATCGTATGCCCGTTCTTTATCTGTGTATTTTCTACAATATTGTTGATTTCTGACCGGTTTTATATTAAAATGTGATATGGAATAATGTTCCAAATACAGGGAAAGGAATTCATTCATATGGACCGTCCGAATGACGTTGGAATTCTCATATACGATGAGCTGGCAATCTCAAGGCACAGAATGTGCCTGGCAGTACAGGGTTATGACATTGCCCTATATGAGGCTTCCTGTGATATTGATATATACAATCTTCTTTTTAACGATGCTATCAGCATTAAATTGATCCTGATGGACTTAAGTTCAGAGGTAAGCAAGGGAATCCGCATCCTGTCCAGGGTGAAGGAATTAAAACCCGAACTTCCTGTCTTTGTAGTGACCGACAGTACAAAACGCCAAACCTTCCTGCGAATTCTGGCGGAAGGAGCAAATGCGTATATCCAGAAGCCTTATACGGACGATTTCCTTCTTGACAAGATATTCACCGTTCTAAAGAAGCCGCGCCTGCATGGGAATACCATTCCGTCTGACTTTATATTTGATGTCCGCCATTATCTGAACAGGGAATTAAAAAAAGCGGCCAAGGGCAGATACGATATTACCTTTACCATGTGCAGCATCATTGATACCAGTAATCCGTCCAATCCATTCATCGAAACCAGATATGTCGAGGTTGTCAATAATTTTTTTTATACCGTAAGAAATAATCTATGGGAAACGGATATCTTTGAACGATACGGTGCCCAGACCTTTATCGGAATGTTTCCCTATTGTGATGCTTCCAATACGGACAAATTAAAACAGAAGCTGCATGGCTATTTTGAATCAACTATCTATAATAATGACCTGTTATCCTGCCTTAAGCTGGCAACTTCCCATATTACATATCCGCAGATCAACGGCGGTCCGAAGGAATTACTACTGCTTCTCGGAGCAGATATCCATGACGAAATCGACAGCCTGAGAAAAATCAAATTTTGACAAACCGGTAAGACCAATCATTTTTATATCCGGTTACTTAGGGCGAAGTATCAGGATAGTTATTCATCTTTTTGAAAATACTAATGTCGAAGTAAATATAAATGTCTGACCGGTGCGGATTATGAACGGATATCCTGCCCATACCGGGTATACAGGCAATTACGAAAGGCATGGTGTTTTTATATGATTACAAATGTACAATTAACAACTAAGGAAAGATACCTGTTGGAGGATGCGC
The DNA here is from genome assembly GCA_023424995.1 of Bacillota bacterium. Taxonomy (GTDB): domain Bacteria; phylum Bacillota; class Clostridia; order Lachnospirales; family Lachnospiraceae; genus Mobilitalea. The sequence continues at coordinate 961 of JAFADH010000187.1, read as the reverse complement.
GAAGCCATGAAGAACAGTGCATACGCAAATATCAGAATTGTGTTAATCTGGCCAGCGATGACGAACTAAAGGCCGTATTCCGTACTAACGGCCAGAAGGAAGAAGAGCATCTGCAGACGATCAACCAGCTGTTAAGCGGAACCGTACCTGCCATGGGCGGCCAAAGCCAAAGCGGCAGGCAGAGCAGCGGTCAAAGCAGCGGCCAGAATTCAACGCAATGGGGCCAGCCCGGCCAATCCGATCAGTCCGGTAAATCCGGAAAATCCACAGCGAAGCAGGTTGCTTCCGGAGCTGTCCCCCACGGAGCCGTTCAATATAAAGCGTCCGATAAGGATCTGTGCACCGATATGCTGATGACGGAGAAATATGTCTCCGCAACCTATAACACTGCGATTTTTGAGTTCAAGGATGCATCGGTTCGCGATGTATTGAATCATATTCAGAAAGAGGAGCAAAAACACGGAGAAGCGATCTTCGCATATATGCAGAGCAAGGGCATGTATACCCCTGAATAATCCATATACGGTCATACCGGATTATAAGCCGGGACAGGAAGGGAAGCAGCATTCACAGATGGGCGGGAAGACGGTTCATCTCATGGAAATGACTGCTTCCCTTTTTATCATATATGACAGGAAGACTTCTTCCTCCGGACTTATATAAGACAGGCCAGGATGAATCGCCAAAAAGCTCTTGTAATAAAACCCAATTCCATTATAATATTATTAACTGCTGAATATGGAATGAATTCCGCTGATTACTGAGATTGGCCCCGGAGGGATTATAATGAAAAGACACATGATTTCCTTTTTCACACTTTTACTATTAATTATTCTGGCTGTTGCCGTATTTGCCGTGCTGTATCACAGATCCTCAAAAGACCCGCAGCCGACATCGGAGACTTTAAACCGGCAGATAACCATAATCCCCACTCCGTCACCCACTCCTGCTATTATACCAA
>JAFADH010000163.1 GCA_023424995.1 Bacillota bacterium | reverse complement strand
AACATAATGTTTGGCCGGTATGAAAACTTGAACACCAAACCCAAGAGGTTGTACGCGCTGCCCTGTATATTTAGAAAGTGCGCCGCTTCATTGCATTACCTCTATATCCCCGTTGTTTGTCTCTACCTTAACGGTCACTGCCGGATCATGGCCTACCACCCCGCTTGTAGTTCGCCCGCTGACAGTAACGTGTTGTTGAAAGTCTGTGGATACCGAGCCATTTTTGGTTATGGCCTGAAATTTAAATTCAAGATTTTCCGGCAGGGTGATGGTAATATCGTCATTTTTGTTGAAGAAAGAAAGATCGCCGTTTACCTCGGTATATACCACATGCAGCTTGCCGGAATTGTTGGCTCTATAGCTGCCGGAGCCGATAGCGGACTTAATATCTGCATCTCCGCTGGTAGAGGTATATCTCACATTTCCGTTTAATTCGGTACAGATAACGCTGCCGCTGGTTGTTTCAAGCCTGATCTGATTAGCCTGAATACTCCCTAAATCCAATGTTCCGCTGGTAGAGGATAAATGAATATCTGAAGCAGCCGCACTATCCAATGTAACAATCCCGGACGTATTATCAACACGGAGCATGGATAAATCCAAGCTCATGCCGGAAAAATCAATATCCCCGTTCGTTGAAGTAACGGTAAGCTTTTCATGATATAATTCCGGCAAATAAACCTCAATATACCGGGAAAACCCGCCTTTGAAAACCGGTTTGCCGCCCTCGCTTATATGGATGCTGTCGTTGCGCTCCGTTACCTTTGCATAATAGCTGCTTTTGTTTTCCGTCATGTATTCTTTAATTATAAGGTCGTCACCTTCGCCTTCAAAGAAAGTGATTTTTTCTTCATCATAAGATATCGTCAGGGCGGATATTCCTTCAAGAGAAAACCGAAGTTCATTCGCCATTTGGGAGGGCTTAGGATTAGCGCATCCTACAAATGTCAATAAGAATAAAATAAAAGCCATGCGTAATGTAATTTCTTTTTTCATGTTATTTACCCACTTTCTATAAATGAATTGTTCATTCATATATTATGCAAAAATTAGAGGGCTTCCACGCCCTGCTAATTTAACCTTTGTATGCGGACAAGATATTATCCATACAGATTTTTTTTGCCAGTTCCAAAGGAATGTCCGAGGTTTCAAAAGATATATAACGCCTATCCATAGCCCACCAAGTAAGAATCTCAATGATAAGGGCAGTGGTTAGCTTCAAGTGCTCTATTGGCCGTACCGCCCCGCTGTTGATGAAGATTTCTAAATATCTTGACATCGTATCAAGGAATTTCTTGCGGTATGCCTTGTAATGTTCTGCCAGAAATTGAAAGTCATATTGATTTTTTTCAATAAATAAACAGCCGACAGCATACCTGGCAAGAATATCAAACGCGTCCGAAATCAACTCTTCGAAGCTATAACCGGCATCATCATTTGCAAGGTGTTCCGCAAAGCCGCTTTGTGTCTGTTCAAGCAAGGACACAATTTCATTTTCCACGCCTGCAAATAAATCATCAGTAATTGGCCTTTCAAAATCCCTGTTTATAAAGTCCGGGTCAATCGTCCATTTCAAAACGAAGTGCAGGATTTCTTCTTTTCCTGTAAAGTCATGGTAAATCGTCCCAACAGAAACGCCTATAGCTTTTGCAATATGGCTAATCTGCGTTCTGGCATAACCCTGACGTAAGAATAATAGTGTTGCGGCTTCAGCGATTGCTTTAATTCGTGTGTGCAAAATCTATCCTCCTTATGAATGAATAATTCATTCTTATTATATGCTGCAATTATTCAATTGTCAATAAATAACAAGTAAGTATTGTGAATAAGTTTCGAACATTCATGGAACAACCGGAAATGAACTGCCTGCCTCAGGATGGCCGGCATGCCTTTGCTTCTCTAATGGACAGTGCTAACAAGGTATGTATTAAACGAATTATGGGACACTCTTCAAAGGATATTACAGATTAAATTTACACACATAAAGCTATTGAAAAATTAATCACTGCTGTAGATTGATTTGAATAAACCGGTATTACTTGTTTGTTACTTACGTGTTACTTATTACTAAATTTCAGAGTGTTTTAGGATGTCGCAAGAATAAAGAAAAACCCCACAAACACTGCGTTTGTAGGGTTCCTGAAATTTCTCGAATTATCTCTTGGAGAACTGCGGTGCTCTTCTCGCAGCCTTTAAGCCGTACTTCTTTCTTTCCTTCATACGAGGATCTCTTGTCAAGAAGCCTGCTTTCTTAAGTGCCGGACGATAATCTGCATCTGCATGCAATAATGCTCTGGAGATACCGTGTCTGATGGCACCGGCCTGACCGGTGAAGCCTCCTCCTCTAACATTTACTAATACGTCAAATTTATCAACTGTATCTGTGATTGCGAGAGGCTGACGAACGATTAACTTCAAGGTCTCTAAACCAAAATAATTGTCCATATCTCTTTTATTTATTGTAATCTTACCTGTACCGGGTACTAAGTATACTCTTGCTATACTGCTCTTTCTTCTTCCGGTTCCGTAATATTTTGCCTTAGCCAATGTTATTTCCTCCTTCACCATTAATATTTGATTTCTAATACTTCCGGCTTCTGAGCTGCATGAGGATGCTCGGCACCGGCGTATACATGTAATTTCGTGATCATGGATCTTCCTAAAGGTCCCTTGGGAAGCATACCTTTTACTGCAAGAAGAATTACTTCGGTAGGCTTCTTGGCTAACATCTCAGCCAAGACAGTCTCTCTCATACCACCCGGATAATCGGAGTGGTTGTAATAGATCTTCTGCTCTAACTTCTTACCGGTTACTTTAATCTTATCTGCATTCACTACAATTACATAATCACCTGTATCAATGTGTGGAGTGAAAGTAGGTTTGTTCTTACCTCTTAATATAGAAGCGATCTCGGATGTGAGACGTCCCAGAGTGTGTCCGGTAGCATCAACTACATACCATTTTCTTTCAATTGTTGCCGGACTCGCCATAAAACTTTTCATCGGTTTACCTCCTTATGAAAATGATTCTCGATAATTTTATTTTTGAATTGATTTAATTTATAATCACGATCTCAAATACTTATTACCGGGGCTTTGGCTCAAGTATTCTCACGTCACGATTTATAATTATATAACAAGTTACCGGAAGTGTCAAGCACTTTAGCTCATTTTCAATGGAGACAGCACTTTAGCTCATTTTCAATGGAGACGAACATGAAAAAATGCTTTAAAATATCGGATTTGAATGATTTTTGCAATCCCACTTAATTAAAAGCAGGGTTGAAGGTCACATCGGAATGGTTTGCGCTGATCTTTAAGGTGTAATCATCCACCCTGGTCAGTGTGAATGCGGTATCCGTCAGCGGATTCCTCACAGTTACCGAACTATTGGAGCCGACGGATATCTCATAGGACCTGCCATCCAGCTGACCGTCACCGAAGGTCACGGTCTTCGTGCCGCTGCCAGCAGTTCCTGTGATCGCCAGACTTTGTCCGCCCACGCTGAATTCCTCGTCGTCAAAGGCTTTCCATTGGCTGATTGCTAAGGCATCATCCGCCAGGAACAGCTTAAACAGTGATAAAGTAGGGCCATCCGCAGAGAAGGTCTCCCCTTTATAGCTTACGCTGACCGCGGACAAATCGGTATAGGGTCTGGACAGCTTATAGGAGATAGAACCGTCACTGTTTACCGTCTCGGTAACACCGGGAGTGGGCGTTACTGCTCCACCTCCGCCGACACCTCCTCCTGCACCGCCGCCGATACCGCCGGCAGCACCGGGATCCGGAGCGGGCGTAGCCTCAGGCTGTCCGCTCTCTTCTTCCACTACGGTAAAGGTCATAGAATCCTTCTTGCCGCTCAGTGTCTTGCCGGTGATTGTGACCGTACCTGTCTTTAATGCCGTGAACTTGCCGTTCTTATCCGGAGCAGCAATAGAGGGATCACTGCTTGTCCATGTGGTCTTATCATTGGAAGAGGAAGGGGTTAAGGTTCTGTTCACGTCATATTCCTCTCCCAGCTTAAGCTCAGTGATCTTATTATTGATGCGGATAGCGGAAGCCGGTTTGATGATAGTGACCTTACAGGTCAATTTATATGTCTTAGCCTGCGTTTTTATCGTACAGGTGATAACAGCAGAGCCCTTTGCAACTCCCTTAACGATACCCCAGTTATCCACTGTTGCGATCTTTTTATTACTGCTGGACCAGGTATATTGGGACTTGGCAATCTTATTCCTGATGTTCAGATCATATTCTGCTCCGATCAGGATATTTCTTGAAGTCTTTGTGAGGGCCGGCGCTGCTGCCGCTTTTGTCACTGCGGGCGGTACAACCAGGAAGGATAAGATAATCATTACGGCTATCATAATCTTTCCGGTCAATTTGTTCCAATACTTCATTTTGCTATTCCTCATATGCTGATTTCTCCCTAATCTATTATTTACCACTATCTATTATTTTCTATGGATACCATAACTTATTTACCATAAGTACCATAATACTTACTGTAATATTTGCCGTAATACTTACCATAGTATTTGCCGTAATATCCATTCTGGTTCATGGGTATTTTGTTTATAACCGCACCTAATATCCTGCAATTGGATTTCTCCAGCTGATTCTTCACATTCAGGGCAAACCGGCTGCTGATAGCATTTGCCTCTATGACAAGAACCGCTCCGTCCGAGATCTGGGCGACGATCGCACTGTCGATTACCGAACCCAGGGGCGGTGTGTCGATTATAACATAATCATACTCCTCACGAAGCTTGCTGACGAGGGCTTTAAAACGGCTGTTGTTCAGAAGCTCCGCCGGATTCGGGCATTGGTTACCGGAGAAAATGACGTCCATATTCTCAATATTCGTATGCAGCAAGGCTTCATTCAATTCAGTCTGTCCGGAAAGATAATGAGTCAGGCCGGTCTCGATCTCGCCGACCTTATAACGTCCGATCAGTACGGATTTTCTTAAATCCGCATCCACCAGTATAACCCGCTTCCCTATCTCTGCAAATGAGACGGCCAGATTAAAGGATACGCTTGATTTTCCTTCGTTGGGTGTACAGCTGGTTAAGGTGATTACCTTAATATCATCCCCGCAGAATTGGATATTGGTTCTCAAGGTCTTATAGGATTCATTTGCTCTGTAATCAAGATCATTCCGGTTGAATAATATCTTATGCTCCATGGCTGTCACCCTTAACCTTTCTCTGTGCCGCACCCTGCTTCCTCCGCGGCTTCTTATTAAGCTCTGCGGATTTCACCTCGGCTGTTTCCACCGGAATTAAACCGAGAGTGCTGATACCCAGATATTTATCAATATCCTCGGAGGTCTTAATGGTATCATCCATCAGGTGCAATACAATAATGATTCCTGCTGCCAATACCGCACCGATCAGACCGCCGATGACGGCATTCTTAATTACATTCGGACTACTGGGATAGGGAGATGCAAACCCTTCTTCTACAATTGTAGGCTGCTCCGTATCCATAATCTTAGCGATCCGATCCACGGATACAAGGGCAAATTCATCCACAATCCTCTTCGCCATGGCAGCATCCGGATATTCCGCTTCTATCTCCAGAATACGTGTATTGGAGGGATTGGATACTGTTACTATATTCGTCATCGCCCCATAACTCATGTCCAGATTCAAATTCTCAATTACCTTATCCACCACCGGCCTGCTCTTCACAAGAATCATATAATCCTGCGTCAATTGTGTACCTAATTGAATATCCTGCAGACTTGGGATAGCATTTGATTTTGTAAGGATGTACAGCTTGGTCGTCGATGTGTAGATCGGCGTAATCAGAAAATTGCTGATCAAGCCTGCCGCTGCTGCCAGTAAGGCTCCTGACAGAATTATGATCCATAATCTTGCACGCAGCAGATAAAACAAGTCAACCAGATCAATTTCCATTTCTTCATTTGAATTAGTTCCCATAGCAAGCTCCTTTATATGTAAGTATTTTCTATGATGCAAGCAGGATTCCGGTACAAAACCCTATCCAATAATTCTACCTCATATCTGCCCTGCAGTATATTAACAGTAGTTCCTATATTCGGTACCCTGATCTTATCATCATGGCAATCGCTTCCAAGAAGATGCACCAATCCCAGCTTCAGCAGCTTTCTGTTCCTTCTTACTGCCCTGTCGAATATACCGCCGCTCAGGCTATTGCAATTCATCTGAATATAGCAGCCCATCCGCACCAGATCATTAATCAGATGATCCTTTTTATGCACACAATGATACCTCTCTATATGAGCAATAATCGGAATATAACCTGCTTGAATCAGACCTGCAAGTCCTTTATACATGGTATTATAGCTTTCCTTGGGAGAAAATTCCACCAAGATATACCTGCTTCCGGCTAAGGTCAATGCCTGCTTCGCTTTCAGCATATCCCGGATGGAATCACTATAGTATAATTCATGACCTAACAGGATACGCATATCCTTATTAATCTTACGGGCTTCCTCCTGCACCCGGTCTTTTAGGCTCATAAGCTCTTCCGGGGGAATATTCTTCGCACCGACTGCATAATGGGAAGTGGCTATAATTGTATCTATCTGCTGCGCATGGGCAAGATGGAGCATACGTATGGTCTGGTCCATGCTGCGGGAACCGTCATCAACCCCGGGCAGGATATGGGTATGGATATCTATAAAGCCTCCTGCTCTTATAAAACCGTTCTTCTTCCGGGAATTACGGCCTCTTGCATAATAATGAAGGATGCATATGATGCCTGTCAGAAGCAATAGGCCAAGAACTGCAGATATTATAATGGTGCTTGCCTGTATACCGTCTTGACTGTTAAACGCTTCTTCCGCCTGTATATTTTCCTGTGTACTGCCCAGCACATTATCGACTATCTCCTCCGGTGTCGCAGGATCGGTATCATCCTCCTTGTCCGGAGAAGCTGTATTCGTTGTATTATTATCATTTATATGTACACCGGAAGCAGAACTGTCTGTACCTGATTCCATACCTTGAGAAGTACTATCCAAAGTTGCGCTCATACCTGGTGAAGCATTGCCATCCAAGGATGTATTGCTGTCTTGGGATCCGGCAGCATCCGAAGCCGTGTTACCTCCTTGAGCCGGAGTACTATCCGGTGCTGTGCTGCCGCCTTGAGCCGGAACGGTACCAGAGCTTGGATCTTCACTCTGGGTCTGGCCGTTGTCCGTGCCTGCATTCCCCTGAGAAGTCGTATTATCTGAGGCAGGGTCATCCTCCGGAGACGGTGTACTTAAGGTCGGAGCTGCTTCTTCGACGGGAATCAGGTACCCGTCCTTCACCCCCCGCTCGACATT
>JAFADH010000150.1 GCA_023424995.1 Bacillota bacterium | reverse complement strand
CATCAATTATCAGATTCTGCATGGTCTCCCAATCCAGATATTTTTCTCTGACATAAATCTCTGCGTATTCCAGTGCAAAGGAAATATCCTTAATACATAAATATAAAGAGACAAGCTTTTTTAACGATTCCTGCTTTTGTATCCCTTCCGCGGCAATATATCGCTCACGCTCCTTGTGAATTACCGTATAAACCGAGCTTTCTTCATAAAATTTATGAAAAACCGTAATTCCTCTCTTTTTTAATTCATCATAAATATCGATGTATTCACATTCGGAAGCATATTTTTCTAATTCCTTTCTTATTGAATCTCCCTGAACTTTTGAGGATATGATTATCATTTCAATTCCATATTCTTTAATTTCTTCCGGTGATATAATCGGATATCCCATAAATTCTTTGCCCCATAGTTCCGGGAGGGAATCGATTAAAAAGGATAAACTTTGAATATAAGTCGTATATTTCTTAATAATAACAGATGCATGACTGTTCTCGGAATTATTCCGTCCTGCTCCCCACAATGCGGTCTTCTTATTCGCACATCTGGTTTTGAACAAATCCATCAATATATTATGTATCGTAATGTTATCACTGATAGACTGCCGTTTAATATTATATCTGTCCATTATGTCCTGTAGACGTTGATCATATATATTATCCATAATCCCTCCTGTAAGGAAGCTTAATTATCGCATAGTCTTTTTATCGCGTGATATAATCTTTCACAAGAATGACCATCAATATCATCAAAATGATAAGATCGTCTCTCCAATCTCTTCTCCCTGCATTCGTCCCTCTGAAACACCTTTTCAATGGACTCCATGAGCTCTTCCATATTCCTTGCATATACTTCCGGCATAAAGGTTTGATAATCAAAATAGCATTCTCTGGAGTTTTGTATATACTCTTCAAAATCATAGGGAAAAGCTACCACCGGTCTGTTCAGCATCATATAGTCCAGGTATATGGAAGAATAATCGGCTACCAGCATATCCGCATAAGGCAATATCACATATGTATCTGCATCCGCAGGAATATCCAGGATATTAGAATATGTTAAACCTGCAAATTTTGCTCTAAGCTTCGATTTCACGTGCAGCTTTGTGCAAAATACATATCCATGTCTTGCAAGAAACTCATTAAAGATATTTAAATCCATAATATCAAAAAACATTACTTCAGAGTCCCGAAAAGTAGGGCCGTAGAGAATGCATTTCTTACCTTGGTTCTTAATCTCTTTCAGTTTTTCTTCTATTCCGCGCTCCGTATCAATAAAAATATTTTTAATTCCGGTATCAAAAAGAATATCATTTCTTGGATGTCCCACGACAAGCATGTGATCTATTGTACTGCGAAAAGCAGCCGCCAGAATCTTTGCCATATTTACTGAGGTGGCAAGGGTATAATGATGTGGCTTCTCGTCCGACATTCGCCGCAATAATGTGCGAAACCGTTCCCATCGATTAACCGGATGCCTAACCAGATCAAATTTATTGTCATGATTGATTTTCTTTGTTCCCGTCCCATGCCAAAGGTTGATCTTTAGTGCTCCTCCTGATAACCAGAAGGAAATATCTTTTGAATAATTGTCATAGACATATACCCCTCCTCGCAAACAGTAATAAATCCCCGCCAGTGAGCGGTAATAATAAGCTTCCAATCGGTGCTCCGTCAGAAACCTGTAAATCTTCTTGTCATGGGTAATCCATACGGCACGTATATTATCACCTTGAAATTGTTTTAGATATAAATAAAAGTATTTCGGGTTATCAGCAAAACGTCTGCCAAAAGTACTGCCCATCAGCCATATATTTTTATCCCTGACAGATAGAAAAGACAACCAGTAAACCGGTACCAGGAATACCTGAAGCCAATACTTGATATCTGTTTTGAATGTACTCATAGAATCCTCTCATTTGCCCCTATTATGATCACCACTTATGTAATACCGTCTTTCGCTCTATGGGATCCAGGCTTCTTATAACAGAATCTTCATAATACGAATCATTTTTTATATGAGTCGTGGATACCTCTTCAAATATAGCACCTTTTACTGAAGTAAAAGAATGATTCTGTTCTCTTAATACAGTTTGAATATCGCCCGGCTTCATATAGATGTCCTTGCCTTCTATATTTACAGTAAGGTCTCCGTATAATAACTGGAAGGTTTCTTCCTTAACTTTATGCATGTGTACCGGATGCTTTTGCCCCGGCAGAATAACCAGCAGCTTCTTACAATATTCTCTGTTGATAATACTTATGATTATAGCACCTGTCTGCCTGAAATGTTTCATTCCATAATGATGGGACAATTCAACTTCAAAATCCTTACCCAGTGCAATACCAGCCTCGTACAACATACCCTTGGCATCATGTACAACACTTCTTAACAGTCCAACGTCAGTAACCGCCTTCTTTTCCAAAAGAGGCTGATTAACCTCATAATTGCGACTTGCCAGAATACCGTCCGTGAATTCACCACTGGTCATCTGTCTGTCCATTAGCGGCATTGCAAAGTAGACATCACTCTGGGTAACAGGCTCCCCCTTTTGAATAGCGTTTTTAAGATATACGCCCCGCATTAACGAACGCAGGGAATCTAATTCCTCCTGGCTGACATATTTATCATTATCCTTCTTTACTCTGCATATAATTCTTGCATCCGTTATTGCTTTCACCCAGGCATCTGCCTGCTCCGGGTTCATAGAGTAAGCATTCAGTTGTATTGTCTCGGTCGGAAGCCCGACGTGCCTCTCCAGTATCTTAGCTCCTTTTGCTATGGCCAGCATCGGCACGATATGATCCTCTGGGTCCTCATGTCCGGAATAACCGATTACAATGTCCGGATACCGACGGTTCATGCGGTCTATAAAATCCAGTTGAAGCTGTTCCTTAGGAGCCGGATATTCCGCTATACAATGAAGAAATGCAAATTCACATCCCTTATGAGTGAAAAAATTATATAACTTATCAATATCCGACAGCACTTTGCCGCCTGTAGATATAATGACCGGTTTGTGTGTATATGCAATCTTCGTCAGCAGCGGCCAGTCTAAAGCACTGCAGCTTGCCACCTTAATTATATCGACTCCATGATCCATGCACCAACCCACTCCGTCTTCATCAAAGGGTGTGCTCATGGCAATGAGCCCTTCTTCATGTATGGCATCAACTAACAGAGCGAACTGCTCAGCATCCAATCTGGTTCCCAAGAATCTAGGGATATGCTTCACATCCGCTCTGTCCATATAATCCGGATGTATAAAGGTATCCAGATTGCGATATTGGAGCTTAACAGCTGCTTTTATGTTATATTTCCTGGCTATTCTGCTCATAGCCTTAATGATATCTATTCCGTGCTCTACACTGCCTTGATGACTGTTAGCCATCTCAAAGATAAATAACTCGTTAAAAATACTCTGTGTATGTTCCATATGGAGCCTCCCCATTATGATCCGATATGATATTATTATCATAAATTATATATCGACAAAATACAATATAATATAAACCATATTTCAGTAATATAACAAATTTTTATTGAACTGGAATACCTATTGATTTATAATTTACAAATAGGGAATTAATATCGAATAAATAAAAAGAGACAGAGGGAAAGCAAAATGCTTGAGTCAACTATTGCATGTACTTTATGCGGAAACCATGAAACCTTGCCAATCGATTCTAAAATAAGAAATGTTACGGATGATGCATGTAAAATGTACCTATGCAGCTCCTGCGGCACCCATTTTCTATACCCCCAGCCGGACGAGGAACAGCTGGAGATATATTATGACGGACAGTTCCGGGAGGAGGTCCATACTGAGGGATACTATGATGAAGCAGCACTGACTAAAGTGTTTCATAAGTTTTTCCCTGAAGCACGGCAGCGTGTGATGCGTGTGGAATCCGAGCTGAAATCTTCGGATGATATACTGGAGATCGGATGTTCCGTAGGCTATTTTTTAAGCGCTGTTTCCGATAAGGTTAACAGGGTTTATGGAACCGAATGGGATAACCGTGCGCAGGCCTACATAACAGATAAAATTCACAGCAATAAAATAAAAACTGCCCGCAATCCACAGGATTTCGGACAAAGTTTCGATAAAATATTCATGTTCCACGTACTAGAGCATATTTCGGATCCCATTACTTTTTTAAAGGGATTAAGGCCTCTTTTAAAAGACGGCGGCTTCATCTATATTGAAGTCCCTAATGTGGATGATATCCTGGTAAAAACCTTCAACTGCAGCGCTTTTAAGGATTTTTATTATAAGAAGGCGCACCTTTTTAATTTTAATAAGGTCGGATTAAAATATATTTTTGAACTTAGCGGTTATCAATATAAAATTGATTTCATACAAAGATATGATATTTCAAACCACTTTTACTGGTTGGCAAACGGCAAGCCCGGCGGAAAAGGCGCTTATACGCACATTCTGCCTGATCAATTAAATGAAGAATATAAACATGCCTTAATTGCCGCGGGACAAACAGATACTTTGTTTGCAAGGCTGACTATCTAACTGAATAATTCAAGGAGCTTATTCATGCCGATCATCTTATCATCTACATAATAATCCGCATTGGGCTTTCCAAAATGCAGCTCGTTATAATGCAAGTTCCAGTTTTTTAATTGCTGCTCTGTGACTTCCCTCCAGTCAATACCGGATACATAGCCTCTTGCCGTATGGAGAATAATAGCATTGCCCATATAATACAGCTTATTTATAAGATTTATCATCTTTTTATTCGGCTGCGCTTTCGCATAATCATTATCCGGTACCAGTTTAGCGATTACTCCGTCTATATCAAAGACAAACCGTTTGTTCCCTGCAGATATCTTCAGATATTCCTCTGCCAGCAGGAATTCCTCTTCTGTGTCTATGTCATAGTTTTTGTCCATGACATAACCATGGATGTGATTCCCTGACATGGAATGCTGTTCTAATATTATATCTCCCTTAACCGCATCAATACAGGCATTCTGATAATATACCTTCGGCAATTGCTGTCTGGGCATGTTATAGCATTCCTTTATATCCGTCATAACCGGATTAATCCTTCCGCTCTCAGTCCTATGCCACATCTTATAAGGAATCTCCTTGGCTGGGGCAATACATCGTACCGAATCTATATCGGGGCTGTTAATCATGATTTCAATACAGTTATCAATGTCTTTCACATCTCGAATCGGATAGGTAGGTCTTAGCTGAACCACAATATCAGCCGTATAATTCTCCTTCTCTTTCAGATAATTCAGGCAGTGATAGAATACATCAATATCCAAAGCCGTATCTGTTGCATATTCCGCCGGCCTTAAAAACGGAACCTCCGCTCCATATTCCTCACCTATCCTGGCATATTCCTCACTATCCGTACTCAGTATGATACGGTTGATGTATCCGGACTTCCCGGCATGTTCAATGGAATAGGTTAACATAGGCTTTCCGCCGATAAGACGTATATTCTTATGCGGAATGCTCTTTGATCCGCTTCTTGCCGGTATAATTGCTAATATATTCATAACTTTCCTCACTCCTACAGCCATTCGATTGCGTTTTCCAGCCTTTCCTTTGTGAAATTCACCGCATCGACCACTGACCTATATATGCTTATTGATCTTTTATATACCATCAGCTCATTCTCCCGTTCATTGTCTGAAAACTGGAAGATCTCAGCCAGATGCTGAGCTGTTTTTCCCGATATATACGAATCCATGAAGGAATATACCTTCTGCTCCTCAATGTATTTATTGATTTTTGTAATCTTTTTTACATCTTCCTCCGTACCTGATCTATTAATTCCTGATACCTTCTTGATTAGACTGTCACATATCTTCTCTGCATTTATGGACTTTTCTTTAATCTTTCTAAGTATGGCTATATTACCTTGCAGATATCTTTTAACAACCAGCAAATCCTCCTTGGAAAATGTTTTATTCAAGTTAGCAGTGATGGCATCCGAATCATAACGGATAGTACAATACTTGCTCAAAACCTCCTCTAAGGGCATAAGGACAGTCCCTTTGATTTTAGCACCCTGTTTCTTTGTATCTATGACTTCTGTGCCTTTATTTACAGCAATCAAATCCTGATACCTGGTAATAAATTCCTTCCAGTCGTATCTGGATTCTATCTGCTGCCCGTCCAAACCTTCCACAAAGGCATGATTCGCCTTACTCATTTTATCCATAACTCCGCCGGCATGGCTAAAACCGTCCCGGTAAGCCAGGTCCTGTCCTACCAGTACAATCCTCTTAAATCCAAGCTTTATGCAGGCACTATAAGCTATGATGGCAACAGAACCGCTTGGCATTAAATCCGGTGATTCCTTGCCTGCTTTTATATACAATTCCTCTGTAAAATCATCGCTTGTACAAAATATCTTCTTCCCTTTATGACGAAGTAACAGATCATGATTCGATTCATAAAAGCAAATCAAGGGTGTCGTAATATTATCATTCAGAGTAAAATATTTCACGTTTTTCTTTGGATCCAGGGTTACGACAAAATCAGGCTCAATCCCATTCTTCATAAGATATCCGAATATCTTGTCAACAGCAAAAACTACTGCCCTGCCCTTTAATTTTTTTAAAACATCTATATCATCCTGAACAGACGGACCTGCTGCCACAATAACCGCAGGGATTCCTTCAGGTATATGTTCTCTGATATCGGATAGTATACTGCTATCCGGAATGAACTGAATATTTTTCAATGTATTATCTATATACTTTTCGCCAAAAGCAATCATTGTATTAATGTTTATTTTAACTGACGTATAGGTATCCTTTAGCTGATGATAAAATTTAAGGCAGCTTTCAGGAAATATCTTGTCGTAATTCGGGTAAATACATTGAAGCTGTGATTTTAGATTTGATAAACCCACAGCACCGGTTAAATTCAAATGGAATTCCAGATCATTGATCCCTTCTATACCAAGTATAACCTTTTTACTTTTTAAAATATCGCATATATCATAATTATGAAGTACATGATTAAAAATATCATAACAAGGTTCGTATATGAACAGATAATCATCTTTATTTAATCTCTCCAGCATGGCTCTGGCAAAGATGCCATTTCCAAATCCAAACATGGCTGCAATATTGTTAAGGCTGTTTAGGTCATATTGCTGTGCCCATCTTTTTGCTTCATCCATTGGCCGATAGATGCTGTTTAATCTGTGTTCCGCCAGATTATGCCGAATAACTACAACCCGCTGGCCATCCTTTGCTTCCACGGACTCTATGGAATCCAGCCTGTTATTCATTATGGGAAATATACTCTTATCCTTCAATTTTAAATATAAAGAGTTTCGATTTGTTTTTATACATCCCATATTAAGATTTAAATAATCCATAGTGTATACTCCCTGTTTTGCTAATAGATTCTATAATAAACCTTCCCTGCACTGTACCAGCATTTCCTTAACCTCATATTCAAGAATATCGGACAGAAGGACTACATCCTTGGTCTCTAATGCCTTCATTGCTTCCATTAAGATTTGATTCATCCTGTTATCATCTATCCTAATATCATTTCCCTGCTGACGGAAGGCTGCTATCTTATACATCAAGTCATCCAATGCACCTAAGGTATATTCTAATTTCTTGTATCCTTCACTAATTCTATTCTGATAAAAGCTGCCGGTCGTATCCTCTATTGATTTAATTGCCTCCTGCAAGCATTGTTTTATATCATCCATTGAAAAATCCTCCTGTTCATTTCTTTAAAAAAGGGACTGACTTTTGTCAGTCCCTTTTTTAGTAAGATTATGATATTACTGCAATAATGACAGTACGCCCTGTGTAGACTGATTAGCCTGAGCAAGCATAGACTGCGCTGCCTGCTGAAGGATAGTGTCCTTGGAGTACTTAACCATTTCCTTCGCCATGTCAACGTCACGGATACGAGATTCAGCTGACTGTAAGTTCTCAGCAGTATTGTCCGCATTAGCGATAGTATGTTCCAGTCTGTTCTGTAAAGCACCAAGTGCAGATCTCTGTGTAGAAACTTTTTCGATTGCTGCATTAATAGTAGAAATTGCTTTTGTTGCTTTGGTATGGCTGGATACACTCAGCCCGCTTAAGCCTAATGCCTTCGCTGTCATTGACTTAATGGTAATGGATATAGTCTGTGCCTTGTTCGCACCAACCTGGATCTTCTTACCGCTAAACTTGCCACTCAATAAGCCCATGGTATTGAACTCAGTCTGCTTAGCGATACGTGTTATTTCCTCAGACAGTGCATCAATTTCATCCTGAATAGCCGTACGGTCTGCGGTTACGTTAGTATCGTTGGATGCCTGAACAGCCAACTCTCTCATTCTCTGCAGAATGGAATGGGTCTCATTAAGAGCACCTTCAGCTATCTGAATTAAAGAGATAGCATCCTGTGCATTGACGGAAGCCTGCTCAAGGCCTCTGATCTGCCCTCTCATCTTCTCTGAGATAGAAAGTCCTGCTGCGTTATCGCCTGCACGATTGATCTTATAACCGGAAGATAACTTTTCAGTAGATTTTGCAAGATTACCGGTAGTGATACCTAACTGTCTGTTTGTGTTGGCCGCTGCCATATTGTGTTGAATAATCATAGTTTATTCCTCCTTGAAATTATAATTTGTAGCTTCCATGCTACGAATTAGAATATTCTCCGGTCCGGCCGTACGCTCCATCTCAGAGAATAAATCTTTAGTAATTTTCATTACCTGCATATTATATCGGTACTATTATGAAATACTTTATACCAGACGCAGATTTTATTTTTTTTTGTCATAAAAATAAGATTGTTCTTCCATCTGTTGTGTCATGGATTTATAGTATTTGGCTGCTGTCCGGGAACTGATCATGGAATCTTTCAAATCATTGCGTTTCTTTGCCAACAGCACCTCTAATTTTGATTTATTACGCATCTCCATGGCCTTTAGCTTTACGCTCATATCAGTAATAGAAGTAATTAATTCCTTCAATATTGCGATTTCCTGCATATATCTGAACTTATTGTTCATTAATTCGTCACGAGCACGTTCATATAACTGTTCAAAACCATGATCAAGATTTGCCAGGATCACGAGCTGCTCCTCTTTCATTGTAATCGTTCCGTTAAAGCGATTATCATCAAAGGAAGTTTCATCCATCAGCATTTCCTGCCCCTTTGTAATCTCCGTAAGATTATTCAGCACGGACAGCTTCTTATTGAGCGTATCAATCAGAAGCCGGATATAAGCCTGCTTTGAAATGTCATTATTCAACTCCATCGCTTACATCCTCCTTCTAAAATAATTAGTTTTCATTAACCGGATAGCTTGGCTGTCTTCATGACTTCCTTCCAGGTATCTCTCATTTCCCGGGTATATTGAAGCGCCTCTTCTAATGCCTCAATATCTTTTCTTATATTCGCCTCCACTAACCTATGATGAATATACTCGTATACTCTGTCAAATTCTTTCGCCACCGGATACTTAAAATCCAGAGAAGTACGAAGTTCCGTTATGATCCGTTGTGCCTTAATCAGGTTTGTGTTTGTTGTATTATAATCTTTTTTCTCAAGTGCCATGGAAGCAAGATTGCAGAACTTGATCGCAGCTTCATATAGCATTAAGGTTAGATCCGCAGGTGTTGCAGTTAGTAGCTTATTGTTTCGATAAGTTGCCGCCGCATTGGTAGCCATAACCCATTCCCCCTATTATTTGTTATTTGTTCCCAGCATTGCTGCAAGATTAGCACTTTGTGAATTCAATTTAGCCATAGCAGCTTCCATTGCAGAGAATTGCTTATAATAACGATCTTCCATCTTCGTAAGCTTCTTTTCCATCTCTTTTAAATCACTCTCGTAGTCTGTGATACTCTTTGCGATTTCCTTATCGTTATAGAAGGTCAGGGCACTGCGAAGCGTAGTACTCTTCATGCTTTCCGTAAATGATTTATAAAGATCATCAGTAAGCTTATTAAGGGTTTTCATAACCGCTTCCGGATTCTCTTTCAACGCTTTCATAAGGTCATTCGTCTTACCTGAGACCAGACTATCATCCGCATCCCCATTGATATGTAGTAATCCCCGTTCCGTATATTCACCTGTTACTATACCAAAAGAAGATAATGCATAATTAACTCCGTTTACCGTAACACTTTTCCCCAGATTTTCTCTCATGGTAGAAAGAAGGGAGCCGACAGTACCATCTCTTCTTAACAGGGACTCTTTAATCTTGCTTTCCCATTTTTCTATCTGGTCATCAGTCATAGCCGCTTTTTCATCGTCAGTCAGCGGATTGTATCCTTTGGCGGAAGTTGAATAAAATGATGCATTCATATCAGCGATCAAGGCATTATAGTCGTTTATGAAGCTTTTGATTGTTTCATAAACTGCATTTGTATCGTTAGTAACAGATATACTCACCTCTTCATCATCAGTAGTAGCCAACAGATTGAAAGTGAGTCCATTGGCTGTAACAGAATTGGATGAGCTGGTCATGGCTGCTCCGTTATATACAAAAGAGGCATCCTTGGCAGTAACTAAGGTCATACTGTTTGTTCCGTCTATGTCAACTTGTCCCTCCGCAGTATCAGAGTCAAAGCTAGCCAATCCCAATCCGGCTAAATCTATCGTACTTGTATCCTGGATATAAAACGCTTTTGCAGCACCGCTTTCCTTGGAACTAAGGAAGAATCTCTTCTGTGTCGCGTCATAGGAAGCATTGATCCCGGCACTTTTAAGCTGATTCACCAAGTTAGTGATACTTTTCGCAGGATCAACCGTTATGCTTTTCGTGGTGCCACCCACCGATATATCAATGGTGCCTGCTGCTATTCCAAGGCTTTCCAAAGTAGTACTTGAAGTAACATTTGAAGCCAATTGTGCACCGGTAACAAACTGGGACTTTGCCAATTGATTAATCTTCAGGGTATGAGTTCCCTCCGTAGCATCCACACTGGCTGTCACAGATACTTTACCGGTATCGGAAGCTGCGGCTGCTTTGGTAGCAAAGCTTCCCTGCATCCTCATCTTTGCGAGGGAACCGGTATAGAAGGAATAAAGCTTGGTATTCATCGCCTTCCACTTTTCCTGTGTCCATTCGGCTAACGTCTTCTTCTGTTCTATCTTGGTCGATTTTAAACGCTGAACCTTCATAAGCTCCGTAATAATCGAATCCGTATCCAAACCCGATGCCAATCCGCTTAATCTTAAGGGCATAACGCCACCTCCCTATCTCTTCTCATCCACAAGCAAGCCGGCAAGCTCCCACATTTTCTCCAGCATCTCCAGGGTATCCTCCGGAGGAATTTCACGGATTGTTTCCTGGGTATCCCGGTCAATTACCTTAATTGATACTCTTTTGGTTTCTTCATGATAAGAAAACTCGCATCTTGTACGATGTGCTTTCAGTTGATTGTTTGCCATGGATATCTTATCTTTTATTTGGGCATCGGTAGCTTCTTTACCCTGTCCATTGGGTTGGTTCTTACCTGCCTGCCCGACGGCAGATACTCTTGATGATGTCGGTACTTCCGTAATAGTGATGTTCGCAGCATTAATCTCCTGGCTTGCTGTCGCTTCACTCTTAGGCTTCACAACAG
Organism: Bacillota bacterium; assembly: GCA_023424995.1. Lineage (GTDB taxonomy): Bacteria > Bacillota > Clostridia > Lachnospirales > Lachnospiraceae > Mobilitalea. Next base: position 10,521 of record JAFADH010000150.1, on the reverse strand, counting down.
ATTTTGCAGTATCATAATATACCGTATTTGAGTTTACCTCTAATGACATAAATTCTACACCTCCATGTGTTTGTTCAGGTTGTCCCGTGCTATTTGCCATCCTTGACATTGTATATCGCACATTTACCGTTTCTGCTACATATATCGGTATCCACACACTAAAAATTTATAGTCCTTATGCCATAATAAAGATTTATAGCGCTTTCGCACTAATATCCCTATTGAAACAGCCTCCTTAACACATCCTCAGATACCGATGTATTCGCTGCCTCCTTATTCGCTTCCTTTATCTGAAGGTACAGCTCCTTACGGTAGATAGGCACATTCTTAGGTGCGTTGATTCCTATTTTTACCTGGTCACCTTTCACTTCCAGGATGGTAAGCTCTATCTCATTGCCTATTATTATGGATTCATTAATCTTTCTTGAAAGGGCCAACATATTATACGCCTCCCTTTATTATCTTTTTCGTACCCAGCTGTTCATAGAAATAATGCTTCACTGCATAATCATTATTCTCAATGATAATCTGGGCACCTTTTTTTGAATCGGAATTGATTATAAACGGCGCTTTCAAATTCGCTGATATCTTTGTAATATCGGCAGGCACCGTGATGGAGATCAGAACGACGATATTGTCTTCGCTTAAATTACCAAGCGGCAGCAGTAGTTCATCCTCGACCTCCGGATTATAATCATCCTTCACAAGAAACGGACTGATAACGGGTATTGCAAGCGCCGGCTCGTCCAGACTTTGAAGCCAGGAAATGTCGGGTCTTTCCCCGGCGCCGTCATTATCATAAATTAACGTGAATCGTTTATTATCTTCAAAACCAAAGATACCATTATCAAAATATAATACTTTGTCCTCATCCAGATCAATCTCTCCAAAATGTCTTGTTCTAACCAACACTTCAATCGCCATCCCTTCTTATGTGGATATCATCATTATTATCTCATTTGCTATTTCGTTACAGTAAAATACATCTGACAAAATACACTAATTAATAACATCATTATACATAGTATTCAACTATAACGCATTATAAATTTTACTTTTTAATAAAATTATTACCAAATTTACATATCTTAAAGAGAAGAAAGGCGCTATTCATGCGCCCCTTCTCTAACCTTTAATTTCATCCAATAATTTTAGTCGTATCTTATGAATATAAAGCATGATTTATTTCATACTGCAATAATTTTCTGTCCCCATGACAGTTCCTACCTCAGATAATCCAGCAGCGTATTCTGTACCATCTTGGCTGCTGCCGACAAGGATGCATTATATATAATCTCCGCAGAACCATATTTTATGATAGTCTCTGCAATATCCACATCTTCGTTCTTCGACAGTAAGTCCTCGAAATCTACTTTCTGGTTGGACAGACGGTTCTCTGCCAGCTCAAGGCGGACATAACGGCTGCCAAGATCCGCCACTGCCGCATTGACTTTATCCTGTTCCTGCGATGAGGTCGTGATTCCAGTCTCGAATGCGGACTGCATGGCCTCCTTCTTCAGTACCAGCTCAGTATCCAGCTGCTCCTTCAGCTTATTATAGCGTTCAATCTCTCCCGCTGTTAATGAACTGTCCTCAAGACGCTTTGTTACCTCTGCGATCTTGCCTTCGGTTGCTATGACGTCATTTACCGTATTGATTATATCGTCGATGCATCTGCCGATCCTGTGGGTGACGGCATCGGACCCCTGGGTATTAATCTTCAGGGACTGATTATAATTAATCTCATACTCAATCGCCTGATCCGTCTTGGTATAGGTGATCGGCTCCTGCTCCGGTTTGTCGCTGTCGGTCATTACACAATCAAAATAATGCTCGGGCCTTAAATCCCCCTCCTTAAATCCGGTCTTGGAATAAGTGATCTTCATGCTTTCCGCGGTACGGAGCTCTTCATATACCGCACTGCCCAGTATGATTTCACCTGTCTCCGGAAGGTAATGGGCTACATTCGAACCCGGCGCATAAGCATCCGCTTCATAAGCTGATACGGTTACCACGTTATCAAAGGGCGTCTGCTCTTCCAGATTCCCCATGGCATTTTTAGTGAATATCCGGATATTCTCAGGCGCGGCTGTATTGAGCCCTTCATAGGAGAGACGAATCCGGTATACCTGATTTATAGCCGGGGAATCCGCAAAATCCTCCGTTGGATCGTCATAATCGTCAACCGTATAACTTCCGGATATCTTATCAACAATCTGGATATCATTCACAGCGACATTCTCTGTGATATCGTAGGACAGATTCTCCGCCTTCTTTGTAAAGATTAACGGTGTATCTGTCTTATAACCGGTAAATACGTATCTTCCGGCGTAATTCGTATTGCCTTCCTGAAAGATCTGCTGCTTTAACTGCTCTAGGTTGGAGGCGATGGATGCGCGGTCCGTCGCCGTCAGGGTATCCGTGCTGCCCTGCACACAGTAGGAATTCACAGAGGACAGGATACTGTTCACCGTAGTCAGTGCACTCTCGGTAACATCCATCCAGGACTTGGCATCCGGAATATTCTTCTCATAGTACTGAGATAACTCTGACAGGTTAGTCCTGAGCTTAAGCGCTCTCGCAGTAACAATCGGGTCATCGGAAGGCTTTTGGATCTTCTTGCCGGTGGAATACTGCTCCTCCAGATTTGTCATTCTGACCTTATTTTTATTGATATTACTCAACATATTATTCGTCATCATCTTGTTGGTTATTCTCATTCTAATCCTCCATTCTGCCGATATCCACGAATTTGGGATGTGAAAACAAAGCCTTCACATTTATCAGACGCAAATCCGCCGTGTAAAATTGCAAATAACTATATGCCCATCTCATTGATCAGCTTATTATAGATCTCATTCATTACCGTGATCACCTTCGCCGACAGATTATACGCATTCTGATAACGGACCAGATTCATGGCCTCCTCATCCGTGTCCACACCGGATACGGATAACCGCTGGTTTGTAATGGTGTTCAGAATATTCGTCTGGCTCTGGGATATGGTATTCGCTTTCTCCGTATCGATACCGATTTCAGCCACCAGGGTCTGAAAATACGCCTCCGGAGTGCCCTGCTCAAAATAAGTCTTGTCATCCTTTAACGCAATCAAGCGATCGATAACATCATTATTCTCCACACCATTTACTATATCGGTTGAGGTAGTAAGCAGATTGGGATTATCCAGGAACGCCCTGCTCACCGTAAAATTCAGCGCAGTCATGAAATAATAGGAGCCGTATAAGGGCTGGTCCTCCGGAATATCCTCATAAAACTCCCCTGTCTGGGAATTAAAGGTATCATAATCATAATACTCCGCATCCTCCGAATCCGGTAAGGGACCGAAGGTATAATTCCTGCCGTTCACCTTATTGATCCCGTTGAATATATCCCTGCCCGAATTCCCCTCGGAATCAACGCCGGTTCTATGAATATCGTTAAATGCTTTCGCAAAGGTTCTTACAAACTCGTTCATCTGGTTCATATAATAAGGAATACCCTTATAATTGATGCTTTCTCCGATTCTGGCGCTTGCATCGATGGCATCCACCGTAACCGCATCATCCAGCGCAAAGGTATATATGAATTGTCCGCTCTCCGTATCCTTTGTGACCTGGAAGCCGTTATAGCTGTAGTCCCTGTTGCCGACGGTAATGACACCGGTCTCGGCTATGTTCAGCTTCGTGGCATCATTTACATTGGATTCGGTAACCGTTACGTAGGTATCCCCGGCCATGGCCGTTACAGTTCCTTTGAAATTATCCTGGTTATTACCGTCCCTCACTTCAAAGAGCGCCTGCAGGGTACCGCCCAGGGATGCGCTTCGTACGTCAAAGTACTGCCCGTTCTCCCATTGTATATCGTATAAGCCGTCGATGTCATTCTGATTTACTTTATATTCTCTGGGAACCGCCTTAAGCTTATTATAATTGCTCCCATCTACAAGGGTAGAGCCGTTCAGCTTGATCACATAGCTGGTTACCCCGACGCCTGCATCTCCTACCGACTTCTCGGTTACGGTGATATTACCGATCTGGGACAGTTCATCCACCAGCAGATTGCGCTGGTCCCGAAGATCATTGGCCATACCTCCGCTCTGCACCTCCAGAGTCACGATCTGCTTTGTCAAAGCGGCTATCTGCTGGGATATGGAATTGATATGATCCACCTGGTTTTTTATCTCAAAATTACATTCCGTCTGAACCTTCTGAAGATTCGTAGACAGGGAATTAAAAAACTCGGTCAGGCTTTCCGCATAGTTAATAACCTGGGTACGCACCGTGGCGCTTGAGGGATTCTTCTGCAGTTCATACAGACTGTCATATAATGAATTGTAGGTAGTGGTAAATCCGTCGTCGTTCAACTCATTAAAATAATTCTCTATCTCGTTCATATAGTGGGCTTTCCCGGAGTACTCGCCGTAAAGCCTGCTGTTGGTCCAGTATTTTTCATCATAATATAAATCACGCATCTGCCTTACGCCGGTGACAATAACACCGGTTCCTGCCATACCGTAGGTACTGTGCACGGACAGCGCTTTATCAGCCTTCTGCCCCATTACCTGCCTGGTATAGCCTTCCGTCTCCGCATTTGCGATATTATGAGCCGTCGTATCCAGGGCTGCCTGATATGCATATAAGCCGGTCTTACCGATATTCAATCCAAAAAATGTTGAGGGCATGTCCACACCGTACCTTTCATTCCATCCTGCGGATAATTGGATATAGCACATATCCCATCCGTTCTGATGGCAATCAAACTATCATAATCCTATTGCCGCATACTGTTCCATTCTACACACAACGCTTATACTGCACGCAATACATTCTGCTGCATGCGATACATAATTGGGGAATCCAATCATCCATGGCTCCTATCGTCCCAATTTATTGATTATATCCTCCAGCATCTGGCTTACGGTAGTTACATAACGCGCAGAGGCGTTATAAGCATGCTGGTATTTAATAAGGTTCGTCAATTCGTCGTCGGAAGAGACTCCGGTCACTTCCATCCTCTGATTATCAATGCTTTCCGCCATGGAAGCCTGGTTCGCACTGATGGTATACAGCTGTTCTCCTCTGTTGGCGATCTCCGAGATAAAGGAATTATAATATTCATTAAAATTATTCTTCGTCAGGGAATTGGGTGATAATGTCGCAAATGCCTCCTGCCAGGAAGACAGAAGCTTCTGCGCGGTCTCAACATCATAATCACCGGTGCCGGTATTGCTGGACAGCGGAATATAAGAATAATTCTGGAGAAGCTTCGGATTCACCTCAATCTCACCCAGAGTGAACAGGGTATAGTTGTCTGCCGGATCTTCTTCGGTATATATCCTGGCGGTTATGAATTCATAATCGCCGTCCTCATTAATAATCTCAATCTCTTCCGATTCGCCATAACGGGGCATGGACTTTCTGTTAAACAGGGCTTCACCCATAGTCACGCCGTCCAGAGCCACTGGTGCATTCTCCTCGTCCAGGATTTTGATCTTGCTCCCGTCCGATAAGGTCACTTCCTTATTCGGGCACAGAATATCATTCACCGTCGTTGTAATACCGTGGATCAATTGGTCGAATTGCGCCTGGACCGTCATGATAACGGAATTATTAATGGTATTGTTATAATCAATTACCGCCTGATTATACAAGGGGTCGGAAGCATAATTCTCACGGACGGGGATGTCCGTATACCTGGCTGCCTTGGAACCCCGTGCGGTCAAAAGTCCTTTCAGGGATCCGAGATCCGTATTATCCTTGGAGGAATATGCCCTGTCCAGATTATAGACATCGGCTCCTCCGTAAGCTACCCATACCGGCTTTAGCATCCCGGTCTCATCGCTGATAGGAGCAGTATCCAGCTCGTATACGTTATCCTCCGTCACAAACGGAACACCCTCAAGGTTCACCGTCACGACACCGTGCGGATTTTCTTTATATGTAATGCCGGCATATCCGCTGAGCTCATCCAGCAGCATGTTACGCTGATCCCGCAGATCATTTGCCTTCTCAACACCCGTGCTTTCATACTGTCTGATTTTGATATTCAGGGCCTTGATCTCATGACCGATCTTATTGATTCTGGCTACCTGATCTTTTATCCTGGTGTTTAAATTTATCTGATAATCCCTCAGCTGGTTCGAAATATTCTCCGCCCGCTCTACGAAGGTCACTGCCGTCTCTATCAGGGCCGCTCTTGCAACGACACTGTCCGGTTCCTTGGCAAGCTCCTGCAGGGAGGTCCAGAACTTTCCCAGCACATTCTGGAAGGTCTCGCCTTCAAGCTCGCCGAAGAAGGTCTCAATTTCACTTACCGACTCGTATTGTGCTTTATAAAACGCTTCCCTGCCGGTCTCCTGCCGGAACGCACGGTCAAGAAAGGAATCGCGCACCTGCTTCACTTCCGCAAAATTAGCACCCAAACCCTGCTGCATAATGGAGATATGGGAATCTCCCAGCTTGCGGTACATAAAATCATTCTGAACCACCTGCTGTCTCACATATCCCGCTGTATCTACATTAGCCAGGTTATGGGAAGTTACATTTAAAGCGGCCTGGCTGACATTCAAGCCCGATACCCCCACATATATGCCACTTAACGTAGCCATGACCTCACCTCATTCTACAGTTATTTTAATTGCGTCCGTTTATATGCCTACTGCTTGGCATCGAACATTCCCGTCCCCCGCATCTGCGTATCATATCTGGACGCCTTTTTGGTATAGGTATTATTCCCCGGCGCCATGACGGCACTTTGAATAAAATTCATGTTGAATTCTATCATCTCCAGGGACTGGTTGATTAACGATTTATTATGATCATTCACTTCCACTAATGTATGGATTGTACTTCTCAGATTATCATGAAGAACAGAAAGAGCCTTCTGTTCCTTTGGCTGCTTACCCAGAACATCAATCAGTGTTTTCAGGGTGAAATCCTTAGATTTCCTGTTCAGCACCGTCTTAATACCGGCCATGACATTGTCCCGTTTCTGTTCAAGAGAATAAATCCGGTCAATCGAGCGCTGCTCCTCCTCCGTGATGGATTGCAGCGCTGTCAGGTCATTCTTGACGATAACCTGGGTCTTCTCCAGGGCAACCGGTAATAATTCTTTATAAATGCTGTATTCCTGCTCTAAAATATCAATCAATTCATCGATTAAACTTGCCACTGCTAACCCTCTTTCATACCCGGGTTGTCTCCATCCGGCATGGTATAATTGCATCACTCTGAAAATGTATGAATTTTATCCTTCATGCTCCGGTACTATCCTTCGAGGATCTTCCGGGCTAACTTATCCGCAACATCCTCAATTGTAACATTATAGGTTCCGGCTTCTATCCGTTCCTTGATCTCCTGAACCTTCGCTTCCCTTACATCGGGAGCCTTAGCTACGATCTGCTTTGCTATCTGATAATCCTTCCCCGTCTGGGATATCTCCAAAGTATCACTGAAGCCTGCACTCTTCACTTTTGAACTATTCTTAACGCCGCTTACTTTATACAGCTCACTGATTTTATTGAATGCATCGATGCGCATCCGTATCACCGCCTATCTATCAATTTATCGTTCCGACCACACAGCCGCAGACAAGCTTGCCGCATGCTCACTACGCTTTCTTATACTATATTTATCGGAACATTCTAAATTTACATTAGAGCGGAATCATATTTTCTTGCGGAAATGATCTGCAAAATACCCTTATTTCCTACGAAAATCAACAATTCCCGTCCAAAAACCGCGGCAGCCTGTATAAATCCCGTTAAAATTCCTTGTAAACTCATGGTCAATGTTCCGTTAAAAAAGCTGCAGCAAAATCCTGCAGCAGCCTGAACCGAATGAATATTATGGCTCTTTAATAAATGCGGGGTACATGATGAACACATTGCCGACAATCATTAAAGAGCCAATATTGGATTCTTTTATACATACTTACATTTATTTCTTACTAAGCTTCTCCGTAATCGCAGCGATGGCCTTCTGCAGCTGGTTATCCTTCTCTACCGGAACGGTAATCTCCTGCTGCATCGCCTTATCCAGCTCGACCTCAATATCCGGTCGATACCAACCTTATGGATGTTCTTACCGCTTGGGGTGTAATATTTTGATATGGTAAGCTTTATCGCTGTCCCGTCCGATAAGGGAAGCACCTTCTGAACGATACCCTTGCCAAAGCTGGTGGTTCCCACGATGGTTGCCACCTTATAATCCTTAAGGGTTCCGGCAAAGATCTCGGAAGCACTTGCGCTGTTGCCATTGATCAGGACTGCCATGGGCAGTGTGAGTTTATCTTTATTTTCTGCCCTCTCTTCCTCTCTGTTACCATACTTATCCTCCGTATACACAATCAGCTCCGGAGGCAGGATCCGGTCAAGAATCTGCACTACGGAATCCAGAAGACCGCCCGGATTATTACGAACATCCACAACCAGGCCCTTCATACCGCCGGCCTGAAGCTCATTAACCGCGGTATTGAATTGAGTAACCGTTATCTCATCGAATTCCGCAATCGAAATATATCCGATCTTATTATCAAGCATCTTCCATTCAATGGTAGGAACCTCTATCTTGGCTCTCGTGATGGTGAATTCCAGCGGCTCCGTCTCGCCTTCCCGAAGGATGGTGATATCCACGGTAGTGCCTTCCATACCCTTCATCCTGCTGACAACCTCGGACAGATCCTCATCCGTCAGCTCTTCCCCGTTAACCTTATATATAATGTCTCCCGGCAGAAGGCCTGCTTTATAGGCAGGACTGTCTTTAAACGGTTTTACGATGGTAATTATACGCGTATCCGCATTCTGGCTCACGGTTGCACCGATACCGGCATACACGCCGGAGGAGCTTTCCATAAGGGCATCGTATTCCTCCTTGGTATAATAGGTAGAATAGGGATCATCAAGACTTGCCATGAAGCCTTTATAGATGCCGTTTTCAAAATCAATTTCATTTACATCTTCCAGATAATACTTATCTATAAGCTTCTCCAGATAGGACAGCTTATACATAATATCATCATACGGGACCTCTTTGGTATCTTCCGCTGCCTTGGCGGCACCGCTGCCGCTCTTTGTATCTTTATCTATACTGGCTAAACTGTCATTGCCCAATTCGGCGTCTTTGCCCTGCACATATACAAGGACCGCTCCAAGTACAGTAAACAGAATCAAAGCGCTACAAAGTCCCGTAACCAATCCGGCGATAAAATTTCTCTTCATATTAACAACCAAGCCTTTCATCACAACCTGCAAATTTAAATGCGAAGATATCCCTTCAGGGTTTACTTGCCTTTGCAGAATCAATCACACTATATATACCATTTTGCTACGTTTCGAATCAATATATGCACCGAAGCAAAGCATATAGAATTTAAATTTTGACGGCGGAACCAATATCCTCCTTGTGACAATCCTAATAATCCAGCTGCTCCATGTACTTCATATACTTCACGACCATGAGTGCAATCTTGAAGGTGATTGCGTCTTCGAATACCCGCAGGTCAAGGTTCGTGCTCTTCTGCAATTTATCCAGTCTGTATACCAGCGTGTTACGGTGGATATACAGCTGTCTTGATGTCTCTGATACATTCAGGCTGTTTTCAAAGAATTTATTGATGGTAGTAAGTGTCTCTTCATCAAAATCATCCGGTGATTTCCCTTCGAAGATCTCCTTAATGAACATCTTGCACAAGGGCATGGGCAGCTGGTAGATCAGTCTGCCGATACCTAAATTATTATAAGCAACTACATTTCTTCCGCTGTAGAATATCTTGCCTACGTCCAGAGCCATCTTTGCTTCCTTATAAGATCTGGATACATCCTTAATCTCATTCACGATGGTTCCGTAGGCTACATGTACCTTTGTCATTGCCTCGGTGTTCAGCATATCCAAGAGTACCTTGGCGGTCTTATTTAAATCCTCATATGTCTCGCTGGGCTTGACTTCCTTCACAAGAATAATGTTCTTCTCATCCACTGCCGTGATGAAATCCTTTGTCTTGCCGGAGAACAGGCTTCTTACCGTCTCCAATGCATTGGCATCCTTCTCGTTCTTGGTCTCAATAATAAAGACAACACGTCTTGCTTCAGTATCGATATGAAGCTTCTTCGCACGATTATAGATATCCACCAGCAGCAGGTTATCCAGAAGCAGGTTCTTGATAAAGTTGTCTTTATCATACCTTTCCTTATACGCCACCAACAGGTTCTGGATCTGGAAGGAAGCGATCTTGCCGATCATGAATACATCCTCGCTGTCTCCCTTTGCAAGAATTACATATTCCAACTGGTGCTCATCGAACACCTTGAAGAACTGATATCCCTGGATTGCCTGGCTGTCCGCCGGTGATGCTACGAATGCCAGCACCGCATTCTCATACTGCTCCGCATTCTCTAATGTGGTTGCCAGGACTTTACCTTCCGTATCCATAACACAGATGTCGATACGAGTGATCCCTTTTAATCCGTCAATGGTACTCTGAAGAATTTGATTTGAAATCATTACCTCACTCCTTTTATATTTT
>JAFADH010000113.1 GCA_023424995.1 Bacillota bacterium | reverse complement strand
TGAGCGTAACCAATCGGGGCAGTACTCGGTCGTGGTATGTAAAAGCACGAACAGCGGAGCCGGATGGTCCTATGACAGTACGGTAATTTCCGGCCAGACCCAATTTGTAGGGGCGCCCTGGCTGTTTATCGCAAATAACGGAGATTTGCAGTGCTATTATGATTCGGAGCCCCTGGCGACCCAGAACGGAAGCTCGGGCTCCCAATGGATTGCCATGCAGGGCAGGAACGGATTAACCGGTAACTGGAATAAATACGGAGTGGTAGCAGCCTCCAGGGACGCCAGTAAAACCAAATTCATACGGGACGGTATGGCCTCCGCGGTCAACCTGGGCGGCAACCGGATCATGCTGGTTACGGAAGGGATCGAGGACAGCCAGAGCGGCGGTGTGTATGCGAATGTTGTAAGGGCGATCCAGTCCTTTGACGGCGGATATACCTGGGATTATGCGGGCAGAAGGATCGTATACCAGGCAGGGATCGATCCCGGAAGTTCGAGAAGATATAATGCATATTGTCCGGTAGCCATAAGGGTAGGCAACGGTCCGGTAGGAGTCGTATTCTGTACGGATGAGGATCATGGCGGAACACCGGATATGTCGAATCTGGATGTTATGAGAAGAAGGTCCCATATAAAATATATAAAGACTTTGACCAATTTTGAAACCTGGGGCGGCAAGACCTCCATATGGACGGCGGGAAACCAGTCCTATGCGCCGGGAATGCTGGAGACGGCATCCAATGATGTGCTGGTGACCATTGATCATTTCTACGGAAACCAGAGATTTTACAGGATGCTGCCGTAGATTATGCTTATGATAAAGAAATTGAATTAACAGAAGCTCATAAACAAGGGGTGCAGGAAGCAATTGCATCCCTTGCGGCGCTTCTTATATTATAGATACAGGGAAGATGCAATAAGATATATAATGAGATAAAATCCGGATGCGGCTGACAGACAAATCTTTTGCAGGAAAACAGGGATTGAACGGGTTTTGTTTGCTGTTCAGCTCTTCACCTCTTTAGAGGCGGAAGCCTTCTTGCAGATTAATGATAAATTTGGAGGGAAATGTGATTAAACTGAAATATAAATTTATATTTATCTTCATGTTGCTGCTTGCAGCGGTACTGATACCAGCCCGGGAGTCCGGTGCGGATGCTGTTATAAAGGAGGAAGATGAGTCCTTGAAAACCTATAAAAATCCCATGGATATTGATCATGCCTGGCAGGACGGAGAGCTTGGAGATCCGTTTGTCATGCGGTTTAACGGGCGCTATTACCTGTACTGCTCCGGATGGGATACCTATTTAAAATGCTGGTCCTCGGAGACACTGGTGAATTGGGAATACGAGGGAGAGATAGCCAGGGATCAGGAGCTCAGGAATGCATATGCGCCTGAAGTAGTTTATGCCAGGGACGGATATTTTTATATGGTCACTTCGACACCCCATGGTGCAGGGCACAGACTGTTACGGTCAGCGAGTCCTTTGGGACCTTTCGAATTTATTACGGAGAATATCGGGCGAATGATTGACGGCAGCCTGTTCTTCGACGATGACGGCCGCGAGTACTTTTACCGGGCGGACGGTTCCGGCATCAAATCCAGCGAGATCACGGACTATACCGAGTTTGGATATGAAAAGAGCACCGGTGCCTATCTGGGCCACTGGACGGAAGGTCCCCAGGTATTTAAGAGGGGCGGTCTGTACTTCATGACCCTTACCGGCAACCATGTACTAAGCGAAGGTTACCGTATTGCATATGCGGTATCGGAATATCCGGATAAGGATTTTGTCATGCCAAGGAACAGTGTGCTTGTCATCAATACCACGGATGGTTATTGGGCGCTGGGCCATAACTCCGTGGTGATGGGGCCGGATATGGACAGCTATTATATGGCATTCCATAATAACCGTCTATACAGTCCAAACCGTAAATTCAACCTTGACCGGCTGTTTTTCAACGGGACAAAACTGACTGCCACGGCACCGAACGATTGGGAGCAGCCGGTACCTGTCCAACCGGAATTCTATGCCTGGGAAGATGAAGGAAAGGGCATGGAGCTGGAGAAAATAGTAATCAAAGAGGAAGAGTATTCAGTATCCCGAACGGAAAGCAATTCGGATTTTATAGCAGAATGGAATATCTCTTCCGGGGATCTCTCTGCCGTATTCTCCTATCAGGGAGAAAAAAATTATGGATTAGCGGAGCTGTCAGGCAATATTCTCAGACTATCCGAGATACGTGACGGCAGGCAGCAGGTGCTTACGGAAGGAACGGTGCCGGAAGGCTCCAACCAGGCGGCACATCATGCCCTTCGGCTTGAAAAGACGGGAGGAACACTGGCACTTTTCTATGACGGAATGCATCGGCTGGAGACGGAGACCACTCTTTCTGGCGGACGGATCGGCGCCTCGGTGAGGGCCGGGGAGCTTCGTTATATTGCATTTTCCAATACAAGCGGCGGAACGAGCGATTATATGGCTCCCAAATCAATTCCCGGTACATTTGACGCGGTACATTATCTGCCTGGCAAAGGGGAAGGCTATCAATCCGAGGGGGGTAATGAATCCGATTACCGGCGTACGGATACGGTTAATATAAGAAAAACCCAAAGCGGCAGCCATGCGGTTCTGCTGCAGGATACCGGAGACTGGCTCCGGTATGCCATATCGGTAAGGGAAACAGGCCTGTATTCCCTGGACGTACGTCTTAGCGGCGCCTTGGACGGTGCGGAGCTCGCAGTATCAACCGAAGGCGGAGAGGAAAAGAATTATAAGATAAAGGACTTACAGGTTCGTGATGAAGAAGGTTTTACCGTCGTCACACTGGGGGAGCTTCTTTTAGAAGAAGGCTTCCTGACACTTAAGGTTGAACTTTTAAAAGGAAAGGACATACTGCTGGAGAGCTTCTCCGGATATAAATCCGCGAAAGTGGAGACAGCGGTTGAGCTGATTAAAGAATCCGAACGTGTTGGAAAGACAGGCTGGAAATTCCTCGGAAGTGTTGTCCGGGAATTTGAGAAGACGGAATACGGTTATATTCCGCCGCATATCCAGACCAAAGCCTTTACCGGTGATACCGGCTGGCAGGATTACGGAATAGAAGCGACCATTCCCGGAGGACTGGAGGGCACCAGCGGAATGCTCCAGCTTTATCTCCGCTCTACGAACGAATCCTGGTACGAAGCCCAGGTGGAGAATGCCTTCTTCGGATACCGTCTGACCATTGCGCCGAAATTCGTTATTCTGGAAAAATGCAGGTATGACAGTGAAAAGCTTGCGGATATCAGGCTGGAAACAGCGCTTTCGGAGGATGCACATCTGCGTGTTCTACTGGAAGGACAGAAGCTCAGGCTTTATATAAACGGAGAACTTGTCATGGACTACACTGATCCGGATCCCATTACCCACGGACGCATCGGCATCGGCGGTTCTCACCGGGAGCGCGGTTTTTCCGAATTAAGTGTATTTCCTATTGTACCGGATCAAACAGTGCCGGATCAAATAGTGCCGGATACAACGACACCGGATATAACGACACCGGATAAGGAGGCATCGGATACAGCGGCGGACCGGAGAAAATTCCTGTGGAATCCGGTTTTACCGGCAGCTCTTGCTGTAATATTGGCCATGGCAGCAGCCGGTATGATAATTATTGTAAAAAGACTATTGAAAAGAAAAAATAAATAATATATATTGGTCCTGTATACCATGTATGGGGCAAACCAGGAGTTCGGCATACGAAGGATACAATTATAAAGGACCGGAGGTATTATTATGATTAAGATAACATTTATGGGAGCCGGCAGTACCGTATTTGCCAGAAATGTATTGGGTGACTGCATGTGCACACCTGCGTTAAGAGATGCTGAGATTGCTTTATATGACATTGATAAGAAACGGCTTGAGGAATCTGAGATTATTCTTCAGGCTATTAACAGGAATATCAATGAATCCCGTGCGGTAATCAAGACCTATCTTGGGGCAGAAGAGAGGAAGGAAGCATTAAGAGCCGCTGACTTTGTTGTCAATGCCATTCAGGTGGGCGGTTATGATCCGTGTACCATTATAGATTTTGAGATTCCGAAGCGATATGGCCTGAGGCAGACAATTGCGGATACCCTGGGCATCGGGGGAATCATGCGCGGACTGCGTACCATTCCTGTTCTGGAGGAATTCGCTGCGGATATGGAGGAAGTGTGCCCGGATACATTATTTATCAATTATACCAATCCCATGGCAATCCTGACCGGTTATATGCAGCGGTACACGAAGATTAAGACGGTAGGCTTATGCCACAGCGTCCAGGTATGCTCGGAAGGCTTGCTGAAATCCCTTGGGATGGAGGATAAATTGGAGGGACGCCGGGAGCTGATAGCAGGAATCAATCATATGGCATGGCTGCTTGAGATATTTGATAAGGACGGTACTGATTTGTATCCTGAGATCAAGCGGCGTGCAGCAGAAATGAATGCCGGGAAAAAGCATTGGGATATGGTGCGTTATGAATATATTAAGCATTTGGGCTATTATTGTACGGAATCAAGCGAACATAATGCGGAATATAATTCTTTCTTTATTAAATCACATCAGCCTGAGTTAATTGATAAATTCAACATCCCTCTGGATGAATATCCGAGACGCTGTATTAATCAAATCAACGGCTGGGAGAAAGAAAAGAACGATATCCTGCAGGACGGCAGGATAACCCATACCCGCTCTCATGAATATGCTTCTTATATTATGGAAGCCGTCGTGAATAACAAGCCCATAAAAATCGGCGGAAATGTATTGAATACCGGACTTATAACAAATCTGCCGGAGGATTCCTGCGTTGAAGTTCCCTGTCTGGTGGACGGGAACGGAATTACTCCCTGTCATGTGGGCAGGCTTCCGGTGCAGCTTGCAGCCATGAACATGACGAACATCAATGCCCAGCTGATGACCGTTGAAGCGGCGCGGACCCATAAGAAGGAAGATGTCTACCGTGCAGCCATGCTGGATCCTCATACGGCGGCAGAGCTTAACCTGGACCAGATTGCGGCTATGTGCGATGAATTGATCGCCGCACATGGGGAGTATATGAAGAATTACAGATAAAGATAATTATCGATAATCCGGGGCAGTATAATTGTCTGTCACACAGGAAAAGCCTGATTGGGTGCCATGTATACCCAATCAGGCTTTTAAGCTTGTTCCTGTTAATGCTTATCTCAATAGCGTAAATTGTATATATTTGTTTGTTAAAAATAAAAAAACTCAATAAATTTGAGTTGACAGTTGAAAATATGTATGGTAGTATAAAAGGTGCACTATTGTGGTATTGTATGCCTAGATAGTTATATTATAGCATATATACTACAAAATGAAAAGCAGTTTTTTTTCTTATCAAATTCAAGGGGTGAAAACGTCAATGGACAAGAACAGAATGCATCCAATTAAAGTTGGTAATAACGTTAGAATGAGTTACTCCAAGCAGAAGGAAGTCCTGGAGATGCCCAATCTCATTGAAGTACAGAAAGATTCCTACCAGTGGTTTCTGGATGAGGGACTCAAAGAAGTATTTGATGACATCTCTCCGATCGCAGATTACAGTGGACATTTGAGTTTGGAATTCGTGGACTTTCAATTATGTGAGGATGACATCAAATATACAATAGAAGAGTGCAAGGAAAGAGATGCGACATTTGCGGCTCCTCTTAAAGTAAAAGTCAGACTTCATAATAAAGAGAATAACGAGATTAACGAACATGATATCTTCATGGGCGATCTGCCGTTGATGACCGCAACCGGTACCTTTGTTATCAATGGTGCGGAGAGAGTTATTGTAAGCCAGTTAGTACGTTCCCCCGGTATATATTATGCAGTGGATCATGATAAAATCGGCAAGAAGTTATTTTCTTCTACCGTAATTCCCAATAGAGGCGCATGGTTGGAATATGAGACAGATTCCAATGATGTTTTTTATGTGCGTGTTGACCGTAACCGTAAGGTGCCGATTACTACCTTTGTCAGAGCATTAGGTTATGGCACCAATGAAGAGATCAAGCAGTTATTCGGTGAGGAACCGAAGATTCTTGCCAGCCTTGCCAAAGACCCCAGCACCTCCAAGGACCCTACCGGCAGTTATCAGGACGGTCTGCTGGAGTTATATAAGAAGCTTCGCCCCGGCGAGCCTCTGGCGGTTGAGAATGCGGAGTCTCTGCTTAACAGTATGTTCTTTGATGCGAGAAGGTATGATCTTGCCAAGGTCGGCCGCTATAAATTCAATAAGAAGCTTCACTTCCGTAACCGTATCACAGGCTTTGTGTTAACGGAGGATGTGGTTGATCTGTCCACCGGTGAACTGATTGCAAAAGCAGGAACCCAGGTGACGGATACGATTGCAAGACAGATACAGAACGCAGCAGTACATTCCGTTATGGTACAAGCGGAAGAACGTAATGTCAAAGTCATCTCCAATATGATGGTTGACATTGCTCATTATGTGAACATAGATAGAAAAGAGCTGGGTATCAGTGAAGATGTATACTACCCGGTTCTTAAGCGTATTCTTGCGGAGAACACCAGGGAAGAGGACATTAAGGAAGCTGTTAAGAAGAGTATCAATGAGCTGATTCCGAAGCATATCACCAAGGAAGATATTATTGCTTCCATTAATTATAATATTCATCTGGAATACGGTATCGGTAATTCCGATGATATCGACCACCTGGGCAACAGAAGAATCAGAGCCGTAGGCGAGCTGTTGCAGAACCAGTACCGTATCGGTCTTTCCCGTATGGAGCGTGTGGTTCGTGAGAGAATGACAACCCAGGATCTGGAGGGCATCAGCCCCCAGTCTCTGATTAATATTAAACCGGTTACCGCAGCTGTGAAGGAGTTCTTCGGAAGCTCCCAGTTATCCCAGTTCATGGACCAGCACAATCCTCTGGGTGAATTGACCCATAAAAGACGTCTGTCCGCGCTGGGTCCCGGCGGTTTATCCCGTGACAGGGCAGGCTTCGAGGTGCGAGATGTCCACTACTCCCATTATGGCAGAATGTGTCCTATTGAGACACCCGAAGGTCCTAACATCGGTCTGATCAACTCTCTTGCCACCTATGCAAGAATTAACGAATACGGCTTCATCGAGGCTCCTTACCGCCTCACGGATAAGTCTGATTCCATGAATCCAAAGGTAACTGACGAAGTCGTATACCTGACTGCGGACGAAGAGGATAAATATATCGTTGCGCAGGCCAACGAAGAGCTGGATGAGAAGGGTTATTTCATTGGTAACAGCATCTCCGGCCGCCATAAGGAAGAGACCTCGGAGTATGAAAAGCACAAGATTGATTTAATGGACGTATCTCCGAAGATGGTATTCTCCGTAGCTACGGCCTTAATTCCTTTCCTTGAGAATGACGATGCCAACCGTGCCCTCATGGGTGCGAACATGCAGCGTCAGGCGGTTCCCCTTCTTCTGACCGAAGCTCCTTCAGTAGGCACCGGTATCGAAGCCAAGGCTGCCATCGACTCGGGAGTATGCGTCGTTGCGAAGAAGTCCGGTACTGTTGACCGTGTTACAGCCAAAGAAATTGTTATTAAAAATGATGATAATACAAAATCCTCCTACCGTATGATCAAGTTCTCCAAGAGTAACCAGGGAACTTGTATTAACCAGAGACCTATTGTATTCCGCGGTGAGAAGATTACTGCCGGACAGGTGATTGCGGACGGTCCTTCCACCTCCAACGGCGAATTGGCATTAGGCAAGAATCCGTTAATCGGCTTCATGACCTGGGAAGGTTATAATTACGAGGATGCCGTACTCCTTAGTGAGCGTCTGGTTCAGGAAGACGTATATACTTCCGTTCATATCGAAGAATATGAAGCAGAAGCAAGAGATACCAAGCTGGGACCGGAAGAGATCACAAGAGACGTACCGGGTGTCGGTGATGATGCGCTGAAGGATCTGGATGAGAGAGGTATTATCCGTATCGGTGCCGAGGTGCGTGCGGGAGATATTCTGGTAGGTAAGGTTACGCCTAAGGGTGAAACCGAGCTGACTGCGGAAGAAAGGCTCCTTCGGGCAATCTTCGGTGAGAAGGCAAGAGAGGTACGTGATACTTCCCTGCGTGTTCCTCACGGCGAATATGGAATTATCGTTGATGCCAAGGTATTTACAAGAGAGAACGGCGATGAGCTGTCCCCCGGCGTTAACCAGACAGTGCGTGTATATATCGCACAGAAGAGAAAGATCCAGGTTGGTGACAAGATGGCGGGCCGTCACGGCAACAAGGGTGTTGTTTCCCGTGTATTACCGGCAGAGGATATGCCTTTCCTGCCCAACGGCAGACCCCTTGATATCGTGCTTAATCCGCTGGGTGTTCCTTCCCGTATGAACATCGGACAGGTACTTGAGATTCACTTATCCTTAGCAGCCAAGGTACTTGGTGTTGATATCTCAACTCCGGTATTCGATGGCGCCAATGAGTTTGATATTATGGATACCCTGGAGATCGCTGATGATTATGCGAATACTTCCTGGGAAGAATTTGAAGCAAAATATAAAGATTCCCTGGATCCCGAATTTTTGGATTATCTTCAGAAGCATCCGGAGAACAGGGAGGACTGGAAGGGCGTACCCATTAACCGTGACGGTAAGGTAAAACTTCGTGACGGCAGAACCGGAGAGTATTTTGACGGTGCCGTAACCGTAGGCTTCATGCATTACCTGAAGCTCCACCACCTGGTTGATGATAAGATCCATGCACGTTCAACCGGGCCTTATTCCCTGGTAACCCAGCAGCCGTTGGGTGGTAAAGCCCAATTCGGCGGACAGAGATTCGGTGAGATGGAGGTATGGGCACTGGAAGCTTATGGTGCCGCTTATATCCTGCAGGAAATCCTGACCGTAAAATCCGATGATGTTACCGGTCGTGTTAAGACATATGAGGCTATTATTAAGGGTGAGAATATCAGTGAGCCCGGTATTCCGGAATCCTTTAAGGTTCTCTTAAAAGAGCTTCAGTCACTGGCACTGGATGTAACCGTTCTTGATGAGAACGGGAATGAAGTTAAGATGACGGAAAGCATTGACTACGGTGAATCTGACCTGACTCCGTTAATTGAAGGCGACAACAATTTCAGATATGATGAAGGCTATGAAGAAGCCGGTTTCACCCAGGGTAATGTAGAGGATATAGAAGCAGATATCTTTGATATCTATGAAGATGAAACGGAAGATATCCTGGAAGACGGAATCTATGAGGACGATGAGGAAGATGAGCCCTTAGAGAATATCTGCCCTAACTGTGGTGAAGTCGTAGCTGAAGGCAGCAAACACTGCAAGGCTTGCGGTCATTCACTGACGTAAGATTAATAGTCAGAAAATCTGTAGAGCAGGAGCAGCAAGCGGTTTCTGTTATAACGAAGGGAGAGCCAAAGGATGTCTGAATTAATGACCAGCAGTATTCAAGAGATGACATATGACGCTATTAAGATAGGTTTAGCTTCACCTGAGAAAATCAGAGAATGGTCCAAGGGCGAAGTCAGAAAACCGGAGACGATCAATTACAGAACATTAAAGCCTGAGAAGGACGGTCTGTTCTGTGAGAGAATCTTCGGACCCAGCAAGGACTGGGAATGCCATTGCGGTAAATATAAGAAGATTAGATATAAGGGTGTCGTTTGTGACAGGTGTGGTGTTGAAGTTACCAAAGCAAGTGTCCGCCGTGAGAGGATGGGGCACATCGAACTTGCCGCACCGGTATCCCATATCTGGTATTTCAAAGGAATTCCCAGCCGTATGGGATTAATACTGGATCTTTCTCCGAGAACCCTTGAGAAAGTACTGTATTTTGCATCTTATATCGTACTTGACAGAGGTACTACCGATTTACAATACAAGCAGGTTTTAAACGAGAAGGAAAGGCAGGAAGCCGCAGAAAAATACGGCTTGGGCAGCTTCCGGCTGGGTATGGGCGCAGAAGCGATCCAGGAACTTCTTCAGGCAATTGACCTTGAGAAGGAGTCCAGGGAGTTAAAGAGAGGACTTAAGGATTCTACCGGACAGAAGCGCGCAAGGATCATCAAGCGCCTTGAGGTTGTGGAAGCTTTCCGTGAGTCCGGCAATAAGCCGGAGTGGATGATACTGTCCGTAATACCGGTGATTCCTCCGGATCTTCGTCCTATGGTCCAGTTGGATGGCGGACGTTTTGCCACCTCCGATATGAACGACTTATACAGAAGAATCATTAACCGCAACAACCGTCTGAAGAGATTGTTGGAGCTGGGCGCTCCGGACATTATCGTTCGTAATGAGAAGAGAATGCTGCAGGAAGCGGTTGATGCATTAATTGATAACGGCAGGAGAGGAAGACCGGTAACCGGACCCGGTAACCGCGCACTCAAATCCCTCTCCGATATGTTAAAGGGTAAGCAGGGACGTTTCCGTCAGAACCTGCTTGGCAAACGTGTCGATTATTCCGGACGTTCCGTTATCGTAGTAGGGCCAGAGCTTAAGCTGTATCAGTGCGGTCTGCCGAAAGAGATGGCAATCGAGCTATTCAAGCCCTTTGTTATGAAGGAGCTGGTAGCAAGAGGTACCGCACATAATATAAAATCCGCTAAAAAGATGGTGGAGAGACTTCAGACCGAGGTTTGGGACGTTCTTGAGGAGGTTATCAAGGAGCATCCGGTTATGCTTAACCGTGCCCCAACACTCCACAGACTTGGTATCCAGGCTTTCGAACCGGTACTGGTGGAAGGTAAGGCAATTAAACTTCATCCGCTGGTTTGTACCGCTTACAATGCGGACTTCGACGGTGACCAGATGGCGGTGCATCTGCCTCTGTCAGTGGAAGCACAAGCGGAATGCCGTTTCTTACTGCTCTCACCCAACAACTTATTAAAGCCCTCCGATGGGGCACCGGTGACTGTTCCTTCCCAGGATATGGTTCTCGGTATCTACTACCTGACCATTGAAAGAGAGCTTGAAGGCGGAATCCGCCATCGCTACAAGAATTTGAACGAGGCGATTCTCGCATATGAGAACGGAGCGATCTCCCTTCATGAGATGATCGGTGTCAGAAGATCCGGTCTGAATAAGGATGGAGCGGAGGAGATCAGGACCATCGAATCTACTCTGGGCCGTTTCATCTTTAATGAGATTATTCCTCAGGATTTAGGCTTTGTTGACCGGTCCCTGGAGGAGAACTTCTTAAAGCTGGAGGTTAACTTCCTGGTGGGTAAGAAGCAGCTGAAGCCGATTCTTGAAAAATGCATTAATATCCATGGTGCTACGAAGACAGCGGAGATTCTCGATGCCGTCAAGTCCCTGGGTTACAAATATTCCACCCGTGCAGCCATGACGGTATCCATCTCCGATATGACGGTTCCTGCAGATAAGCAGGCTATCATAGAAGGCGCGGAAGCTACCGTCGAGAATATCGCAAAGGAATACAGACGCGGCAGAATGACGGAGGATGAAAGATATAATACGGTTATCGAGACCTGGAAAGAAGCAGATAAGACGCTTACCGAAAAGCTGCTGAGCGGTCTGGATAAATTCAACAATATCAAGATGATGTCCGATTCCGGTGCCCGTGGTTCCGATAAGCAGATCAAACAGCTGGCCGGTATGCGCGGACTTATGGCGGATACCTCTGGCCGTACCATTGAGCTGCCCATTAAGTCCAACCTTCGTGAAGGACTTGACGTATTGGAGTACTTCATCTCTGCACACGGTGCACGTAAAGGTCTCTCCGATACCGCGTTACGTACCGCTGACTCCGGTTACCTGACACGCCGTCTGGTTGACGTATCACAGGATCTGATCATCCGTGAGGTTGACTGCTGCGAAGGCCAGGAAGCTCCCGGCATGTGGATCAAGGCCTTTGCCGACGGCAAAGAATTGATCGAAAGCCTGGAAGAGAGAATCACAGGAAGATATTCCTGCGAGACCATCGAGGATGAAGAAGGCAATGTAATTGTTAAAGCAAATCATATGATTACACCCAAGCGTGCTGCCAGAATTATGGCAACAGGTGTAGATAAAGTCAAGATCCGTACCGTATTAACCTGTAAGTCACATATCGGTGTCTGCGCTAAGTGCTATGGTGCCAACATGGCAACCGGAGAAGCGGTGCAGGTGGGTGAGGCAGTCGGTATCATCGCTGCCCAGTCCATCGGTGAGCCAGGTACCCAGCTGACCATGCGTACCTTCCATACCGGCGGTGTGGCCGGTGACGATATCACACAGGGTCTTCCCCGTGTCGAAGAGCTTTTTGAGGCCAGAAAGCCCAAGGGACTTGCGATTATCGCAGAGTTCGGCGGTATAGTTACCATTAAGGATACAAAGAAGAAGCGTGAAGTCATCGTTACCAATAACGATACCATGGAGTCAAAGGCTTATCTGATTCCTTACGGTTCCAGGATCAGGGTATCCGACGGTGATGTGCTGGAGGCCGGTGATGAGCTTACGGAAGGAAGCGTTAACCCTCATGATATCTTAAAGATTAAGGGTATCCGTGCCGTACAGGATTATATGATCCAGGAGGTACAGAGAGTATACCGTCTGCAGGGTGTTGAGATTAATGATAAGCATATCGAGGTTATCGTGCGTCAGATGTTGAAGAAGGTTCGTATCGAGACCAATGGAGACACGAATTTCTTACCCGGTACCTTAGTCGATATACTTGAATACAATGATGAGAATGAGAGATTGGTTGCAGAAGGTCTGGAGCCGGCAGACGGCAAACAGGTTATGCTCGGTATCACCAAGGCATCCCTTGCCACCAATTCCTTCTTATCCGCAGCTTCTTTCCAGGAGACCACCAAGGTTCTGACAGAAGCAGCCATCAAGGGTAAAGTTGATCCGTTAATCGGCCTTAAGGAAAATGTTATTATAGGTAAATTAATTCCTGCCGGGACCGGTATGAAGAGATACCGTTCTGTTAAGCTGGATACCGATACGCCTGAAGAGTATATGATTTCCGAAGAATTGGAAGGCGATGGCGGCTACCTTGAGGAATATGACAGCTTTGAGTATGACCAGGAGGGTTACGGCGAGGAAGGCTATAACGAAGAAGGTTTTGATGATGATTTCAGCGAAGAAGACGGCTATTATGAGCCGGAAGACGGAATTGCGGAGATCGTCTACGACGAAGACAGGTATAAGAATAACGAAGACCTGCTTGGAAGAGAAGACAGCATCGCAGGTATGGATGACGCACATGTAGCTTATGGCGAGAATACACACAATGACGGTGACTGGACTGAGACAGAGTTTAACCTCAAAGGTATCGTGGAAGACGATTACAGTGATGGTAATTAAATAAAACAGGAGACCCCTCCGCTGAGATAATTAAGGCTCAGCGGAGGGGTTATTTTTTTGAATAAATATTATAAGCAGCACTAATGAAAAATAGATGAACTTTAAATAATTAATATTCATATACTAATATACGACTAAATTGAATGAAATAATGGATATAAAGCGAGTTGACAAGGGGCATATGCTTAATTATAATAAGTTTTATGATTTCGGCATAGTTAATGCGCGTGCCTGGGATGATGCGTATAATATTAAATCAAAGCATAAGAAGGAGACAGTATGGAAAAGGGATATGATCCTTATAAGGAAGTAGTAACGGTTTTGGAGAAAGCCATGGAAGTGGGGAATATTGACAGAACATATTTTGAGATTATCAAAAATCCGCAGAGAGCCGTTATTGTTTATCTTCCTATTGAGATGGATGACGGATCGGTTAAGGTATTTGAAGGCTATAGGGTTCAGCATTCCAATATCCGCGGGCCTTTTAAAGGTGGGATAAGGTATCATCAGGACTGCGACTTGAATGAGGTGAAAGCCCTTGCCACCTGGATGTCCTTAAAGTGCGCGGTGGCGAATATCCCTTATGGCGGAGCGAAGGGCGGCATTAAGGTGGATCCCAGAACCCTGTCCAAGCGGGAGCTGCGCAAGCTGACCCGAAGATATACCTATGCTATTGAACCTATCATCGGTGCGGATACGGACATACCGGCACCGGATGTGAATACCAACGCTCAGACCATGGCATGGATCCTGGATACATACAGTATGTTAAAAGGAAAACCCTGCCCGGGAGTGGTAACAGGAAAACCCGTGGAGCTTGGGGGTTCAAGAGGGCGTGCCTCTGCTACAGGCCGTGGTGTAGTTATCAGCAGTAAGCTGATTCTGGCACAGGATGGCAGGACTCTGAAGGATTGCACTGTCGCCATTCAGGGCGTAGGCAATGTAGGAGGTAATGCCGCCAAAATCTTTTATAACAGAGAAGCTAAAGTTATTGCAATCAGTGAAGTGAACGGAGGCATCTATTGCAGGGAAGGGCTCAACATACCTGAGATCATTGATTTTATTGCGGACGGTAAGAATTGTCTGAAGGATTATACGGCAGACGGAGTAACGCATATAACCAATGAAGAGCTTTTAACCTGCAGATGCGATATTCTGGTTCCGGCAGCCCTGGAGGACCAGATTACAGGGGATATTGCTTCCAAACTGCAGTGCAGCTATATTGTGGAGGGAGCCAACGGGCCTACCACAACAGCTGCGGATGCAATCATTACGGAACGGGGGATTACCTTGGTACCGGATATATTTGCTAATAGCGGCGGTGTAATCGTATCCTATTTTGAGTGGGTACAGAATATACAGGAACTAACCTGGGAGCGGGAGCAGGTGAATGAGATGCTGGAAAGTATCATGACCAAGGCTTTCTCCGAGATACTTGCGGAGTCTAAGAAAACCTGCTGCAGTCTGCGTATGGCGGCTTATATCCTGGCACTGCGGAAGCTTCTGTATGCGGAGGAGATAAAGGGTATCTTCCCGTAAAGCCAGATGCATTGGGTATCAGTGCTAATCATATAAAGTTTAACAAATGAAATATAACCGGCAGAATCGAATAATATATAAAATTTAATATATATAGAATTAAATGTTATGTAGAATTAAATGTTATGTAGAATTAAATAGTATGTAGAATTAAATGGTATGTAGAATTAAATGGTAATTAAAATAGTATGAAAAATTCAAATTATATAACAATAGCCCCTCCAAAGAAATACAGAATTCTGTGGAGGGGTTGCTGTTTTATCTTATGGATCTTCAATAAATGACAGCCTTGTCAGGATTACCCTGTCTATAATAAATTACCAACCTTGATAACCGACATGCTGGCCTGAACAGGTACATTAGCCGTATTAACATTAGCTCCGGTTGTATTAATTAAGCGTACTTTCATACCGAGAAAAGTATCAAAGAACGAAAAGCCGCTAACCTGCCCTGTTACTATGGGAGATATACCGGAAGCTCTGTCGGTGTTTGCATTAACGGTAAACCGTACAAAGGTACAGGCTTCAGCTCCGTCAGTTGCTACCCACCATGATACATAATAGAGTCCGGGCTCGTTAATAATAAATGCATTCTCGCAAGAGTCGTAAAATACACCTGCATAGCTGATAATAGTTTCATTAAATGGTACTGCTTCTCCATCCGGAATGATTCCCGCCGCAAAGTTGGTTAATTGCACCTGAGCTCCCTGTCCCGATAAGGAGCCTCCATTTAATTCAAACCGTAGTGTTGGCGGTGTCTGTGAGGGGATCGATATATCGATATCGTCAGATTCGAACCTCAAGGTGTCCATAAAAAGCACCTTGGCAGCATCGCCGCTTTGAGTCTCAATAGTAAAAAACGTATCTTCCGGTGAGGCGCAGGGTGGCCCTTGAGGTCCCATCGGTCCTTTTGGCCCTTCCGGCCCCTGAGGACCTTTTGATCCTGGCGGCCCACAAGGACCTGTTGGCCCTTCCGGCCCCTGAGGACCTTTTGGACCTGCTGGCCCACAAGGACCTGTTGGACCTTCCGGTCCCTGGGGACCTTTCGGACCTTCCGGCCCCTGAGGACCTTTTGGACCTGCTGGTCCCTGGGGACCTGTTGGACCTTCCGGCCCCTGAGGACCTTTCGGCCCTGCTGGCCCACAAGGACCTGTTGGTCCTGTCGGTCCCGGAGTTCCTTTATAGCAATAAAACCAGGAATCAAAAGGATTTTCCTCTTTATTGTTCTTATTAAAATAGTTCATATCCAAACCTCCCATATATTTTGAAATATCGGAAATCAGGTAAATAAGTCTACCTAAAATATCTTATGTTTACGTAATATATTTGTTCTCATGGAAACACCCAAAGACATTACAAAGATAATAAATTTTCATTATAATCATATAATGAATCCTATGAAAAAGGTTGCATTATAAAACAAAGCATTGTATCATGTTACTGAATATCGTGAAGCATGATTATGCGCAGATTATGAATGAATAACCGTATTCAACATAGAAAGCAGCATAGGAACATTGTTAGAAAGGATGAGATTACAAGCATGGAATACTTAAAGAAATATGAAGAATGGCTGTCTAACCCATATTTTGACGAAGCAACCAGAGCAGAGCTGGCTGCACTTAAAGGAAATGATACAGAGATTAAGGAACGGTTTTATAAGGACCTGGAATTTGGTACCGGCGGACTTCGGGGTATCCTGGGAGCCGGTGTCAACCGCATGAATTTATATACGGTTCGGCGTGCCACTCAGGGTCTTGCCAATACAATAAAGAAGCAGGGCGGAGAGAAGAAGGGCGTGGCAATTGCATACGATTCCAGAAGAATGTCCCCGGAATTTGCACTGGATTCCGCATTATGCCTGGCTGCCAACGGAATCCGCGCCTATCTGTTCGAGACGCTGAGACCGACACCGGAGCTGTCCTTTGCATTAAGGGAACTGGGCTGTATCGCAGGAATTGTCATTACGGCAAGCCATAACCCGCCGGAATATAACGGCTATAAGGTATACTGGGAGGACGGCGCCCAGATAACTTATCCCAGGGATGCGGAGATTATCAGTGAGGTCAATGCGATCCATGATTTTGCAGCCGCGAAGACCATAGAGAAGGAAGAAGCCCTGGCACAGGGGCTTTTAACCATTATTGGCAAAGAAATTGATGATAAATACATGGCAGCACTTAAAAAGCTGGTGGTAAACCCTGTCAGCGAAGAGGGAAAGAGGATCAAGATCGTATACACTCCCCTGCATGGCACCGGTAATCTTCCCGTAAGAAGAATTCTTAAGGAGTTAGGCTTTGAGAATGTATATGTGGTTCCGGAACAGGAGCTTCCCGATTCCGAATTCTCGACCGTAGGATATCCGAATCCGGAAGATCCCAAGGTGTTCGCACTGGCGCAGAAGCTGGCGCAGGAGGTGGGCGCAGACCTGATTCTTGCAACAGACCCGGATGCGGATCGTCTGGGTATCATGGTACGGAATGCCGAAGGGGAATTCGTTCTCTTTAACGGCAATATGACCGGTGCCTTGATTGCGGAATATGAATTCTCACAGAAGGCAGAGAACGGAACCCTTCCGAAGAATGCGGCCTTAATTAAAACCATCGTATCCGGGAATATCTCCGATCTGATCGCAGAGCACTATAACGCAAGGCTTATTGAAGTATTAACCGGTTTCAAATACATCGGCGAGCAGATCAAGCTCTTCGAGCAGACCGGCTCCAATGAATATATTTTCGGCTATGAAGAAAGCTACGGCTGTCTGGTGGGGACCCATGCCAGGGATAAGGATGCGGTAGTTGCCGTTATGTGTCTGTGCGAGGCTGCAGCTTACTATAAATCCAAGGGAATCTCCCTGTATGAGCAGATGAATAATATCTACAGGAAATATGGCTATTTCAAGGAAGATCTGGTATCCGTGACCTTAAAGGGTATTACAGGCATGGAGAAGATCAAGGAAATCATGAGCGGATACCGTAAAAATCCCCCGAAGAATGCAGGCGGCTATAAGGTATTGAAGGTCAGGGATTATCAGGGAGGTACCGTTACGGATATGACGACCGGTGAAGTTGCACCTGCCGGACTTCCGGAATCCGACGTTCTTTATTTTGATCTGAATGATAATGCCTGGTGTGCTGTCAGACCCTCCGGGACAGAGCCTAAGATAAAGTTCTACTTCGGAGTTAAGGGCAGCAGCATGGAGGATGCGCAGATTAAGTTAAGCAGATTGATGGAGGATGAAGTATTTAAGGTAAGTTAATGTTATAAGCCTTTGGTATCCATGGAATCCGGACATTGTTGGAACACGAATTATGAATGCTCCGGGTTTCATGGAGCTATCTGCCTGCGGCGGATAGCTCAGGGAAAGGAGCTTCAATGGATACTGATTTAAATAAGCTTGTGAGCTGCTATGAGAAGGCAAATCTGGAATATATTGATATTTATCATATGAAGATTCCTTCCGGCTCATTTGCCAGGAATCAAACAACCGGCAAGGATATCTGCGGAATAGTTATACCGATCCGGGGAAGGGCGGAGTTCTCCCTTAATACGCAGACTTGTGACCTGCAGGAGGGTGTGATACTGCATGCCGGAGCGCAGATGAGCCTAAGCAAAAAAGTCATAGGTGATTCTGAGTGGGAGTATATCGTATTGCATTACCGGGTGCTTGGAGGTGAAGAGGAAAAGGCTTTTCTGGATAATCTGTATCATGCCTGGAGTATCGGAGCAGGACAGAATGCACAGATACATTCCCTGGTCAGACAGCTCCAATCGTCCCAGAAAGGCGGTAATATATTAAACAGCTACAGGAGCAAGGTGCTGTTATATTCACTGATTGAAGTTATTCTGCAAGCCGCGCAGTTGAATCAGATGGATAGCGATGAAGAGCTGATACATCATGTAGTTGCCTATATTCATGCTCATATTGATAAGAATATGACAATATTCAGCCTTGCCGAGAAATTCCACATGGACAGTAAGCGTTTTAATTACCTGTTCCATAAGGTAATGGGGATGTGTCCGAAGAGGTACATAACTCAGTGTATTATCAATAATGCCAAAGAGATACTGGCAAACTGGGATTATTCGATCACTGATGTCGCTAAAATGGTCGGTTACGAGGATGCCTTCCAATTCAGCCGTATATTTAAAAAGTATACAGGTCTTTCACCAAGTCTGTTCCGCGAGGAATTCGTAAAAAATTCATGATGATTTAGAAAAAATGCTATGTAATAAAATCTGCATGTATGATAAAGTCTTTATCGTCAAATGATAATGAATATCAAAATCATATATGGAGGAAAACATCATGAAAAGACTTATCGTTCTGTTATCCATAATAGCCGTTATGGCATTTTCACTTATAGGATGCGGGAATAAGGAAGCGGCAGACACTAACGGTACGGATGGACAGTCTGCAACTACGGCACCTGACTCAGCAGCCGGTTCAGGAGATACCCAGGCAGAAGATACACAAGGCGAAGACACTCCGGCGGAAGCTACACAGGCACCTGAGCCGGATGATACCCAGGATACCGCGGAAGCACCGGTATATCCGCGTACCTATGTTGATATGGCAGGCCGTGAGGTGGTACTTGAGAAGGAACCCGTCAAAATTTCCATCAGCTATCTGCCCCACTGGGAGACCCTGCTGATGCTTGGTATCCAGCCCATCGCAACTACATATGCAGAAAAATATGCGGCTGAGTGGGATGCTCTTCAGGGAGTTGACCTTGGAGAATATGTTAACCTGGGTGATACCGAGGTGAATCTTGAGCTTCTTGCATCCCTGGAGCCCGATCTTATCCTGGAGCAGGTCGCAGACGTCAACAGTGTCAATGTGGAGAATTATGAGAAGATCGCACCGGTGGCGGTATTCGGTGAAAAGGTTAAGATGGACTGGAGATTTGCCTTAAGAGAGATCGCCAAGGTAGTAGGCAGGGAGCAGAAGGCAGAAGAGGTCATTGCAGAGGTTGATGCTAAATTAGCGGAGTCCAGAACAAAGCTTCAGGAAAGGTATGATGGCAAGACAATCATCCTCATGTCCATTATGGGTGAGGACAGATATTACTGTGCATACCGTCCTGACCTGTATGATAAGGAAACCGGCCTGGGTCTCAATGTTCCCGAAGGCTATCCTACGGAAGAGACCTATATTCAGGTGTCTATGGAAGCTCTGGTAGCCATGAATCCGGATTACATATTTGTAAATGTGTTCGATGGCAGTGAAGCGTTATTGGATGGTCTGAATGAGAATAGCGTATGGCAGTCCCTGAAGGCAGTGAAGGACGGACATTTTTACCGCCTGGACGGCTCCGGACACGCGGCAAGCGCATTATCCACAGTATATACCGTTAACTTTATTACGGACACATTATTAGAAAATCAATAGTCAAAGGACGATAGGATCATCATTACGTATGATGATAAATCAGTTTCGTTAAGGATATCCCCCTTATGTAATTTTCCTGTGTACCCCGCGGAAAATTCCCCAAGGGGGATATTGTATCACTATTGGCCAGAGGAGCTATAGGAATGAGTAATAAGATAATAAATAATATAAGAGAGAAAAACCGGTGGAATATCTTCTGGTATGTTCTCATAACGGGATTAGCGCTTCTGGCGGTACTGATGCTGGTCTCTATAACGAAAGGAGCGGCAAACCTCCCCTATTCTGAGGTCCTGGACGCATTTTTAAAATTTGATAAGGAGAACTCGAAGCATCTCCTGGTATTGGACATGAGAGTGCCGAGAGTGGTATCGGCAGCCCTGGTAGGCAGCGCCTTAGCCATCTCCGGAGCGCTGATGCAGGGCATGACCAGGAATCCCATGGCGGACTCGGGTCTTATGGGGTTAAGCTCGGGAGCAGGTCTGGCACTGGCAATCTGTCTGGCCTATTTAAGCAAATTAAGTTATACGAATATTATCTTCATCACCTTCTTCGGGGCAGCCTTCGGCGCTGCAGCCGTATATACCATCAGCAGTCTCATACCGGGCGCAAACAGCCCGCTGAAGCTGGTGTTAGCCGGGGCTACGGTGAGCACGCTGTTCTCTGCGTTAAGCCAGGGGATATCGATTATGGGCAAGATATCCCAGAACTTATTCTTCTGGACCATGGGCAGTGTATCCGGAACCAGCTGGCGGCAGATTATGATCGCTATGCCTTTCATGCTGGCGGCAATGCTGGCAGCCTTTATTATCTCCCGGAAAGTCACCATATTAAGCATGGGAGAAGAGGTTGCTACGGGTCTGGGAGTTAAAACCGGAGGAGTAAAACTGATCGGTACGGTATTGGTGGTATTATTGGCAGGAAGCTCGGTTGCCCTGGCAGGAATGATCTCCTTCGTAGGAATTGTAGTACCGCATCTCTCCAGATTCCTGGTAGGAGCGGATTACCGTCTGATCATACCCATTAGTGCCGTTCTGGGAGCGGTTCTTCTGGTGGCGGCGGACCTGGGAGCCAAGACCTTCCAGCCGCCGGTGGAATTGCCTCTGGGAGCAATCATATCCTTACTGGGAGTACCGGTTTTCCTGTACTTCGCAAGAAAGGAGGCAAGATGAGAATTAATAGAAAGAAGCGATTAATAATAATTGTTCTTGTCCTCCTCCTTCCGGTCATCTTCTATCTCAGCCTGAATGCAGGCTTTACCAGAATTAATTTTCCCGATATGCTGCGGATTCTCACAGGAGGCGGAACAGCCAGGGAACAGTTGGTGGTGTTACAGTTCCGATTGCCGAGAATCCTGCTGGCGGCCCTGGTTGGAATGGGTTTTGCCCTGTCCGGCTGCGTACTTCAGGGGATATCCAGGAACCCTCTGGCTGATCCGGGCTTACTGGGCATCAATGCGGGAGCAGGAATTGTTGTAATCATATTTATTGTAATGAACAGCTCCGCATTGTCTTTTCTGTCCGTCTTTGCCCTGCCGGTCTTCGCCCTGTTCGGAGCGGCACTGACAGGCGGTATCATCTACCGGCTTTCAGCCGACCGGATCAACGGAATCCAGCCGATCCGGCTGGTACTTAACGGTATTGCCATCCAGGCGGGGATTAATGCGGTTATGACTCTGATCATAATCAAGCTCGACGATACCCAGCATGAATTCCTGGCAAAGTGGCAATCAGGCAGTATCTGGAGTGCCAATTGGAAATTCGTAATGGCCTTATTCCCATGGATTGTGGCCGGCATATTAATTCTGTGCATTATGGCTAAGAAAATGGATGTACTCACCATGGGAGATGAGATCGCCTGCGGCCTGGGAGTGTCTGTGGGTAAGGATAAGAGGACACTTCTGTTTACAGCCATAGCATTGGCGGCAGCCTGTGTGGCGGTGAGCGGCAGCTTTAACTTCGTGGGTCTTATCGCTCCCCATCTGGCAAGAAAGCTGGTAGGCTCCAGGCATACGGTGCTGATACCTGCATGTGCCATACTGGGCGCCCTGTTGTTACTGTTATCGGATACCATAGCAAGGACCGTCATAGAGCCCTCGGAGATTCCCACGGGAATCGTGGTCTCCATACTGGGTGCACCATATTTTCTGTTCCTGCTTATCAGCAGCAGGAAATCGGTTAATTCGAAATAAACGGGAAGGGATATCAGGCAGTACGGATAATGCAAACTGCTGCAGGAAAGTTCAAAGGGATCAATTAACATATGGAATCATACGGAATTTTCACAGGGTTACCGGACAAAACGGAGGATTTGTTATGAAAGATATAAATATAGACCATATTGATGTGGCATATAGTGATAAGGTTGTGATTGAGGACCTTAGCATTGAGATACCGATGGGAAAAGTAACAACCATCATCGGACCCAATGGCTGCGGCAAATCTACGTTATTAAAGACCATAGGCAGAATCCTTCAGCAGAAGCGCGGAGCCGTATACCTGGAGGGCAAGGACATACATGCCATGTCTACCAGGGAATTAGCCACAAGGATGGCGATTCTGCCCCAATCACCTATCGCACCGGACGGATTAACGGTGGAGGAACTGATCTCTTACGGAAGATTTCCCTATCAGAAGGGACTGGGCAGGCTGAAGGAAGAGGATAGGAATATTATCAACTGGGCAATCCAGGCTACCAATCTTGAGGAGATCCGCCATCAGGAGGTCCGTAATCTGTCCGGAGGACAGAGGCAGCGTGTGTGGATCGCCATGGCACTGGCTCAGCAGACCGATATTATTCTGCTGGATGAGCCTACGACCTATCTGGATATGGCATATCAGCTGGAGATTCTTGAGCTGCTGGATGATCTGAACAAGCAGCACGGCTGCACCATCGTAATGGTACTCCATGACTTAAATCTGGCTGCAAAGTTTGCAGACTGCATCATAGCCATGAAGGACGGTAAGATTATAGATGCCGGAACACCGGGCGCCATTATGACCCGGGAAGTGTTAAGCAAGGTCTATGAGATCGATGCAAATATTGTAATCGACAGTACTTCCGGCCGGCCGATCTGCTTGTCGTACCAATTACTGAATAAGAAAAAACGAACTCTTGAAAAGATACGAAAGGGAGCATAATGTGAAGAAAAGGAATACCGGCATGAAATCCATTGGGATTTCATGTTGGGCTTCTTTCTTACCTTCGTATGTATGAACTATGGAATGAAAGGAAGTTATCGTGAAAAAGTTAGCTATATACGGAAAAGGCGGAATCGGAAAATCCACGACGGTGTCCAACCTGTCGGCAGCGCTGTCGAAGAGGGGGTTGAAGGTGATGCAGATAGGATGTGATCCCAAGGCGGATTCCACACGAACTCTGACCGGCGGAACTAAGATACCCACAGTATTGGATGTGTTAAGGGAAAAAGATAAAATTATACTTACGGATATCGTTATAGAGGGGGATATGGGAGTACTCTGCGTGGAAGCAGGCGGACCTGTTCCCGGTGTGGGCTGTGCCGGACGAGGTATCATCACTGCCTTTGAGAAGCTGGAGGAGCTGAAGGCTTATGAGACCTATCAGCCCGATATCGTACTTTACGATGTTCTGGGGGATGTGGTATGCGGAGGCTTTGCCATGCCCATCCGGGGAGGCTATGCGGATGAGGTCTGTATCGTGACCTCCGGTGAGATGATGTCACTCTATGCAGCCAGTAATATCTCCCATGCAGTAAAAAGCTTCGGCAAGAGGGGGTATGCTTCCTTAAAGGGCTTGATCTTCAATGCCAAGAATATCGAGAATGAAGACACCCTGGTACAGAGTGCGGCTGCTGAGATCGGAACGGAGATAATATGTAAAATCGGGAGAAACCCTCTGGTGCAAAAGGCGGAAGAGGAAGGGCGGACTGTAATATATACCTTCCCGGACAGTGATATGGCAGGAGAATATGATGCTCTGTCCCGTTTATTATTCCCGTAGGCGGGTTAAAGTATCTGTTATGACTTTTATATGATATGTGATAATGGATTCTATAAGGAATTCTAATTCACAGCAGTATATAATATCAGAAGAGGACGCTAACTGCCATTGGATATTATGACCGGTATGAAATATAAACCGGCATAGGAATTTAAATTGGCATATACGGAAGCAACAGGAATTATGATACAAAAGGAGAGATGATAAATGGAGCAATTACAGCACCTGAACCGTTTATCCGAGGTCAACTCGAATAAAGGGGTCAGATTTTTACACAAGGCTGCGACCCCGGGCTGTCACTGCCCCATGCATACGGCCCTGGCCACCCTTCTGAGCGTCGGAGGCGTCTCCAGCCTGGTGGTAGGCATGCCGGAATGCGGCTATTACAGCAGATTCGTGATGGACAGTCCGTATGGCAGACAGGGGGAGCTTCATTATGTCTATGAGCTGGATGCCAATGAAGTAGTCTTCGGCTGCAGGGAGGGACTGATGAAGGCGCTTCTCCGGATGGAGCAGGAGGGTGCGAAGATGATTCTTCTTATTATCACCTGTATCCCTGCCCTGATCGGAGAGGATGCGCAGGCTGTAATTGAAGAATTAAGCGAGACCATGCAGGCGAAGCTGTTTTTTATGGATGTGGCACATTTTAAGAGAAACGGATATCAGTCCGGATATTCCCTGTTCTTTGAAAAACTGGCTGATATTCTGGAATATGAAGCCGGTAAGGCAGAAAGTAAATTATTAAATCTGCTGGGTTCCTCCGAGGGCTCGGATATGAAAGACTTCAAGGAGCTTGCGGTCCTGCAGGGTATCCGGGTCAATCCGTGTGATGAGAGATGCAGTATGGAGCAGCTGAAGCAGACGGTGTACGGAACGGTGAGTATCGTCTTATCGGTTAAGATGCTGGGTCTGGCGAAGAGATTATATGGCAGATTCGGTATTCCTTATGTCTGTTTTTATCATAGATTTCTGGCGGAGGACATCGCGGAAGGCTATTCCCAGGTACTAAAGCTTCTTGGAATAATAAATCAGGAAGTAACGGCAGAAGCCCATATGATCCAAAGGGAATTGAACGAGATAACGGAGCAGCCTGATAATCAAAATAAAACAGGTGGTTTTCCGGAGGAAAATAGCAGCTGTCCGGAGAACCTGAGAGATTACCACAGTAAGCTTATGCTCCTTCAAGGACAGTCGAAAAGCACACTAACCGGCATACGGTATATGGCTGCCAGCCCGGAACTGGATGTCCTGCCGGTAAGCGCATATCTGTGTGAATTAGGTATGGAGCCGGTACTTTTGCATGTAGAGGAATATTACGAGGATTATGACCTGTGGAAGGAGAAGCTTCTGTCCCGGGGGATTGATCCCTATATCACATACGTTGCGGATAGAAGCAGGCTCGCGGAAGCTGTCGGAGAACAGCAGATCCAGCTGTCTTTTGGGACCTTTCAGGGCTTTTCGCAGGACCGCTGCCTGACAGAGCGTGAAATAAGTATGCTCAACAGCCTGTGCGGATATGAGCGGAGCATGAAGCTGGTGCAATTGATCCTGCAAAGAATTATAGCAGCATAAATATACATATATTAAAAAGCAAAATAATTTAAGAGTAAAAAAATTAAGTCATAAAATAAATTAAGTCATAAATAAATTAAGTCATAAAATAATTTAAATCGTAAAATAAATTAAATCGTAAAATAAATTAAATCGTAAAATAATTTGAATTGTAAAATAATTTGAATTGTAAAATAATTTGAATCGTAAAATAATCTAATTTGAAAAATAATTTAATTAAGTAAAATAATTTTAATAGCATAAATAATAATATTTAATGCTATGCAGGCAATTGCAGCTTTACAGGATATACATAAACTTTATAGAAGTA
Source organism: Bacillota bacterium (assembly GCA_023424995.1). GTDB lineage: Bacteria > Bacillota > Clostridia > Lachnospirales > Lachnospiraceae > Mobilitalea. The sequence continues at coordinate 12,902 of JAFADH010000113.1, read as the reverse complement.
TTAAGATTCAGATAAGAATAGACAAGCATCAATAAAGTGAGGAATGACAGATGGGACTATATAAATATACCCCGGAGCCTTCGGGCAGGATGGGATTATTATGGACACTGGGCACCATCGGGGAATCCGCCGTGCTGGAATTCGGCTCCATGGGACACATGATATATGCGGAAAAATGGCTGTCCCAGACCTGTATAACGAATCGCAGCAGGCTGTATTCTACCCATATGGATGAGAAAGATATTGCCCTCGGAATTACCGTGCGTCTGGAGGAAGCAATTAAGAACATCCTGCAGAAGGATAAGCCCAAAGCGCTCTTTATCCTTCCGTCCTCCATACCGGAAACCATAGGAACGGATCTGGAAGCAATCTGTGAAGAGATTGAAGGCCGGTATGATGATACTCCCATACTTTGTTTTGGTCACGGCGGCTTCCAGGACAGGCTTGCCCAAGGGATGGAGGAGGGGCTCTGCAGACTGGCAGAAAGAATCCCGCGGAAGGTGCAGAAGGCAAGCCGGCCCAGCTTTAATATCATCGGATCCTGCGCGGATCTTGCCAGATTCGCCTCCGATGCCGGAGAGATCAGGCGGCTGCTTAAGGGAGCGCTTGATATGGAACCGGTATGCATTCTGTCCTCCGATACCTCCGTCAGCCGGATAGAACAGATGGGAGCAGCCCACATTAACCTCGTTCTTCGCCGGGAAGGCGTCAAAGCGGCGGAGGTACTGAAGGACCGGTTCGGCACTCCGTATTATTATGGACGGCCTTACGGATACGAAGGAACCTTAGCCTGGATTACAGGGATTTCAGAAGCGCTTCAGGCTGGGATTGACCGGGCGTTTATTGATAATGAGCTGAGGGAATGCAGATTTCCCTATGAATATTGCAGACAGATCTTCCGTTACCGCTCCCATAAGAGTATCCTCTCCGTCGGCGGGAATGCTGACGTAGCCGGAGGAATTCTTGATTTCGCCTGCCGGGAGCTTGGCATGCGTGCCAATATGGTCTGGTGCGATAATAAGGAATACGGAACGGATGCCATACCCTATTGGACGGAGGCGGTCATCGAACAGAACGTCACTCCGGATTTGCAGGGGATTTTAATGGCGGAGGGCAAGCTGCTGAAACGGACGGGCAGGAATACGAATCTGGCCATCGGCCGGGCCTTGAATTCCATTCATCTGAATCCTTACGAAGCACCCTTTGTCGGTTTCCGCGGCATGCTGAACTTATGCTCCTTGTGGATGGAGAATTTACAATAATTAATTTTAATATTTGTACATTTATTTTACAGCTACCCCAGAAATAACCAGGATACTCTCGAATTATCATAATAGAACGCAAGAAAGGAGTTCTGTTATGAAAAAAATAGTATGTATCGTTATCACGGCATTACTTATAATCAGTACGGCCGGAACTGCATATGCCCACGGCAGCAGCAATGGAAAGAAGAATTCATACAGTATATTCTATCCGGCATATGAGCAGTCGAGTACCAAGGATTACCAGCAGGGATTTTCCTACAGCAAGTCACCTGTTATAAAATACACCAAATATTATCGGGTACCGGTTGTTCCCATCACCAAAGGAATGGGCGGGGATGTGTCTTATAATAAAAAGAGCGCAAAGCTGAAAGTTGACAAGGGAACAATAACCATCGAGATTAACTTTAAGAAGAAAACGGTAACGGTAAATGGCAAAAAGGATAAAAAGTCAGGGATCTTCACAGCGAAGAATGATGATAAGATGGAAGCGCTGCTGGCATATATTGCAAAGATCCTTGGCGTAGACTGCAGCTTTGAGGACGGTAAGATCATCATAGAGAGACCCGGATTAAGTGTTCCTTCGGGTATTACCGTTACATCGATCGGATCACAGGCACCGGCGAACACCATTAACGGCAATACTCTGTACATCGAGGCATCTGCCAGGATAAAGGCCGGTCAGGCAACAGGAGGCAAGGCGGAGCTGTATGTGGGCAATACCCTGGTCGCAGCCGATACCGTAATCAATGCAAACGATACGAAAGTTACCTTCTCAACCTCGGCTTCCCCCGTCAATGCATATCTCCAGGCAGTAATCCCCAAGGGCGGACAGGTAACGGTAAAGCTTTATAATTCTTCGAATCAGTCTGTAACAAGCTCCAAAGGTCCGACTCTCGTTGTTGATTATATAGCACCTGCCGTCGGCAGCATCAGCTCGGCAACGTATGATTCAGCCAAAGGCAGGATCAGGATAAACGTAGGCGGAGCAAGTGCTGCCGGTGACCAGGTGGATGTTACGAAGCTTAGTTTAACCGATACCAACGGAAGGACTTTCCAATTAACCAACAATTCCAGCGGTGTTATCAGCAATACAGGCTTAATTGAAATCACTCTGGGGGCTGTTGACCGGCATAATCTGTCAAGCTACGGAACCGCACCGGTATATCTGACGATTCTTCCCGGTTCCCTGCTTAAGGATGCGGCAGGAAATGTCTCTGCGTCCGCTGCAAATGCCGTAAGTCTTGTATTAAGCGGAACCTCCGGGCCAACTCCGACACCCGTTCCCACAGTGCTTACCGCTCCTTCCAAGGTTACCGTAACGCCGGTGGGTACCAATGTTGTATCCAATGCCCTTAACGCCACAACAGTCTATATGCTGGCACAGGCCAGCATCACAGCAGGGCAGGCGACCGGCGGCAGGGCGGAATTATATGTCGGGAGTAAATTGGTTGCTGTGGATTCCTACATTGAGGCAGCGGATACGACAGTGACATTTACTACCGCAGATTCAAGTCCTTCCAACGAAGATCTGCGTACGATTATTCCCACAGGCGGCGTAGTTACGGTAAGGCTCTATAATGCATACAATAACTCAGCGATAAGCGTCTCGGATAATCCGACCCTTGTGGTGGATTATGAGGCTCCAAGACTGGATAGTAACAGTCTGACCATAGCCTTCTATGATGTATCTGAGAATGAGATTTATTTCCCTGCCAATAATATTACCGCAGTAGGTGACAAGGTTGATGTGACGAAGCTCTCCTTCTTTGCTGCCAACTCCACGCAGTCCTATCAGTTATCGGACGCCGCATCCATAGGCTCTTCCGGAACGGTGACTACGGGCGGCATTACAGTCAAGCTGGGACTGTTGGACAGATATAATCTGGCTGAGCTTATCTCGAAAGCCGGTACGAATACTTCCGGTATAACGATGTATGTTAGCATAGCATCAGGAGCTTTAATCAGTGATGCGGCGGGCAATACTTCGGCTCCGCTGGCCGCCGGCCCCAGTCTTCAGGTTATTGTAAGTCCGTAATCTGAGAATATGGTATAATATCAATAGATATTATATCGCGCCGAACAAAGTGAGTGCGCATCAGGGCAGGTCGTGCCAATACCATATGAGCTTGCGAATATGATATTGAAAACACAGTGAGTGCACATCATCGATGCGAAGCATCGCTGTCATATAAGCTTGTGAAACAAAGAACGGCGGCTTTGATTTTATCAAAACCGCCGTCTGTCATTCACTCCATAACCATTGAGGTCAACATACTCAATAACGCCCCGTTAACAACCGACCATTGGTAGAATTTCGCAAAATAAACTTCCGGTGGATTGTGTTGGTTTGCTTTATCTTCGTTTTACGGCTGAATACTCCCTACAAATCCTGCCTTGATAACATAGTACCATACCGCCATCTCTTTATTACCTCATTTTTCGTTGTGTCCGTCAAGCTGAACAGGCGGTCAGGATTGGTCTGAATACAGTGTGAGCTCACTATGCAAAGCATCGTTATCCTATGGTAATTCAATAATAAATTAATAAAAGAGGCAGCGGCTGAATGATATGCCTCTCCTTTGTGACAAACAGTTTTTATCTAAACTGTCCGCTATAAGGAGCATATATCATCTTACCGCTGCCTTGCAGTCTGTGGGCTTCCGGTTTCTAAGCCAGTTTATGTCCGCAGTTGGGGCAAAAGTTAGCAACTCCGGTCTTAGTTCCGCAGTTGGGGCAGAAGTTCGGCTTCGCGCCGGTCTGACTCTCCGGTGTACCCTGAGTTCCCGGGTTGTTTGCCTGATTCGGAGCAGCTCCGCCCGGATTACCGGCCTGATTCATGTTCTGCATCAGCTGGTTTGCCATATTCACTCCCATCATCATGCCTGCCATATCGGCGGCGACTCCGCCTCCATGCACCTTGCCCGTGGAGATGCCTTCGGTCATGGCGGCCTGCTGGTACCGGCTCATATCGCCGATCATTCCGAAGGAGGCATTCTTATTAATCATCTTCTGGATCTCTTCCGGATACGTAAAGCTCATGATATGAAAGGCGGTGACGGACATTCCGGTATCAAAGAGCTGCATGTCAAGATCGGTGCGGATTCCGGAGGCGATATCGAAGGAATTCGCCTGAAGATTGAACATATCCTTGCCTTCTTTGGAAATCCATTTCATCAGCAGCTGATCCAGGATAGTAACGATGCGGAGGCGTACATCCTCCACATAGTAGGACTGCTTCACACCGGCGATCTTGTCGATTAATTTCACATAATCAGTTACCTTGAAGTTAAAGGTACCGTTGGCACGGATGGGCATACCGCCGGGCAGCTGGGGTGTGGGGATGTTGATGGCATTCTGGGTGCCCCATCTCACGATGAATTCCTTGGTATTGACAAATAATACCTCAGCGCGCATGCCGCTGTTAAAGCCGAACTTAAAACCGGCGAGAGTGGAGAGGAACGGGATGATCTGAGATTCAATATCATAATCGCCCTCATCCTTAAAGATTCCCTCGATCTTTCCGTTATATAGGAATACGGCATCCTGACCCGGACGGATAATCAGGCGGCTGCCCTTCTTTATCTCGTCGTTGCTCCAGCGGTAGAAGATCATATCGTCACGGAATTCCTGCCATTCAACTACATTTGCAAATTGTCTTGAGAATAAACCCATATCAAATTCCTCCGTTTCCTTGATGAACAGATGCTTACCCTGATAATTCCGGGGCTCGGGCAATCAGTTCATCTTTTATTATATTTATATTTCTTTGGTTACAGAAAATCCATCAAAAGCCTCTGCCGGCCGAGCTGTGGGAACGTCCGCCGGAAGATACGCCGCCGCGGAAGCCTCCTGAATTAAAACCTCCCCGGCCGCCGGTATTATTATTCTGGGGCGGCTGAGGCTTCCTTACCCGGGTAACCGTAGTGCGGATATAATCGTCCCGCCGCCCGATGAGGCCGGAACGGCCGGAATCAATATAGTTACCTGCGCCGGCAGTCATCCTTCCGCTGGAATGATAAGCCATAATGCCGACTGTGATACCGCCGATAGCCAAAGCAATGATCATTTGTACAAATACATTGCTTAACAGAGCTGATAATCCATCCGTACCTGTGTTAGACCCGGGTGAATTATATTCCGAAGGCCAGGTCTCATCATAATAAGGGGCATCCGGATCACCGGATTGCGGTTTTCCGGCAGAATAGTCGTGGTCATAGTTCAACTCGGAGTCATCGCTCATATATGCTGCGGCCATTTTAATATAGGTCACGCAGGCATCGTAAAAATTTCCGTCGGCAAGATCAGGATCCATCTCATCGAGAATCGCGTCGCCCCGTTTGGAATGGATATAAGTTTCCGCCTTCCCGTACCCTTGTATGAATACTACCCGATTTGCCATATCGATCAGGAGATGCACCCGGTCGCCCTCCGGCAGCCGGTCTTCAAAATCTTCGATATAGGTCTCCGCATAAGGGGCACCGGAATCATTATGAGTAAGTATCATGATCTCGATCCCGGCTTCCTCACCGTAAGCGGCGCATTTATCCTCCAGATCCCCGGCTTCAGAATCCGTGAATAACCCGGCTTTATCGTAGACATAGAGGAGGGCATCGGTTGCCGGAGCTTCTTCACCGGTTTCTTCATCAGCTTCCTCTACTGCCTCGGATACGGTATCCGCCGATACCACAGGGCTTATGATGAAGAAAGCCAGCACCGCACATATGAAGACCAGGAGAGGAAATAACCTTTTCAGCATATACGGATTCATACTAGACACCTCCTAACAGCAATGTAAGCAATTGCATTACGATGAAACTGCCCACGGATACGAAAGTAAACCAGGCTGCGATCTTCGCCGCACTGAGGGGCGGTTTGCCGACGATCTTACCGGTCTGGCCGTTCATGGCGAAGATATGCTCCGCTTTCTTATAATCATAGCAGACCATCCATACGGGCAGCAGGGTATAGGCCGCATTCCGCTTTAGGATATTGATATTCTCCCGGTTTACATTCACTGTGGTATATCCGCCGATGGTGGAACGGAGATAGGAATTGACATAGGCTGCAACACGTTCCTTGATGCGGGGGAGCATCTGTTCATCGGTAAAATCATATTTTTCCGCAATATAGCCTGCCAGATAGGGCATGTTAAAGTCCTTCAGACTGGAATAGGTATAGGGCTCCAGCTTATCCATCATGCCGTCATCCATCTTCTTTGAGGCATCGCAGGGAATGCGGTTATAATTCATGTCTACCTTGCGGTATACATGGTACCATTTGGTCTCGGTATAGATCCAGTCGCCCATAGTATAGGTACGTACTCTGGTGCAGGTGGCTTCCAGCTCTCCCCTGCCGTTGATGTCATACAGCCAGAAGGGCACATAGATACCCGTTATGTTCTTAATACGGTCGGCAGTCATAAAATCACCGGGAGTCAGCAGCCCCTTCCTGCACCATTTCTTAAAGGCTTCCTGTGCCTGTTGTTTACTGATGGTAAAGGGAATCACCAGGGAAGGAGCCAGACCGCCGCTCAGCCGGTCTCCCAGGACAACTCCGGCTCCGCAGAAGCTGCAGGTGGTGGCTGTGGTCTGAGCATCGGTGATTAAGACGGCGCCGCAATTATTGCAGTGATATTCCCTGGCTTCATTCTCGCCGAAGGTATTATGTGTACTCTCGGTATCCCTATCCGACGGGTCGGAGTAATCGTGATCAAAAGCGGAATTGGCAGCGTTGATATCGTCATCATCCATATCATACCGGATGTCGTCATCCGAAGGGGTTTCCCCTCCTGCCATCTTCTCTATGTTATCCGTTCTGCCGCAGCTGCCGCAGCGCAGCATGCCGGTCTGGCTGTCAAATGCCATGTCTGCCCCGCAATTGGGGCATTTATAATGGATTACCGTGGGCAATGCAATCACCTGGCCTTTCCTGATGTGAATGGTATATACATGATTATATAATGAAATAAAACTAATTCATATATTATTTACTTCCCGGACTCGCGAAAATGCCCGCAAATAAGAAAGACATTATCTTTTCATTTGCGGACATTACAGCTGGTGCCAAAATATGCGCATTATGCATATTCTGTGTGCATTACTCCGATTATTTCGCAAGACTGGCCTTCAATGCCGTCAGCTCATCCTCCACACTTGAGTCGGTGGTATACTTCCTGGTCAGATCCTCAATGGTCTGTTCTGCGGAAGAAGCGTTCAATTCAGCCATGGCATTGGCTTTGTCCAGAGCCTTATCAGCCATCTCTTCATATTTCTTAAAGCTGGCGATGGAGTCATTGGCACTGACTACCGAGGAGCCCATCTTGTTAATCCGCTCCTGTGTCTTGGCAACCGCCAGCTTGCCCTTAATCATGTCCTTGCGAGCTTCCAGCTCATTGATATCATCTACCAGCTTATCATGCATCTCACGCATATGGGTTGCATTGGTATGTGCCAGATCATATGACTGCTGCAGGCCGGGCAGCTTCGCCGAGAGGCTTGCCTTCTGCTCTAAGAACTTGCGGGCATCCGTATCATTATCCGCCTCAAGTGCCTTCACCGCATAGGTCTGCATCTTTGTAATGTCTTCATTGCAGTCATCGAGAACCCTCTTCGCTCTCTGTTCCTCAGCCATGATTGCTGCGGTCTCCGACTTTACCTTACCAAGATCATTATTTAAGTTTCTTAAGCACTGGTCAATCATCTTCTCCGGATCTTCTGCCTTATCCAATAGTGCGTTGATGTTACTGGACATAATGTCTTTAAATCTTGTTAAAATACCCATGATTAATTCCTCCGTTCTGGCTCATGTTTAATATTTACATCTCAAGTGTAGTGGTTTATGCCTCTGAGGTCAAGTTAAAATATGGTTAGAAGGGTTAAAGAATTCTAAAGTAAATCTATGATTTTATAAAACAATGGGTTCCCATATGGAGGTTTAAAGCCGGAGAATATTAAAAAATATAAAGTTTTTGACTTTGACTTGAAAAACTTTATAATATATGTGATACATTATAATAACACCGGATATATTATCAAAAGATAGAAAGAGAGACCCATATGTGGATAGCAAATGATTGGAAGGACTATGAAGTCATCGATACCTCCAACGGTGAGAAACTGGAGCGTTGGGGTAATTATATACTGGTACGCCCGGATCCCCAGGTGATCTGGAACACACCCAGGCAGAATGAAGGCTGGAAGAAGCCCAACGCACATTATCACCGGAGTTCCAAGGGAGGCGGAGAGTGGGAATTCTTCGACCTGCCCGGGCAGTGGGAGGTGGCCTATAAGGGACTGACCTTCAACCTGCAGCCCTTCAGCTTTAAGCATACCGGACTGTTCCCGGAACAGGCCGTTAACTGGGACTGGTTCTCTGAGAAGATCAGGGGCGTGAAGGACAGGCAGGTCAAGGTGCTTAACCTGTTCGCCTATACCGGCGGTGCAACTCTGGCGGCAGCCGGGGCAGGAGCAGCCGTAACCCATGTGGACGCCTCCAAGGGTATGGTAACCTGGGCCAAGGAGAATGCCGTAGCCTCCGGTCTCGGAGAAGCATCCATCCGCTATATTGTGGATGACTGTGTTAAATTCGTGGAACGTGAGATACGAAGAGGCAGCAGATACGATGCCGTCATTATGGACCCTCCCTCCTACGGCAGAGGTCCCAAAGGTGAGACCTGGAAGATCGAGGACAGCATCCATCCCTTTATACAGCTGTGCACTCAGGTATTATCCGAAGAACCGCTGTTCTTCCTGTTGAATTCCTATACCACCGGTCTTCAGGCAGGGGTATTGACCTATATGCTCTCCGAAGAGCTCGGCAAGAAATATGGCGGCAGGGTATCCTCCGATGAGATCGGACTTCCCGTTACCGATACCGGTCTTGTCCTGCCCTGCGGTGCGTCGGGACGCTGGGAGAGGTAAGTCTGTTTTCATATAAAATCCTCCAAATGATAATCCCAATTGGAAACACTGAATAAAATGGGATTAGGCGTATGATTAAATTATAATTAAGGAGGTTTTTATGAATGTCGGAGCAAAATAATAATCCTAATGAGAACAATAATCCCAATGAAAACAATAATTCGGAAATTTATGATCCTGAGGATATTAAAAAGAACAGAATCTGGGCTGCACTTGGAGCAATTGTTTTCTTTATCCCGCTGATTGCCTGCCCGGCTTCCAGATTCGGAAGATTCTATGCAAATCAAGGGCTGCTACTGTTTATATTAGGCTTCATCGGGAACATTATCCTGAATCTTATTCCGAATTACGGCTGGAGACTGGTCCCATTCTATTCCCTGGTAATCGCAATTATGTGCACCTATTGCATAATTAACGGTCTGAACGGCAAAGCGGCGGAGCTTCCGTTCATCGGGAAGTTCCGGTTGATCAGGCAGGGGAAGGATGGTCACAGCAGATAAATGTGCTGATAAACCATAAGAATGCTATAGCTATGTGCCTGCTGCGCATATAAAAATATATAGCGGTATAAAATATAGAACGGAAGGCTGCCGGCTTTCAGGAGCTTTGCAATATTGCAAAGCTCCTGCGGGCCGGCAGATTTTATGAAGTCCTGTGTAACTTTCTATATTGCACCTGCGTCTATATTTATGAACGCGTGAATAATTCGAATTATTAATATGAACAAGATATAAAACTGCCGGTGGAGGCATCCTGGAGGTAAGTATGGGGAATATACAGAATAATAAAGAATGGCTGGAACGTATCTGCGCAGATACCTGGAAGGAGCTGTACCGTTTCATTTATTATAAAGTACAAAACCGCGAAGAGGCGGAGGATATCACACAGGAGACCTACGCGAAAGCAATCTCCTATCTGAATAAAAATGATGTCATGATACATGAATATAATAACTATCTGAAAACCATCTCCATGAATATCATACGGGACCGCTGGAGAACCAGAAAGCGGCGGGGAGCGGATATGAAGCTGGAGGATGTGGATCCGGAGGATATATCCTCTGAGGATTTCTCAGATTCCTTAAGTAACAAAGTAGAGATGGAAGAAGCCATGAGACAGTTGACTGCGGAACAGCAGGCAGTCCTGGACCTTCGTATCATCAAGGGCTATTCTGCCGCGGAGACAGCCAGACTGATGAAGAAGAGGGAAGGTACCATAAGGGTCATTCAGTACAGGGCAGTGAAAGCATTGGCCAAGCTGCTGGAAGAAAGGGGATTATAATGAATATGGATGAGAAAAGATTATCCAGATATATTGATGAGTTAAATAAAGGAATAACACCAAGGGAGCATAAGAATGGATTGGAAGATACCGAATCCCGGAAGATGCTGGCTGCCATCCGCAGGGTAAAGGCAATGGGCGGGATACAATATCCGGATGACCTGTTCCAAAAGAGCCTGACGGATTCCTTAACAGGAGGAGAGATTATGCAGAAGAAAAAGAATAGCTTTATTAAGCGTACGGCCATATTCACTGCGGCTGCAGCCGCAGCGGCGGTGCTGCTCTTTGTTACCGTGGATTACGTAATACCCGGAAAAGATGTGAATATTGTATATGCCATGGAGAAAGCCATGGAGGAGGTTAAGGCATATCACGGAATAGTAGTCGTAACCGAGACCAATGGTCTTGGGGAGACCGTTACCCAGTCCAGGAGGGAAGTGTGGGTGGACCGGCAGGGAAACTATTATATTAAGGAATTGGAAGGAACATCGGAAGGACTGGTGACAGCCAATAACGGAGAACAGAAGTGGCAGCTCAGGCCGGAGGAGGAGAAGGCTTATCTGTTCACAGCCTTTCCGGATGCTTACCGCTTTACCTTTGAACTGGGCAATGAGATCGACGATGTGACCAAAGCACTGACAGTTAAGATCCTCGGACCGGAAACCGTCGGCGGCAGGGAGACTACAAAGCTTGAGATCACACCGGACGGAGGCGATGCGTACCATCTATGGGTTGATAAGGAGACCGACCTTCCTCTTAAGAGACAATCTGCCATGCAGAATGCCCTGCAGATACAGGTATCCTATGAATCCATTGATTTTATGGACCGGATTCCCGGGGAACTCCTGGTATACACATTGCCGGAGGGTTATGCGGAAGTGAATACCCATTCGGAGCAGATCGTATCCTCCCTGGAGGAAGCGGAAGAGCTCATCGGCTTTCTGCCGGAATTGCCGGAGGATATTCCCGGGCAATATGCACTGGATAAGATTGCTGTTGACAAGCAGCAGGAAGCAGTGAAGCTGTATTATACGGCTGCGGATAATGGCGGCACCGTCCTGATAACGGAAGCAAAAGCATCAGGAGAGCTGGCTGCGGCTTCTACGGCGGTCCTTGGCAGTGTGAACGGCAATAAAGCTGAGATCATCACCGGACAGTCTGCGAATTCCATACGCTGGAAGGAGCAGAGCCTGGAATATACCGTACTTGGAGATGTAACGGTGAATGAATTAACCATATTCGCGGAGGGACTGTCTGCCGGCAAGGTTGTGCTGCCGGGCGGCATACAGGATACGGAAGGAACCGGTAGTGCCGGCGGTACGGGCGATACAGGCAATGGAGACAGTAATGAGGGCACGATACGGGAGCCTCAGGTTAAAGTAGAGGTAGATCTTGCGATAGAAGAGAGTGACCAGAAAAGTGCGGATGCAGGGCATTCCCCCTGGAAGCTGGATCCCGCCTTCGTGGCACAGGTATTCGCCAGCCTGCTTCTCTCACCGGAGGGAATCACAGGAGATTATCCGATCGCATATGAGAATATCGAGATCATTGCCAATGACGGTGTGAATGCCGTCGCAGAGATCAAGGATGAGAATTCCGTCGCAGGATATGTGTATTTAAGCCGTCTGATCCGTCAGGACGATACCGGTATCTGGACTGTGGTAGGATATGATAAGAAATAGCAGAGCATGCGATAACATAATTTAAAATCTTCAAGAGCAGTAAAATGAGAGTATTACGATTAACTGACGTAATACTCTCATTATTTATTATAAGATATTTTACTGCGATTATGGATTGAACCTGTCCTTTATATTATTCTTTCTGCGAAGGTCCAATGCGCTTATAAATATGGAGGATACCAGGAAGACCGCACCTATTATTATGAAGAGTATACCTGTAAAGGAGACGCCGGTCTTAGGGATGTCGGACAATGCTGCCGTAGAGCTGGGACTTGAACTGTCATTGACGATTTCTCCGGCGCCGGCATAATCTGCAATCTCCAGTACATTGACATTACCGGAGACTTCATTGGCTGCCAATAGAAGAGGATACCCGCTGGGACTGTCTGCGGCTTCCACCACGCACAGGCCTTCGGGGGCCAGTGAACCGCTGTCTGTCAGATTGCTGCCTTCAAAATTGCGAAGGTTTATATAATCCACATAGAATGCTTTGCCGGGTACGGTGATATCATACATCATGACACCGCCGATCCGTTCCAGTCCGATGAATGCATAGCTTCTTCCGTTTTCCGACAATACCGCGATGCATTCCGGTTCCGGACCCTTCTTGGAGCTTCTAGAGTCCAGCTTTGTTTTATTGTTCGAGGAGTTGAAATAATCCGGGTAAAGCCGGGCTGTAATAGTTTCAAAATCACTGCCGCTGTCATACACCTGGTCTAAGGTATCCCCATCCCAGATTGAGAAGGAACGGGCAC
>JAFADH010000083.1 GCA_023424995.1 Bacillota bacterium | reverse complement strand
TCATATTCCAAGCATATTTCAAGCGATTTTTTAAGTAATTCAACAGGAACGGCTCCGGAACAGGGTTGATCGAAAAATCTTATAAATAATTGAGGATAAGTACCCGGATAATTTATAGCGCGCCGATAATGATTATCCGTATGAAAAACATTATCATGCTGATAATATACACTACCAGGAGCTGTATTCTGTGCATCAAAATAACTTCTTCCGAAAAATGCATCCGTATCCTCTGAATATCCGGTTATAATACCCCATTCCGGCGAACCGATCTGCCCCATACATATAACCGGAATTCCCAAGTCAATACTGCGTTTTACCGTATTATCCCTCTCCGCATCCTCGAAAATGCTGTATATTTCTATCCCTAAAACCGCATTGATATTGTCATCCCAGACCTTGCCGTTTTGCACCAATGCGGAGCTGGGACACCAGTCCGGCTTCATGGCAAAACGGTAACAAAGACCGGAGACGCCCATAAGGGTTTCATAGCTTACCGGAATGTTCAATACTTGTGCGACCATCGCAATAGAGCCGCAATAGGTATTGTCCTTCCACTCGCCCCATTTTAGCATAGGAACGCCATCCATGTATTTATCGCCGTTTACATATTTCACTTGATATTTTTTGCTGATTATATTGTTTTGCCCGGCGGTTTGAGCCATATTTAAAATCTCCGGCTTTTTTGGGGAATAACTCTCCGGTTTTGTCTGGTTTGTTTTTTTAGCTGATTCGCTCATTTTACATACTCCTTTCGGCTATATGCCTTTATGCCTTTACTTTACCATATAATAACAAACCTGTCTTATCATTTTGTACCAATTTTTACGGAGTAATGCAGCCTGACTTTCAGGCTGTATTAACAGTCTTTCACAACACAAACGGTAAAGACAGAAAGATAAAACTTAACAGTAATGCTTTTATCCGGATTTTCAAGAAGTATCATGAAAGCATACTGGGAAATATAAAAGCACTTTTTCAGGCTTATTCGATTAAGCGAGATACGAAAAAGACCTGGATATCCAGGTCTTTTTCGTATATGCAACAACTACTATTGATACAACTACTATTGATAAGAGCGAAATATTTCCTTTACTCTATTATAAGCAAGCTTTTCTCTACGATAAATATCTACTATTCCCTTATTATTCTGACACTTTGGCCTTGAATGAAACCATCCCTTGTCTACCCTGCAGTCTGCATATTGCCAGATAATAACACCGGTCAATTCTTCATCGGATAATATGGAAGTTAATTGTTCTGTTAAAATATTATGCTGGTATTCTTCGGACCATTTCTCCAGGTTATTACTCCGAAAACCATAGATTGCACCCGCTCCTATTTCACTGATCAGCAATGGTTTTCCTGCACCCTCCGAACTATCAACATAATTTTTAAGGGTTTCCAGGAACTCTTTTACCGGTGTATCATGATACCACCCCGGATAAATATTAAAAGATACAATATCAACCAGATCCATGCACAAATCTGACCCTATATGCTGGCTGAGATTTGCAAAAGATACCGGACGGCTGGAATCCAGCTGCTTTATAAGTTCGAACTGTTTGGCATAGCAGGATCTTCCAAATTCTGTATTGCTGACACATTCATTTAAAATCCCCCATACATAGATAGATGGATGGTTTACGTGGTTTTCAATCATTTCTCTAATACAATCTGCACTTTGTTTTTCAAAGTTTTTGTGCCTCATCTGTTCTTCGCTTAATCCTCTTGCATGCGCCTCTTCCCACACAAGGATTCCATTTTCATCGCACAAATCAAGAAAACGCTCATCGTTGGGATAATGGCAGGTACGAATGCAATTGGCACCTAATGATTTTATTATTTCAATGTCACGATACATCGCTTCAATGGGAATGGCACATCCAAATTCCGCATAGTCTTCATGACGGTTTACACCTTTAATGATAACTTTTTTTCCATTAAACAGAATATCCTTCCCGCTTACTTTAATTTCCCGAAAGCCTACTCTGTCTATGATATCATCCACAGCTTTATTATTATATAGTAATACTGCATTCATTGTATACAATTTAGGATTTTCCAGTGTATATGTAATTGCAGAGGGGAATTCAAAGGTACTTTCCAAAAGTGTTTCAACATTGGGTAACAGCACCTTATCATGAAAGGAAACAACATCCTCCCCCACCTTAATCTGCAGCGTTACTTTTTGGGGCCCGTTCAAAAGATTACTTACAGATGCGCTGACAGAGGCATACCATTTGCCATTTTCCTGATACGGAATAAAGTGGATATGTTTAATAAACATCTCACCGATCTCTTCCACCACCATAGGACGGGTAATTCCACCATAGGAATAATAATCATTGCTGATATGCAGAGCTGATTCACTATGAAAGGAATTATCCACCTTAACCTCCAATAGATGCTCACCATACGGAATTTCCTGTAATAATACACTAAATTCGGTATACGCATTGTAATGATATGCAACCTGTTTCTTATCCAGATAGACATATGCCGTGTGGCTGACTCCCTTGAACACCAGGCGGATATTACCGCCGAAGGTTACTTTCTTTGAATACATTGCCTTTCCCTTATAGGACGCCAGCTTAGGATTGCTCTCCCAGCAGCCTGGAACAATCATTTTAAATTCATCCTTTATTTCCTCCTCCGGATTCAAGGTATGGAAACTCCAGATGGGATCGAGCGGAATTTCTTTGCGTACAAAGTGATTTTGAAATAATCGCGTATTCATTTTTCTCCCCCTTATATAATTGCCGGCCAATGATATTCTTCATATTGGTATCCCGCTTTCATATCTACTGATATAATATAATATTGCAGCTAAATATCAATGTCCGCATTTTGACTATAGTATAATTAATTGCAATCTTAATATCAATAGTATATAATGAGGTAAAACTGATTTATTCTAAGGTGATAATGATATGCTTAAAATTCTGCGTATGGGCTATAATACGATACATGATAACAGCTTCACTGTTGATCGTCCCAATGGGTATGAATGGTATCTTCTGCTGCTTGTAAAATCTCCGGCAGTTTTTGTTATTAACAAAGAAGAGATCACTACACCTGCTAATACTCTGATAATCTATGATAAGAATCACCCTCATGAATACAGAGCAAATGGAACCGAATACAAAAATGACTGGATGCATCTTGAACTTGACCCGGTTTTGTTTAGTCAATACCAAATCCCATTGAATACACCATTATATATCTCAAATCATTATTATCTTGCCGATTTGATTCAAAAAACGGCAAGTGAATTTTATTCGAACAACCCTTATAAGGAGCAGACCATCGAGTATTTGACTCATATTTTATTCATAAAGGCTAAGGAACAGATGGAGGTAAAAACATTTCACCCCTGGCATTCAAGAATTTATGAAGAACTAATCAAGCTAAGAAGTGAAATATATAGCAATCCTCATTACAATTGGTCAATACAGGTAATGGCAGGCAGGCTTCATATCAGCTGCGGCTATTTACAAAACATTTATAAAGAAACCTTTTTCATCTCCTGCATGTCGGAGGTTATTGAAAGCCGCATTACTTATGCGAAAGAGCTTTTGGTTGAATCAGATTGGTCAGTCGGAGAAGTCTCGTATTTATGCGGATATCGCAATGAAGTGCATTTTATGAGACAATTTAAGAAATTGACTAGTTTAACTCCCTCCGAATATCGGAAGTTAAATAGTAAAGCTGGTTAAATAAAATTCAAAATTTCTTAAAAATCGCCTTCTGAAAAATCATCAAATCAAGGTAGAGTACCCATTCATCATCATCAATTTAGGCTTTAAGGGAAAATTAAAAAGCAAAGTAATTAGGTCAAAAAAGATGCTGCATATGATTTGTATTATGCTTATTAGCTTTGGTTAATGCCTTACTTGAATATAAATGATAATCATTTTCGTACAAGGTAATTGCTGGAACTAACTGCCGGCAACCATCCTTTGCCATCAATGATCTCAATCCATCATCTCCCGCAGACAGCTCAAAACCGATTCATCATTATTTCGCACGATATCTATAATATCGGCAATAGCCCGGCGTACAATGGGGCTTGCCAGCGCTTTGACGCATTCATCCTTGGGCGCGGTGCCATATGCTCCCACCATCCGCCATGCAATCCAGCAGATATCGTGGGTGTTGTTGTACAATGCGCTTATACGTTTGAAAAACTGCCATTTTTCCTTTAATTCCTCCACCCGTGTCAGATAATCGAAACACCAAGATGTAACGGCACGCTGATCAATCGGTAAACCGATAAATCCGTCAATACGCTGTGCCAGCTTTGAATAATTCCCGTTATCATAATTCTCGAAGTTGACGTCGTTACGGAGGTACTCCGCCGATCGTTTGAAGAACCCCTTTTCCTGCATGGTTTCCAGAATATGAATCATACGCCGGAACACATCGTCGTAGGTAACGCTGGGTGCTGCTTTTCCCGTAACCACGACGGCCTCGGTCATTTCCCCATACCATCCCTTCAGGTAGAACATGCCATCCTCGTATCCCTCGGCGGCAGGAAATATATCCCTATTATCCTGTGAAACATCATAACCATAGAGTCGGCCATTCTCGTCGTCGTAGCCAGTGATGGCAAACCAGTCGTAGAAAGTCCCAAAATTCATCAATACGGGGCGGTTGGCATCAATGGAGTGCCTAATAGCGTCGAAAACTACTGTTTTATCCGCTGTCTTGTTGAACCGCTCATATGAATACCCGGCAAAGCCCATGCTAAACTTTACATAATCGTCATATTCGTCCAATAATTTTGTGGTGTTCGGTCCCCACCAAGGCGTAAGATGCTCCTCGTTGGACAGGTCGAGCTGCATGAGACCGATGCCGGATACAACAGCATACAAATTATGTACGTCCGCTTGGCGCTTTCCCAGCTTGGGCTTGGTCACGTTAACGTTACCGCATCTGCCGCAGCAGTCGCCATTAGGCTGTTGATTGTCGCAGAATAAGCTGTCTGTCTGATCCTCAGTGTTCTGTTCTTCAGTAGTCAATCCCTCAATGTGCATCCAGACCGACGCGAAGTTTGCCGGGAATTTGGATGTTTCGCAGCTATTAGGCAGTTTGACAACAATATCAATAATTTTTTTCATAACGAACCTCCTACGTAAAATTTTATCAGAAATTTATTCAATAAATCCAACCGGCCGTCTGCCTTCACTTCATTGACAAACGCATCCCACCTTTGGATTCCGATGTTATGAGTCCGACTTGTTCGTAATAACGCAGCATCCTTGATGAAATATCATACGCTTTTGAATCCTGGCCGATCGTTTGTAATTCCATGACGGAACCTCCTTTCCCAATACTTTGTAATGATTCTAAGGCTTGACATCGTGTCAATGTCAAAGGTTTTTTAAGTCAGGTCAAAAAAAAGATGCTACATGGAAAATGGCTTATTTTCTACGATCTTTCTTTAATCGGCATGATGTAATCTTTTTGAATATGCGGTTTTTCTTTAAATGGATATTTATATAAATTGATGTAATTTAAATATTCTTCCAATATTCCATAATTACATTTTGGTTCCCGCCCGAAGTCAAATTCATATTTATTATCATGTGTGACAAAATGGTTGAGAACTTCCCATTCCTGATCCTCGCCATTAACATGCGAATGATTAAACGCACAGTATAGCCCGCCGCTTATATGTTTCTTAACAAAAGGAAAAGGTACCTCCATATCGTCGGGTATTGTCAGCCAGCGGCCGAAGCCGTAAAACACG
The DNA here is from genome assembly GCA_023424995.1 of Bacillota bacterium. Lineage (GTDB taxonomy): Bacteria > Bacillota > Clostridia > Lachnospirales > Lachnospiraceae > Mobilitalea. The sequence goes on along the minus strand of JAFADH010000083.1, from coordinate 19,009 downwards.
CCATACTTTTTCATCTCGGGGTCATCTGCAAACTCGCCGATATTCGAAAAACCGAAAAGCCGGAAATCCGGCTTGATTTTAGCAAGATCGGTATCTCGTATTAACCTGTCAACCGCATTTAATCCGGGAATAAAATGTTCCGGCAAGGTTAATCCATTCGGAATATGTGATACTTTATCCTCCTCATCCGACAAATAGCTTTCTTCTCCCGGCAGAAATGCTTCACCGTAAAAATTCACCTCTGCCACAGTCATGGGCGGCAGGTATATTATCCTGATATACTTTTCCTTCAACCTTAATAGACTTTCATCTGCTTTATTCAATTCATCCATTGATAACCCTTCCCTAATAAGATTTTTAGAGAAAGAAATCGAATTAATAATTGAAAAGGCTGATTTATCGGTTAATAAATCAAACTGTAATTGTATATCGGCCTTTTCCCTTAATTCTTCTGCGAAGCGTGACAGTATGGATTTAACGGTAGATAGCGCTGTTATTTCTTCATCAAGCTCCTTAATATTCTTTTCAAAAATTTCGACAGCCATTAAAGCGTTCTGGTTATTAAGAATATCGCTTATCTGCTTTACAGAAATTCGCAATTTTCGCAGAATTATGATGAATTGAAGCTTCCTTACAGTCGTCTCATCATAAACTCTGTATGCATAATCGTCTTTCCGTAAACTGCTAATAAGCCCAACTTGTTCGTAATAACGCAGCATTCTGGTGGAAATTTTATAATTCTTTGATACTTGACTTATTGTCTGCAGTTCCATGTATATTGACCTCATTTCTTTTTTTATACAGATTATAAAGTACGACACGGTGTCATGGTCAAGAGGTTTCTTAATTAGATTAATTAGATAAAAAATAATTTCGTAAAAAAATTATAAAATAAACCCGTTATACCCATAACATCAGCTTACACCAATAATTGGAATATATTTTATTCTACCATATAAAAAGAATGAAGTCGATTATCATAAATCGACTTCATTTGATAATAACTATAAGAAATCAGGTTAAAAAATACCTCCATGAAATATGGATTATGCTATTCTAAATACAGATAATGCTTGTTACCCGCGTTCGTTAAAATGAAGCAGGTTTGAGTTTTATTCAAGCCTGTTAAAGCTCCGTAAGAACTTTAACTTGCCTATTGCGCCAATGTCAAGATCTGCCTTCCACCAATTTTCGGATATAGCAAATTCTTTGGGGTATTTTTCATAATTATTATGCCAATGCCATGTAATTCCCCAAACACCATTTTCGGGTCTTGTTTCAATGAGATAGTCAAGTTCTTTGTGAACAATATCTTCGTTACCTGTATAGAATGGACTATCCGGTGAAAGGATGAACTGAGACGGTCTGACACTATAATCTGCCCATTGTGAGATATCCCGCATAATAGCTTCGTCAACATGCTTTTTTATGGCAGCGGAAAGAAATGCTATGTCGAATTGATCCGTTAATCCAAGCTGCTTGATCGTTTCTAATAGCATACAAAACCCGGTTAGTCCCATGTCGCCAATATTATCCGGCTCTTTGAATTTGGATAGCAATTTATTAGCAAATGTAAAAGCTTGTTTATAAAGAATGGATCCCTTTTCGGCAAATTGCAGCACAAAGCATACTATCCCGGCTGTAACGCCTGTATGTTCATACTCGTTAGCCTTCAGGTCATAGGCCCACCATGGCGCGTGAGGATATTCGTTGCTTGACGGGATGCTGAATAGCCAGCCATTTTCAACACGATGCTTACCGCTTCCAAGATATTTTATAATGCCTTGCATAATCGGGTGACTTGTGTCCGTAAAATTAATATTTTTCAATTTATTGATTGCGTTCAACGTGGTATATGGTGAGGAATTGGGATTCCAACTATCGGGCTCTAAGGCGTTACCAAACCCTCCGTCATCATTCTGATAATATGATAAAGCCGAAAGAACGGCTTCCTTGCTGCCATTTTCAAATTCATACTGCCATAAAGTTAATTCAATTTGCCTTGCATTTCGATGAATCCATAAACAGATTTCTTCAAAGGATTTTTTACTCAATTTTTTCATAGAACAGTTTCTCCTTTTTATCTGACTATAGCATACCGATTATGACAACAGTATGTCCTGTTCAAAATATAAATACTGCACGCCTTAATATGCTGCAACATAACTTCACCCAGCCTAATATTCAACTGCATTTTATTCATAAACAAAAGCCAGTCGGACATTTTGCATCGGTCGATATAGATTAATCATAGAGCTTCAGAACAGCTACAATCTCTTCACCACACATTTCTCCGTTTTCAAAAAAGCCCATTGAATTATAAAGTGCCTTTGCCCCCGTATTTTCAGGCTCGTAAGAAAGCCAACAATATGCAGCCCGCCCACGTGGTTCACTTCTTAAATATTCAATTGATGTATATAACGCTTTTTTACCTAACCCCTGTCTTTGATATGCTTTATCAATCATAAAACGCCATATACAGTAGTTGCCAGCAGCAACATCAGGTTCATCATCATCACCATTTGTATCATATCCAAACATAACAAAACCAACCGGGGTATCCCCATTGTAAATTCCAAATGGTAATGCAACACCTCCTGAAGTAATAGTGGTATATGCTTCTAATATGCTCTCCGTATTTGTTGCTACAAGATGTAATTGTTCGTTGTTTACTGATAACTCAATTATTTTCCAGATATTATTTGAATCTACTTTTCTTAATTCAATCATTAAAACCCTCCAAATTATTATGATAGGCAATAATCATTCGTTCATTATCCCCACATAATCCTGTTTGTCCGCATGATGTACTAAACTTTAAATCCATAATACCACACTTTACCATACAAAGAAAGACATAGCTTCCTTCTCAGCGGAAATCCATGTCTTTACGAAAAATAAGATAAAAAAGATGCTGTCAAGTAGGGACTAATAATTTTTCAACTATATTTGATATTCAGATTTATTAAGATTTTTAACCGCACTTTCCCAATATGCTCATACCTCTATAACGATGATGTCTTTACTTGGCCATCGGTGGATTAGATGGGTTCTCTTGAAAGGTCAATAGGCATTTTAAAAATAGTGGTATAAATAATATTATCTCATTACTTAAGTTTTTAAATTTCTTTTTTCATGCTTTCCATTGGATTCAGATTCAAATTCAGGCGTTCAATAATCGTGTTGAATCTCTTTTGTTTGCCGGCTTCGGTTTTCGCCCCGAAAAAGTATGAAGCAGCGTATGCTCTTCGAGACGAACGCGACATTTTAATGAAATTGGTATAGGCATTTTCGTGGGATCTGAGCATATCATCGAATTGCTGCAGCTGCTCATCGGTAAGCGGTTCGGATTTTGGAGGATTCCAATGCCCGTTTTGTTTTGCAAATTCAACCTTTACTCTTCCGAAATCGGTCATCAGCCCCTTTGCTTCTAGCTGCTCAACAAGTTTTTTGTTTTTTTCCGACCAGTTGCTTATCTTGCTGCGCTGTTTGAAGTATTTGACATATGATTTTTCATCAACGCTCTGCATTTGACCGTCAATCCAGCCAAAGCATAATGCTTCTTCAAGTGCTTCACTTGCTTTTAATGTTTCCGGTCCCTCCTTTTTGCCGAATTCAAGCCATACTCCCTCGTCGGAAAGTGCGTTTTTTGTGAGCCATTCCCTGAACTCCGAACGGCTTTTAAATAATATACGGTTCATGATTTTTCATCTCCTTCGATATCGCCCGAGTATGACAGCGCGTATAATACATCGACCGCCCTGTGGAACGAAACCCATGATTTATGATGAATAAGCCCTGTCCCATCAGACTTTTTACATCTTTATTATATTCCTTTTCGTCAAATAGTGGTATACTATATTTTTCAAGAGCCTTCGCTATATCGAAATACATGGCTTTCGCAAGCTCAACTAATTCTTAAAAGCTCTCCCTGAAACTTTCGTCCATATTCTGCTTTAGCGGGTAGTTTTCAGGAACAAAGAGGGCGGAGTTTGCATATTCCAATGCTTGATATTGAGCTTGATATCTATACAATTCATTATTCCCCTATAACCTTAATCGGCACAAAATAACGAATCTTGCCGTAATTCCATTCTTTCATCTGCGTCGAGTGGGGCCCCGCAAAATGGTATAGCAGATGGCGTTCGGATCCTTCATCAAGTTCCAGATGTTCCTGCCGTGCGAGCCATGCCTTTATCCCCTTGTATATGCGGTCATATTCGTTATATTCCCAACTGTCCGCAATCGCTGACGCGAACAGGCCGCCGTCGAACGTGATAATTTTATATCCCTCGGTGTCGGCCTCGGTCATCCAGTCCTCGATTAAAAATAACCAGACACTTTTTTTATATTTCTCATCCTGATACATAAAATCGCGGGGATTTATCTTATCGGCGATACGTGAACCAAGACGCATCCACATGGCGTCGAATCGGTTGAACTCGTTGTCATCTGCCAGCAGCCCCGATGTCACCATGCGGCAGGGCGGCATTTCAACGATTAGGATATCCGGTTCCCGTTCCAGTTTTTCTGCAGCCTCCAGCAAGCGGCCCACGTTGGACGGCTTGCCGATATAATCAACGTTTGTCAGATGGGTTTCAATTTCTTTTGCTTTATCATAAAGCATTTTCACGTCGGAAACACTGCTAAAATCTATCTTCTCAATTTGATGGATAAACTCCAGCACAATATCCTTCAATTCGTGTAAAAGCGCAACCTCATCGTCAATATTCTGCACTTTTTTACTGAGAACCTCCAAAATGACATCGGAACCGGATGCGCTGAATATACGTTGAATATCCTTTATGCTGATATTGAGCTTGCGCAGAATAAGTATCTGCTCAAGCCTTTTCATGGCAGTTTCATCATAAAACCTGTATGCGTAACCATCTCTTCTCACACTTTTAATAAGTTCCATATCCTCGTAATAACGTAATGTTCGTGCTGTTATGTCGTATTTGTCCGAAACATCTTTGATTTTTATTAAGTTGTCCATAAGTTCATTTCTCCTTTGGAACTATATTTTTTATAACACAATAATAATTGCTTCCCCAAAGGAAGAGTCAAGAGGCAAATGAAATTTTTGCAAATTTATTAGTAGGCTAGGTCATATGAAATGCTGATGTTTTCCTTGTACTCATACTGCATATCTGTGATTATTTATTTTTCTTTAACAGGCATTATATAATCTATGGTTACTTTTTCACCACGATTTCGCGGCTCACAATAACGCTCATGCGTATATACTTCACACCAATAAAAATTTTCATAGTCAATTACTCCTCCGGTTTTTTCAATGGCTTCAGTAATCAATAAATATGCCGAATCAAGTATATCCGCAATATTATTTCCTTCGATCTGAACCTGTGCGGTTGAACCTTTTGGGATATGTTTCACAAACAACCCTTCCGGTATTTTGGCTTCGGTCTGTACAAAATCGCCGATAATGCAATGGAAGTTCTGTTTATCGGTAAAATTATACATTAAGCCGATACCATCATTTGCATCAATATCATCGCAGCACTTGAAATCCGACAGCATGTTAAGTTTTTTAATTACATCACTCTGAAAAAATTCCTGCCATACACTACCTCCATTTGAAAAAGAGGTTTCACTATGCATACCAACCATTAAGCGTTCGTCCGCTTCCTTGTAGATAATCTTTTTCATTTCTGCCATAATACGTTTCCCTCCTATAAATCTCATTTCTGAAAAATTGATCGGGAGATAATCATTTAGTTTTGCAGATTTGATCCTTGCTTCCGATGGAGTAATTCCATGGTGTTCTTTAAATGCTCTTGTAAATGAGGAATGGGACTGAAAACCATATTTCATGGCTGCGTCCAAAACAGAAATATCATTATTTTTAAGCTCATGCCCGGCTAATGTTAATCTGCGTTTTCTTACATAATCGGAAATGCTTATTCCCGATACAAAAATAAAAATACGCTGAAATAAGGCAGCAGGACTCATCGTAATTTTTGATATTTCGTTATAATCAATTTCACAGCCGTCAAATATAATTCTTTCCAAGTAAAGTATTACATCGTCAAAAGCCTTACTGCTATTCATAATAAATATCTCCTGTCATTAATATATTATAAGATTTATAAGCATCTTGCTTTACATTACGTGTACTACCTTTGCACAATTACTCTTTATGTAAATTTGATATATACTTCTCTATACTGCCGCTGCCACCATATGTCAAACAAAAAATCATTAATTGTCAACGAGAACCGTCTCCGTTGCCTTTATTTTTATGATGTGATCACCTTTGAACCCATAATATCATATTTTACTGCATAGAAAAAGACATACCTTCCTTTTGGCGGAAGATATGTCTTCTGGCAGGGTACAACTATATATAACCAAGCCGCCGTTCAGGCGGCCTCAGTGTTAATCATTCCAATAAAGTGATAGTAAATATCTAACTTTGCGTGCGCTTGCCGTCAATTTCCTCTGCGTCATGAATGACTACCTTGTCAACAAGCTCGGTCAGCGTGGAGCGGGTCAGTTCCGTTATATCGGTGTACTCTCGAATGAGTTCAAGAAACCTTGCCGTGTTTACCTTCTGTTCCTCTGCTTGTATCAATTCATCTTCCAGAGCGAAGTGTTCAGGCGACTGACCCTTTTGATGTTTGCGGTAAATAGTAGGAAGCATCACTTTGTCCGCTTTCAGCGTCTGCGCGAGGATTTTGTATCACTAAAACAGATGATCGAAACGGTTTACGTTGTGTCGGTATAGCAAACTGACATAACCTTGCGGATGTGCCGCCACTGTGGGAAAGCATTTATCGCTGCCCACGGCCGGAGCGAGATCTGCGACAAAACATTTTATAAAAGTTATTGACATTGCCCTTAGGGCAAGTGATAGACTGATAATCGGGAGGTGAATTTAATGGATTTACTGTGCATAACCGACGTTTCAAAAATGTTCGGCATTTCATCGAAAACACTTAGGTATTATGAAAATGTCGGCATTTTAAAACCGATTCGTATGGAAAATAATAAATACCGTTATTACGATAAAAATGCTGTTGAGCGAATCAAACAAATATTGATTCTGCGCAAAATGCAGATATCAATCAAAGATATCATCCGTATTTATGAAAATGAAGACATGAGTATAGTAGTGGAGGTATTCGTAGACCAAATTCATGCCATTGATGAGGAAGTCAGTGCATTATCCGAATTAAAAAGAATTGTTAATGAATTCTTGCAAACCATGTTAAAAAACGGTATTACCAAAATTTCTACCCTGCCGCTACTTTACGAAGAAATGGACAAACAGCTTGAAGTGTTGAAAGAACGAAAGCCTGTTACTTATACTGAACTTTCTGCGGTAAATGAAAGATTAGTAAAACCTCTTGATATACGGATTGTCATGCTTCCCAGGACGCGTATATTAACTTCTCGCCTTAAAAAAGACGGCATATCCGATACGGATGCTTTTTGGCAATGGATAAACGATAATCATATCGACTATGGTACCCCCGGCAGCCATACTATGTTTGAACAGCAGAGTGGCGACGAACAGATTATGATTGTAAAAATCTCTAATGATTTTGAAAACATAAGCCTGTTTGCCGATCATGTTTTTATGGGCGGTCTGTTTGCTGCTGCAAGCGTTTATGTGGACGAAGACATTCATTTGTCTTTCCGAAACATATTGAAATCCTTTGATGATAATAAATATTATGAAATTGATTATACATACGATGGCACACTGCGTAATGAACCATTAATCGAAACCATTATATCGCCGGACGAATTACGTCAAAAAATTGATATTTTTGTGCCTATTAAAAAGCGGCTGGCAGATATCGCACACTATAACGATGAAAAACAAACGGTCGAAAACATTACATGGGTGAAAATGGAAAAAGCTAATCCGATAGGGCAAGCTATATCGGTTGACTTGAAAACTATGGACTATATCGGCATGAGAGCGGTAAACGGCGGCAATGTCAGTTTTGATTATAAATTCTATGATTATAATGATAAGGGCGAAATCGAATTGCACAGTTATTTGCTTGCCCGGCAACTTGTGACAAAAGAAAAAATCAAGATACCGTTCATGGTTGAAGTTGACTATCAAATCCCTCATAAAAAAATGGAAACGCGAATTTGTCATGATGTTGGTTATATCGACATCAGATTTCCAGATGATAATATGCAAATAACAGTACGCGAACCGGTTTTCGGAATGGAACATATACATATCGCCCCTAATAATATTATTTTCGGTGAAGATACAAATATAAAATGGATTGTCGGCGAAAAGTATTTTGTTGTAATCATTAACAGTGACATTAAATATTGCGGTACGAATTTTGCGTATATGCAAATCGACAGAAACACCTTTAATGAGTATTCTGTGAGAATAGCCGCTGCTTATGGATTTGACAGTGTAACGCTTAAATCAATTAAACTTCATCCGGTCTCGCCGGAAAAGAAAAATAATCTAAAAAAAGGAGAACTTAAAATGGTCATAAAACAAAGCAATAACACCCTGACGAATCTTCATCCGTTGGTCACATATCATTATGGTGAAAACTATAATTTTAACGCCTGTATGAAAATGCTGATGGAATATGTGGAACCGAATGAAATGTATTCGTACAGTTTTTTTGCAGGAATATCCGGAGACAATTTTGTACAGGTATATGGGCAAAAAGAACAATATGAAAATTACAACGGCAGCCTTTCAGGTGTCTGGGATGGTCTCGAGCTTATAAAATATGTTTTTGGCGAAATCGGATATGAATATTCCTACATTACCGCCGAACAAATTGCCGCAAACAAGGGTATGTATATTGAAACAGTTAAGGCTTTTATTGATAAAGGTATACCGGTAATAATCAGGCAACGTCAGCCGAACCCTTGCTATATTCCTATTGTTGGATATGAGGAAAACGGAAAATTTCTACTATATATGAGCGACGAAGATGGACAACCGTCAAAATTAAATATAAACGAAGAAAATATGCAGAATGGTTGGTTCCGTATTGATTTACAGGATTGGATTTTTATCGGTGCGAAGAGAAAAGAAACAAAATTCAGACAGATTTTTATAAACGCTCTCGCTCACATTGCTGAGTTGCTTGAATCACCTGATAAATACGGTTGTTCTTTCGGGCCAAGAGCTTTTCTTAACTGGGCTGATGACATCGTAAATGGCAGATTTGACAACATGACAGAAGAACAATTTGACGGGTGGAAATATTATTCTACCTATATCTGTAATATGACGACAAACTTTTGCGGTACTTCATATGATTTTCTTGATAAAATAAAAAACACCGTTCCCGAATTAGCCGATATATATGATGAATATAAAAGGATGAACAATTGGGATTGGGGTCAAAAAATTGGAAACCGGTTGAATGAACTCGAAGGGAATTTCAATGTTACGCTTGCGGCATTGCAGGACAAAGAGCGGCGAACCGCAATAGCAAATGAACTCCGTAAATTCGCTCCGATGTATGAAAGCTTTGCAAAATTTATTCGTGATAAATTAGAAAAAGTTAAGTAAAGACACAATAGAGCCCGCCGTGCATGGGATAATTCCCGTGCACGGAAAACATATTACAGCGATAAATAAAAATCAACCGCCCTATTAAAGTAATCTTTGACTTCCTCCTTCGAACGGTTTCCGAAAAATTCCGGGCTTGCGGTTATGATCGTGTCAACGAATTTGATGCTGTCTTTTCGGGTTTTGCATTTTGCTTTTTCTATCCTGCTCTGGATTCTGTAATAATAAATTTTCTTCGGAGCAATGATATGATAGTTCATTCCGCTTCGATTTATATCCACATCAGGATTGCTGGCATATCATCATCCGAAAAGTCAGGTCAAAATATGCTAAACTAAAAACTTCCTTAATTTCCGTATTGCTCATACACATAAGGCAGAATCACCCATGTAACATCGTCGGCAGCAATGGTATTTGTGTGGATTTCAGGTTTTAGACCCTGATATAAATGATGTGCCTTATCGCAAGGATTTTTATGACAATTTTGGCATATATCAACGTTATTTTCCACGGCACATTTCAATGAATCACAGTTAAAGCCTTTATCTAATCCCCCTGTATGACAGCCATCACACAACTCCATATCATCGCCCCAATCCCCTCCATCGCCTACACCTCCCGCGTATACACGTATCAGCCGCTCTTTCAACTCCGCCCGGAACTCCTCGCTGATTGTTCCGCCGTTATAATGCACACACAAATCGCAACGGTGTCCGCAACTGGCATAAACCGCCTGCTCTTTCGGAAACGGCTTTCGATTAGGCTTTTTCTTAATCAAAACAAGCTGCTTGACAGCTTCGAGCGTATGTAAATCGGCAACGGAAATAAACATCCATTTGCCGTCATGATATGTTTTGCTGTTATCGTAAATTTCCTGTATCTTCTGTGGAAATTCATTGCGCCGCGCCTCAAATAATTCACGTTCTGCTTTTCCGAAAATAACGAGAAAATCATATTGGTCTTCGCGTATGTAGATAGTCAGCACTGTTTTTCCGCCTTTGCGGAATTTCAATTCATCTTTGCCGTCGCCCACTTCATCCAAAACATACTTTCCTCGCATAAAGCGCATGGCTTCCTCACTGACCTTTCGCAGTTCTGTTTTTTTACTCATGATTGCCCCCCTATCAGCCCGTTTTTCTAATCAAATTAAACCGAATTACCTCTTTGTATGTATTATATCAGTTGACGTAAGGTCAATGTCAATGGATACTTTATAATAAAATAAAAACAAAAGAACCCAAACCGCGAGGGTTCAAATCCTTTTACTTCACTTATTATTAGAAAGTCAGTTCAAAAAAGATGCCGTTGATTTTCTGTGGATTATGCTCATTAACGAGACCATGAATAAAACGTTCGGACAAGCAAAAAGCACATCCGAAACACTGCTTTTCAATTTATTTCTTATCCTTCACAGGTACGTGAAGCGGTTGACATTTTGGGCAGTAATACACCGCTCCTCCCAGGTACGCTTCCTTTGCAATTATCTCGCTACAGCGGGCGCAAGGCTTGCCCAGTGTGTTTTTACTCACTTTTGTTATATAACCGCCCATATAGCCGAAAAGATCTTTCTGCACATCAAGCCCGCCGGCTGTAATCACCGCAGGAAACACTTTTTTAATGGCGTTATACATGCTGATAAAATCAGATTCCTCAAGGGACACCATTTTACTTTTTGGGTTTACTCCGGCTTCCCAGAGAATTTCGTGCAAAATTGTATTATCCAATCCGGGAATGCGATTCTTGGTTGCTAAAAACGCTTTAGCAGAAAGGCTTTTCAACTCAGTTTGTCTGATTAAATTCAAAAAGAAATCCAGGGAAAAATCATCGGTTAAAACAGAGGGAAAGCTTCCTTCTGTCGCCCATCCGTTATTTCCAACTTCCAGGAAAAATAATGCTCCGCCGAGCGAACCGGTAAACGACAAACATGCCCCGTCGTCCAGCATCAATAAAAGCTGGTGTCTTTTAGGCAGCTTGGAATTTTTCATATAATATTGCGGCGTAAAATCAATGCTTAATGCCCTGTCCGCGATAAAAATATATAGCCTTCCGCCGACAACTTTCGCTTTTTTAATTATCTGTCCCGTTAAAAGAGGTTCATATCCTGATGCAACCGAGTTGTTTGCTTCATGTATACAAAACATCTGACTTGGCTCCAGTGCAAACCAAACAAAAGTATGAGGATTTTGGTTGACAATCGCTTTTACTATGGTTTTTTCAACTACGGTGTTTTGCAATTGATCGGATATTATCTGTTTTTCAGCCAGATTCATTTTTTATGCCCTCCGTTCTGATTTTTATAAAATTCCAATGCGTCTTTTACGTTGATTCCGTCTATTGTCATACCTTGTATGTGGCTGTTTATGATTTTACAATCCGTAAACCAGCAGTCGTCGAATGTGCTGCCGCTAAAACCAGTGAAACGAAAATCACTATTGTCAATGGAATTTTCATAGAATTTACTGTTTCCCATCCATGAGGTATAAATCAAAGCATTGCCGCAGTCGCAGTCGTTAATGCTCCAATTCGTCATTTTGCCGTCATACCAGTCCAGCCTGTCAGTTCCGAAAAACCGAAATGAAACGCCATCCATGGAGCCGTCCAACAAGGCGAAACGATAGCGGCTGCTGTTATAAACTTCGTCATGGGGTTTCAACATTTTGATGAATCTGCTCCAGCGGGCGTCCGTATAGAATGTGAATCCGTTATCGTCCGCAAACTGACGCTTTTTGTTTTCAAAATCAAAACAGAAATGTTCTATATTATTTTCGGCATCGTTGGGAAAGTAAATATTCCAACATAATATGTCAGGGTGTTTTTGCTTCAACAGTTCGAACAGAAAGACATTGTTATCAGGATCGCCATACGCAAGATAGCGAATTAGCATTGCTTCCATACCGACAGGTGTTAATATCACCGCACCTATGCACTCGCCATTTTGCATGATTTTATAGCAATGTGCGCAGTCGGCCATATTTAGCTGGTATTTAAAATTAAAATTTTCGAGCAATTTGTCCATTTCTTTCGTGTTCGCGTAGCATTGTCTGACCACGGCGGTAGTATTGTCAACATCTTTCTCCGTCATCAATATAAGCTTCAAATCCACCCCAGTCATATCAATAACCTGCTCCGGCGGTGTTTCCACGGCAATTTCTCTCATCGGCTCTGACATGACTGTTTTCAATGCCTTTTTTAGTTCATCCGATTCTGTGCTGTGAGCCGTATCAAGATATTGATACACGCTGTCCATATCCTGACTGTCTTTGAGCATATTGAGCAGCTGCTGCAACACCGTTCCCAGCGCGTTTAGTTGTTCGGCTTCTTTCTTTGTTTCATCCAAATGATCGATGAACACAGAAATAATCTTCGAAAATTTTTCAGAGGTAAAAATCTCTTGTATGGAGGGAATGGACAGCCGTAACTTACGCAGAAATACAATTTGTTTTATTTTTTGGATATTTTCTTCATCATAAAAACGGTAATCGTTTTCACCACGGGTGCTTTCCAAAATACCCGCACTTTCCCAATAATGCAGAGAACGGTGGGAAATACCGAATTTATTAGTAGCATCGCCAATTTTCATAAGCATAAAAGCACTTCCTTCTTTGTGGTATACGCTTATTATACAGTCTTACGCAAGGTAAGGGTCAAGAGGTAAATGTAGAAACTATAAATATCAAAGCGTTTTACCAAAACACCAAGAACCTTTATCGTAATTATTATGCTCATAAAACAAATGGGCTTCTGTTCGTTTAATTCCGCTGTTCAAAATAATACGGTAAACCCCTTTTTCTCTGGCGTAATCCTCTATATACTGAAGTAGTTTTGTTCCTATTCCTTTGCCTTGCTTTTCATTTTTTACTGCAAGTCCAACAATGTGAATAAATCCCACTTCAAGTCCAACCTCATTTTCAAACAATGCTACAAATGTTTTATAGCGTTCATCATCTTTCACTCTGTCATAATGAGTAGCAATATTTTCAGCGGTCACCCGAAGGTTGCCAAGCTCATTATTCCATAAAGATAATACCTCAAGATAATCCTTTTCTTCAATTTTGCGAATAATAATTTCCATTCTAACCTCCCCAAATTTAGATAATATCTATACGCCATCCTACCATAAAACAATCCCACCATCAACCGGCTTTGATTGATGGTGGGTTCTATGAAATAAGACATAACTTATAAGATTTCCAGATTGCTGAAAGCATGTTCACTGAAAGATATAGTCAATCCCAAAAGCAGCAGATTACACATTGCGAATACAAGCAGCGATACCACAATTTCAGCCATGACAAGATAACTCATATAAGCAATTGCAAAAGCAGGCATTTGAGTCACCAATTCATTCAGACCCTCTGCTAACTTAAACAATACGTTTTTATTCGCCTGCCTTGAAAAAAGACTTTTAATCAATATAATTGAATAAAGGTTCGTTACGGTCATACTGCAGAGCGCAAGCCAGAGAATAACGCAATGGATCACAGGTTGAATTGCAATGACAAGCAAGGATATGGCGACTGCTGTGTTCATCACGACGGTCTTTGCCATTGGAATTAAGTTAAGTGCAAGCACTTTCCCGCGAAAGCTCCCCGGAAGTAAAAATACATAACTCTTTTTCAGCTCATATTCAACTCCTGAAAATAAAGATGAGCTTACTGCTTGCAATACATTCCCAATGATAAAGACAGGCAATACCAATTCAAGCAATGTCTTTCCCTGTGTGAAAAATCCCAAAGTAATGCAAGCAGCTGCAAAGCCTGTTATTTTAAGAATTTTAATCAGCAAACCATCCTTCTTTCTTTTATTAGCCAAAATAGCTTTCCACAAAAAGGCCGTTGCATATTTGTATCTGCCTCTGATGCTGACCGTTTTATTTTCATCTACGCTCATAACAGGACGTAATCTGCTTAATGCTTCAATATCCCGATTTGATATGGCCTCTTTTATTAATTTACCTTGAACGGCGGTATTGGCTGCATCCTCAAAGAAGTCCTTGGAATACAAAACACATCTGAATATTTGTGTTCCTAAAGTTAAAAGCGCCAGTGTCAGTCCTGTTGCGCGTATTGGTAAAGGTACGGCAGGAGCAAATGCAAGTGCTGTTACCGCGAGAAGTGTAAATAGAACCATTTTCAACATAGACCACATATACATAAAGCTTTTTGGCATAGGTGAGGTAAACAATAAATTTACATCTGCCAAAGAAAATTGAGCATTGCGAACACGTTTGAAAAGCCAATAGCAATTCACCGCAAATAAAGCCAGCGGTATTATTACAAAAGCCCACTCTAAGGGAATTGGAAGCTCTTGCTCTACCGCTGTATTCAATACGGGAAAAAGCATAAGCGGAAGAACTGCCTTTATTGCAAGCCCAATGAGCTTATACGGCTTCTTTAGAGTTTCATAAATCTTATTCTTAATTCCCATCACACTCTTGTAAATAAGAGCTTTTATACCGTCCCTTCTATTGGATCGAAGCATCATCCGTCACCTCCAGAAATACGTCCTCTAAACTGGTTTGCTGGCTATGCCCAAACTCGCTTTTTAACTTATCGACAGCACCTGTCCAAATGGCTTTTCCTTTTTTCATTATAATTACGCTGTCGCAAAAGCTCTCGGCATTATCCAACAAATGCGTACTTATAAGCACGGTTTTCCCTTCTTCTTTCAACTCACAGAATATCTTTTTGAGTTCTCGAATTGCTTTAGGGTCGAGCCCGATCATAGGTTCATCCACGAAGATAATTTGTGGATTGTGCAAAAGTCCGCACAAAATCGATACCTTTTGTGTCATACCTTTGGAAAGATTTTTGCAAAGCTCATTTTTCTTTTCTGATAGATCAAATTGCACAAGCAAAGATTTAGCCTGTTCTTTCCAATTATTAAGGCCAAAAGCATACGCAATAAATTTCATATGCTCCCATACGGTAAGCATTGGATATATATCCGGCATTTCGGGTATATACGCAATGTGTGCTCTTGTTTCAATATGGCTTATCTCCTTTCCTAAAATGGAAACTGTCCCCTGCGTCGGCCTTAGCAGGCCGGTCAAGCATTTAATTGTTGTGGTTTTTCCAGCGCCATTTGGGCCGATTAAGCCGGTAATTGTGCCTTTTTCCAGGGAAAAGGAAATATTATCCACAGCAGTATACTTACCATATTTTTTTGTTAATTGATTCACGTTCAATACCATAACAAGCCCTCCAATCTTTTATAAGCCTATGATATCTCACTAATTTAAAAATAGTTTAAAGAGAAAGAACCGGCTCCAAAATGAAAGCCGGTTCTTT
Source organism: Bacillota bacterium (assembly GCA_023424995.1). GTDB lineage: Bacteria > Bacillota > Clostridia > Lachnospirales > Lachnospiraceae > Mobilitalea. The sequence goes on along the minus strand of JAFADH010000083.1, from coordinate 3,181 downwards.
GATCACCCTATATTTTATAATTATTTCGGCAAGGTCACGATGAAGATGGTTCCTGACGGTTGATTGTCCTCTGCATGAATACCGCCTTTGTGTAGTTTGATAATTTGACTGGATATGGTAAGGCCAAGCCCGCTGCCTTGATTGGAGCGATTTCGTGATTTGTCCGATTTATAAAAACGTTCAAATATGCGCTTTTTATCATCATCAGTGATACCCGTACCTGTATCAACTATCTTAAATTCTACCTTATCTGTAAGCTCATACAGATATAAGATGATTTTCCCGCCATTCGGCGTAAATTTAATACTGTTATACAACAAATTGAGCCACACATGACTTAATAATTCCTTATCAGCCGTGACGGTCACTTTGTCAAGCTCTGTTTCCACTACAAGTTCCTTTTCCCGCCACAACGGTTCGCAAGAGAGTATCATATCAACAATTTGACTGTCCAGCCGATAAGGGGCAGGATTGCATTCGGTTACTTCCGCTTCCAGCGAAGCCAGCCGAAGCAAATTGTCGCTCAGCCTGCTGAGCCGAAGACTTTCGTCCTCTATGATAGTAAGATACCGCAATCTTTCCTCATCGCCGATAGTCCCAATGCGTAAAGCCTTAGCGAACCCTCGAATAGACGTAAGCGGTGATTGGATTTCGTGAGATACGTCAGATATAAACATTCGCCGCATTTCATCTACCTTTTTAAGCTCCATCGCCATTTTGTTGATTGCATTCGTTAATTCCCCGGAAAGTTTTTCTACCTCATTTCGCGTTTTAGGATGACTTAATTCTATATTAAACTCACCTTTAGAAATCTTTTCTATGGCCTTTATGACGGACTCAAATACTCCTTCTTTCAGCATTACAGGGAGCTGCTCCGCGCGTGATACGGAATATTGACGAATCATGGCGGCAGCCAACACCAGGAGCAACAGGCCCAACACAGCGTCAATAAGATAAGCAGGCAAATCAGGCATAGATATACCTAAACGTGTATAAAGCGCAGGTGTACATAAAGCTGGTATTGAAAAGCAAACCACAATTAAGGCTAAGACTGCTCCGATAAAACCAAGTGTCTTTAATACTCTCATAATGCTTCCTCAATTCTGTACCCAATTCCTCGCGCTGTGACAATCTTAAATGCGCTGATGTTTTCGGGGAATCGCTCACGGAGTTTTCCGATATGAACGTCAAGGGTGCGTTCATTGCCATCAAAATCATAACCCCATAAAGATTCTATAAGACGTTCACGGGATATTGTCTGCCCTAAGTTACACGCCAATTTATAAAGAAGCTCAAACTCTTTTAATGGGAGGTTTATTCGCCGGTCTCTAAGAAAAACCTCATGGGTTTTCTTATTTACTGTAACATTTCCAAGGGCTATCACTTGTAAAGCATTTATTTTATATCTTTTCAGCAGCACCTTTACCCTTGCGGCTAATTCCACAGGATCAAAAGGCTTAACCATATAATCATCCGCACCAAGTGAAAAGCCCTTGACTTTTTGCTCGGTTGCGTTCATTACAGTAAGCATGAGTACAGGAATATCGTAGCCTTCACGTATTTCCTTACACAGTTCATAACCGTCGATGTTAGGCATCATGATATCCAATATAGCCATATCAACCATAGTTTTTTCGAGTAGCTTAAGCGCGGCTTTTCCGTCCTCGGCCTCCATAACATCAAAGCCGTCATTGCTTAAAAACAGCCTGATAAGCTCACGGATATTTATATCATCATCAACGACAAGTATTTTTGCCACCATTATCACCTCGTTTTCTTTTATTCCGCGGCATCTATGCAGCAACTGATTAGCCCATGAACGGCCTGTATTGCACCGGGTTTTCATTGCGCTTTGAATGGTATGCTTTAAGCACAGATGCTGTAACGGTTCCAATGCCGTCTGTCACAGGTGTTATTGCATTAACCTTATCAGGAGCAATAATGACATAAACTTGATTTTCATTTAACACTTCTCAAAGCGGAATTCCTATTATCTAATTGATACATTGGAATTTACCGGCCTTGCATTATGCCTATGGCGCCATATCAATACTGCCTGTTTCGGTATATATCAATCGTATCGTCACACCATATTTGTGCTTCAATATATCTTTCCGGGCCATATGCACCATCATTATTCCAGTCTTGCGGAAGTCCATATTTGGCAATAAGTTCAAGTATTTCATCATAGGTATAAAGCTTGCGGCGATATTCCTTATCATCCATTTTATTTACTCTGGGACTGAATACGGGATGGGAATCTCCGTATGTAAAAGAAATCGTTCTTAAATCAAATTCCTCTATAGATATTTTAATAAAATCACTATTGTCATACCATGTGGCCAGCCACGGAGAGTGCTCAACTACCATATAATGCGGCGCTTTTCGTTTGACAATACCGCCTTTTTTTGTAAACTCTGTTGCTAATATTTCTTCATAATACAATCGGTCCTCTACATATGTGGGATGCCGTTTTGCACATTGAACATGCGGTTTTGTATCTTTAATAGTTTTCATAATGTTTTCGGCTTCATTAACAGTTAAATCTGTTAAGTTTAAAAATGCACCGATTGTTTTATCAAAATAATGATATAAGTCCAAATCTGTCACCACCAATATGATTTTCATTTTACATCGGAATAAAGGTCTATGCTTCCTTTAGGATACTATCCTAAGATACAGGGTATCAGACATCCCGAGGATAATGGATCAAAGATTGTCTCCTGCCAACGCTTAAGCGCTGCCGGAAACCAATCACTCCATTCCTTGGCTCGTGTATGCTGGCAGCAGACAAAGAGCAGCACACTAAGCGAAAAATAAGCATCCAGATATCGACGGTCTGCTTTTCCGCGAATGCTCTCCCATCCTTTAAGCAAAACCTTTTGCTCTTCCCGATCTGATGTCGCTCCCATGAGACCGCCAAGGTCCATGTATGAATGCGCATATCCGGCCAGTGACCAATCGATTAACCCCGTTCTCCCGCTTGTCCAAATCATGTTACCAAGGCCCGGATCCGCATGAGCAATTAATATCGCTTCACTGCCGTCCATTTCATTCATAATACCGGATACGGTCTTCAACGCTCTTATGATGCTCCTGATGGATTCTGTGGAAAGGTATTCGGTGCCCTGCTCAGCTTTAATAGCAAGACGCTCTAATAACTTCTGATCATATGAAAACC